>NZ_CP015124.1:1200000-1542500 GCF_001678945.1 Phaeobacter gallaeciensis
GCATCAAGGCCTTGCTTGCCGAAGCCAACGCCATGGTTGACACCATGTCCGTGGAGGACGCCAAAGAGAAAGCCCAGGACGAGTCTTACGTCTTTGTCGATCTGCGCGATATTCGTGAGCTGCAGCGCTCGGGCATGATCCCCGGCGCGTTTTCCTGCCCGCGCGGCATGCTTGAATTCTGGATCGACCCGGACAGCCCCTATCACAAGCCCATCTTCAACCAGGACAAAACCTATGTGTTTTACTGCGCCAGTGCCTGGCGTTCGGCGCTGAGCGCACGCGCGGCGATGGAGATGGGCCTGTCCCCGGTCATGCATCTGGAAGGCGGATTTACCAAATGGGCCGAAGAGGGCGGCGCCGTCGTCCCCCGCGAGAGCTGACCCACCGCCAGATATCACACGCCCTGAGCGGCAAAAGGCAAGCGACACGGCCCTCCCGTGCCGCTTTCCTTTTGCCCCATTCCCCCTCCTTCATGCCTTGCCCTTTCTGCTGCACTCCCGCCAAACAATATTGAGAACAAAAAGCGAACACTGTAATCTGACAACCATGTCGATTCACCCCATCCCTCCACAGCTGCCTACCGGACTAGCCTCTGGTTCCACCTCTGGCCAACGACAGCGAAAGGCCAGCGTCATCCTGCTCGGGGATATCGCCCTGCAGCGCGGTCGAGCGCATGAAGCCTGTGGTAGCGCCCGGTACAGTTTCGCGCTTTGGCTGGCCGGGGCGATGGCCGGGCCAGTGCTGTGGATCTCTCCGCCCCGGGACGCCGCAGAACTGAACCCCGACGGCATGGTGGATTTTGCGGATCCGTCCCGGTTTCTCTGGGTGACAGCCCCCCGACCCGAAGATGTTCTCTGGACCATGGAGGAAGCCCTGCGTAGCGGCGCCACCCCGCTTGTCATCGCGGCCCTGCCCGCCCCCCCGGCCATCACCCCGGTCCGGCGCCTGCATATGGCAGCTGCGGCGGGCGGGCCTCTGGCGATGGACGGAAACGCGCCGCTGGCGCTGCTGCTGACGCCCGGCGCGGGTGGCGCCCAGGGCATCGAAAGCCGCTGGACCATGCGCCCCGCGCATCAGTACCGCAATCGTATCTGGCAGTTGGACCGGCTGCGCGCCCGCGCCCTGCCCCCGCGCAGCTGGCAGCTGACACAACGGGCTCCGGGCAGCCCTTTGACGGAAACTGTCGCCCCTGACACGTCCGCTCCCTCCCCCGGACAGGACCAAGGCCAGAGCCGAGGCACGCCCCCAATGGAAGAAGCCGGGAAGCAAATCAAAAAAGTTAGCTGAATACGACATGATCTGACGAAAAGGGCTAGCAATCCCCATGCGCATTGGCACAGTCGGCAACACCATGCGCCTGATCCTTTCCTTTGCCGCCCTGTTCCTTTCTGTCATTCTGTTGCAGCTCTCTGCTGGCGGCGTCGGACCGCTGGATGCGATCTCGGGCCTGACGCTCGGCTTTGACAAGCAGGAAATCGGTCTACTGGGGTCTGCGCATTTTCTGGGCTTTTTCATCGGCTGCTGGTGGGCCCCACGGCTGATGGGCACGGTGGGCCATTCCCGCGCATTTGCCGTCTGCACCGCCCTCGGGGCGATGGGCCTGATCGGACACACCCTCACCGAAGCGCCGCTGGCCTGGGCCGCGATGCGCATCGCATCCGGGCTGTCGGTGGCTGGTTGTTACACGGTGATCGAAGCCTGGATGAACGCCAAGGTCACCAACGAAAGCCGTGGCCGGGCCATGGGCACCTACCGGCTGGCCGACCTGATCGCCTCCCTTGCGGCGCAGATGATGATCGCGGTACTGCCACCGGCCTCTTACGTCTCCTACAACCTTCTGGCCCTGCTCTGCTGCGCCGCGCTCTTGCCGCTGACCCTGACCCGCAACAGCCAGCCCGCAACCCCAGCCGCGCCGCGCCTGCGGCCCGGGCTGGCCTGGCGCTGTTCGCCACTGGCCGTTGTCGGCGTCATCGTCGCCGCGATCGGCGCCGCCTCGTTCCGGATGGTGGGGCCTATCTACGGCACCGAAGTTGGGTTGGAGCTGAACCAGGTCGCCTTTTTCCTTGCGGCCTTCGTGCTGGGCGGCGCACTGGCGCAATACCCGGTGGGCTGGCTTGCGGACAAATATGACCGCCGCTGGGTGCTGATCTGGCTGTCGGCAGCCGCCATTATGTCTTGCGGCCTGACGATCCTCATATCGGGTCAAAGCACCGAGGCCACCATGATGATGGCAGGGCTGTTTGGCTTCACCGCCTTCCCGGTGTTCTCGGTCTCATCGGCCCATGCCAATGACTTTGCCACATCAGACGAGCGGGTCGAACTCTCTGCCGCACTGATGTTCTTTTACGCGCTCGGCGCCATCGCTGCGCCTTATGTATCCTCCGCACTGATCAGCGGCTACGGACCCAAGGCGCTGTTTGCCTTTATCGCAGTTGGCCATTTTGGGCTGATCCTGTTCGGCCTGTCGCGCATGCGCTCGCGCCCGACCCCGGACGAACGCACCAACTACGTCTACGCCCCGCGCACTTCCTTTACCATCGGACGGTTGATGAAAGGCTCGCGCGAGAAACGCTAGATCCCACGAAAAAGGGCCGGAGAAATCCGGCCCTTTCATACAATGTGTGCAACCAGGCGATCTAGGCCAGCGGCGTCTCCACCTCATCAGCCGCTTCTTCTGCCGCCGATGCCTCGGCCTCCACCGTCTCTTTGGCAGGTCCAGATGACACCCCCAAAGCGCCGCTGGTGATCCCGGCCACCCCATCCTCCATGGACAGGCCCAGTTCTTCGCCCAGCTTCTTCAGGGCAGGCATCTGAACCGCCATGCCCATGATGGAATCGAGCGCCTGATTGACGACGGGCTTGTCGCCGCCACCCGCCTGTGCGGCCACGGAGCCTGCACCGCCTGCGCCAACACCCATGCCCCCGACCTGATGGATCTTGATCGAGTCGATCTTTTCAGCAGGTTTGACCATTTCCGCCACGATGGAGGGCATCGCTTCGATCCGGGCGAGATCGACCTTGAAGCGGATCTGAGCCTCAGACAGGACATTGTCTGCCTCAACGATGGCGCGCTTACCTTCCGCCTCGGCCAGCATGTCGTTCTTCTTGGCCTCGGCGCGGATGTTGAGTGCATCGGCTTCGGCCTGCGCCTCTTCACGGCGCGCTTCGGCGCGGTCGGCGGCGGCTTCCTTCTCCGCCTGGGCAGCCAGACGAATGCCGGTGGCCTGACGTTCCGCCTCGCGCGTGGCTTCGATCAGAACGATCTGCTTCTGACGCTCGGCCTCTGCCACCTGGCGGGCGGTTGCCACCGCTTCGGTTGCCTTGGTGGCTTCGGCACGGGCCAGATCCGCCGAGGCACGGGCGCGGCTTTCCTCTTCGGATTTCTGCGCGATGATGATCTGGCGCTCTTGCTCAGCGACCTCCAACTCCCGCTCCTTGGAGATTTCGGCCTCACGGATCTTACGCTCACGCTCAATGTCGGCAGCGCGAATGGCCTCTTCCCGCGCGATCCGGGCGCGTTCGGTTTCACGCACGCTGTCCTCGGTGCGGGCAGCGATCTCGGCCTCTTGCGCCACACGCAGGGTTTCCACCTTTTGCTTTTGCTCGATCCGGGCCTGTTCCTCGTCCTGTTCGATCAACAGCTTCTGACGCTCGGCCTCCATCGCGGCGCGGCGCACGGCGACATCCGCCTCTGCATCAATCTGGGCGCGTTCTTTCTTCGAGGTCGCAATCACCTCTGCCAGCCTGCGCATCCCCACCGCGTTAAAGGCGTTGTTTTCATCCAGCGCCTCGAACGGGGTTTGGTCGAGCGCAGTCAAGGAAACGGATTCCAGCGACAGACCGTTCTTGAGCAGATCCTCGGAAACCGCATTCTGCACTTCCTGAACGAAGTCAGCGCGGTTCTCATGCAGGCCATCCATGGTCATCTGGGCGGCCACGGCGCGCAAACCATCGATCAGCTTACCCTCGATCATTTCTCGCAGCTGCTCCACATCGAAGGTCCGGCTGCCAAGGGTCTGAGCCGCACGGGCGATCCCTTCTGTGGTGGCCATTACCGAGACGTAGAATTCCACACCCACATCGACGCGCATCCGGTCCTGGGTGATCAATGCCGCCTCGCCGTCGCGCTTCACCTCAAGGCGCAGGGTCTTCATGTTAACCGGGCTAACCTCATGCAACAGGGGCACAACGATCGTGCCACCATCCATGATCACCTTTTTGCCGCCAGCCCCTGTTTTCACAAGACTGATCTCGCGGGTAGAGCGCCGGTAGAGGCGACCAATAACAAGCCCGAACAGGGCAAGAAAAATAATTACGGTAACAACAACAATCAACAGAAACTCAAACTCCATTGAGAAACCTCCCTGTGGGACAAAAGTTAGAATTTTATCGTCAAGCTTATTCGGAGACGGCAACAAGCACGTAACTCCCCCTGCGCCGATCCCGGATCACCAGAACCTCGGTGCCCTGAGCGATGGTATCGCCATCTTTCAGAGGTTCGGCGCGCAAGTAGTGGGCATTGCCATAGCCATCCATGACTCGCACCTCAGCCGGGCGCCCCCTGGCGGCGGTGCCTTGGGTGACAATACCGCGGCGGCGGCCCAGATTGCGCTCGGACAGTGCCTCGGTTTCGGTCTGCGGCAAGACGCGCGCAAAGGCAGCCCCAAAAACCCGTGCGAACCAAAAGGCAAAGGCGCCTGCTGGAATGGCTGCGCCCCAAGCCGGGGCAAGCAGCCCAAAGAGCGAGGACAGCGCCACCTGCAAGCCCATACCCGAAAGGCCAAAGCCGAGCAAAATAGCCCCAAGCCAGATCACCGTCGGCATGCGGCCCAGCCCCAGCCAGGATGCCAGGCCTGTAGGGGGCGAAACACCTGCATCTGCAGGTGCATCAGGTGCCAGTTCCAGATCCAGTTCTGCATCTGGCAGGTCCAGATCCGCAGCATCAATGCCCTCAACCCCGCCCAGTTCCGCACCATCCAGATCAAGATCGAAGTCGCCGACATCGCCCGCATCGATATCCAGATCTGCATCACTGTCAGCGCCGATCAGGCTCCCGCCCAAGAGCAAGGCCACCAATTCCAGCACCATCAAGCCGGTCAGCAGCGCAAGCGCCAATGTGAACGGGGCAAAGGCTCCGTCGAGCAGAAATTGCAGCATGTAGAAACGGACCTCACAACTCAGGATACATAAAGTATGCAGTAGTATACAATAAATATGGGCAGGGTTATTGACCGTTTCAATCCCGCACCCTGTACAACCTGAGGGTACGATGGCCGGGGACCGTTTGATACTCAAGGAAAACCTTGAACATGTTTCGACTTCTGTTGGATTTCGCGCGAATGGCAAAGGCGGGGTTTCCGCCGCCCGCGCCATGCGATAGAGGGTCAGGCAAAGCGACATGTGGATGGATGGTATGGAACGCATTCTGATTACCTCGGCGATCCCTTACATCAATGGGATCAAACATCTGGGCAACCTCGTGGGCAGCCAGCTGCCTGCCGATCTTTACGCGCGCTATCAGCGTGGCCGCGGCAACGAGGTAATGTTCCTCTGCGCCACCGACGAGCATGGCACCCCGGCTGAGCTGGCCGCTGCCAAGGCAGGCAAGCCGGTCGCGGAATACTGCGCCGAGATGCACGAGGTTCAGGCCGAAATCGCCAAGGGGTTCTGCCTCAGCTTCGATCACTTCGGGCGCTCCTCCAGCCCGCAGAACCACGCGCTGACCCAGCATTTCGCGGGCAAGCTGGCCGAGGCCGGGCTGATCCGTGAAGTGGTGGAGAAACAAGTCTATTCCAACGCCGATGGCCGTTTCCTGCCCGACCGCTATATCGAGGGCACCTGCCCCAACTGCGGGTTCGAGAAGGCGCGCGGCGATCAGTGCGAGGAATGCACCAAGCAGCTCGATCCCACCGATCTGATCAATCCGCGCTCGGCCATCTCCGGCTCCACCGATCTGGAAGTGCGCGAGACCAAGCACTTGTACCTGTGCCAGTCCGCCATGAAGGACCAACTGGACGCCTGGATCGACAGCAAGGCCGACTGGCCCGTCCTGACGACCTCCATCGCCAAGAAATGGCTGCACGATGGCGACGGCTTGCAGGACCGCGGCATTACCCGTGATCTTGACTGGGGCATCCCGGTCAAGAAGGGCGACGAAGACTGGCCCGGCATGGAAGGTAAGGTCTTCTATGTCTGGTTCGATGCCCCCATCGAATACATCGCCTGCGCCAAGGAATGGGCCGATGCCCATGGCAAAACGGACGCCGACTGGGAACGCTGGTGGCGCACCGACAAAGGCGCCGAAGATGTGAAATACGTCCAGTTCATGGGCAAGGATAACGTCCCCTTCCACACCCTGTCCTTCCCGGCGACCATTCTGGGGTCGGGTGAGCCGTGGAAGCTGGTCGATCACCTGAAGTCGTTCAACTACCTCAACTATGACGGCGGTCAGTTCTCTACCAGCCAGGGGCGCGGCGTCTTCATGGATCAGGCGCTTGAAATCCTGCCCGCCGACTACTGGCGCTGGTGGCTGCTGTCCCATGCTCCGGAAAGCAGCGATTCCGAATTCACCTGGGAGAACTTCCAGCAATCGGTGAACAAGGATCTGGCGGATGTCCTCGGCAACTTCGTCTCCCGTATCACCAAATTCTGCCGTTCCAAGTTCGGCGAAGAGGTTCCGGCGGGCGGCGAATACGGTGAACAGGAAACGGCGCTGATCGAAGAGCTGACTACCCGCCTGCGCGCCTATGAGCAGCAGATGGGCGCGATGGAGGTGCGCAAATCGGCGCAGGAGCTGCGCGCGATCTGGGTTGCGGGCAACGAATACCTGCAATCGGCCGCGCCCTGGTCGGTGTTCAAGGAAGACCCCGAGCGCGCCGCTGCGCAGGTGCGTCTCGGCCTCAACCTGATCCGCTTCTATGCCGTGCTCAGCGCACCCTTCATCCCGCAGGCCAGCGCCAAGCTGATGGAAGCGCTGAATAGCTCGGACATGGGCTGGCCCACCGATGTTGCTGCGGCCCTTTCGGCCCTGCCCGCCGGGCACGGCTTCACCGTGCCGGAGGTTCTGTTCGCGAAGATCGCAGACGAGCAGCGCGAAGACTGGCAGGAACGGTTCTCGGGCACCCGCGACTAAGCAACGCCCAATCTATCAAATTTCAAAGGCCGCCAAATTGGCGGCCTTTTTATTGTGTCTGCTGCCACCTGAGCGACTCGGCCTAAGTTTAGCAAACATCAGACCGCGCGGCGCCATATTGCAGCCGGGCGGCAGACACGTGATAGCAACAGACCGCACAAAAACTGCGCCTTTCCCTGGATTTTAGAAACAATCCACACCAAGGCGAGCCGCCCGGCGCAAATTTCCGAGTAAAAAAGTCGGATTGACAAAGGTGAGTAAATAAATCAGGTATAACGCAATCCAGCCAACCTGATCTGTCAGGCCAGCCCGAACGAACCGAGACAACCACATTGCGTCATCATGTCGAACATCGCTCCTGGCCCCGCGCCCACCGCATCCGAACCTGACGATCAGGACAGCCTGTCCCAGATCTGGCTCGAAGTATTTGCGCGCTTGGGCAGCCTTTCGGGGTTCTGCCTGGAATGGCTGCTGGACCGGGCCGAATTTGACAGGGCGGATTTCAGAAATGGGCACTCATCATGAACCAGATTACATCTGAACCCGTGGCCACCACCGCCACGACGGAAGCATTCCCCACGTATCACGCCGAAGACCTGACGCGCGGCGGCATTCAGGCACGCATTCTGCTGAACGGCCAGATCTACAGCCTGCGCATCACCCGCGCCGGGAAGCTGATCCTCACGAAATAACCTCAGAGGCTCGCCACAGCCTACGCACGACCTGCGCCCCTCAATCTTCCGATCCAACCAAGCAAGGATAACCCCGATGAAATCGCTGTTTCTCACCGGAACCGCTCTCACAGCCCTCGCCATGGGCGGCTCTGCCGCAATGGCCGCACCAGTGGCCCCCGAAAAAGGCGCCGTTCTGACCACCTATGCCAATATCGCCCAGGCGACCTATCAGGACAGCCTGACCACCGCCCAGCGGCTGAAGGCGGCTGTTGATGCGCTGGTGGCGGAGCCCTCGGCCGAAGCTCTACAAGCCGCCCGCACCGCCTGGCTGGCCGCACGCGTGCCTTACCAGCAATCCGAAGCCTTCCGATTCGGCAATGCCATCGTCGACGACTGGGAAGGCAAGGTGAACGCCTGGCCGCTAGATGAAGGGCTGATCGACTACGTGGATGCCTCCTATGGCGGCCCTTCAGATGAGAACGCACTGGCCGCGCTGAACGTGATCGCGAATCCCGCATTTGAGCTGTCAGGCCAGACCATCGACACCAGCGACATCACCCCGGCACTGCTGGAAGACACCCTGCACGAGGCAGACGGCGTCGAGGCCAACGTGGCAACCGGCTATCACGCCATCGAATTCCTGCTTTGGGGCCAGGATCTGAATGGCACCGATCATGGCGCGGGCAACCGCCCATGGACCGATTACGCCAAGGGTGAGGCCTGCACCGGCGGCAACTGTGACCGGCGCGGCGCCTACCTGCAGGCCGCAACCGAACTGTTGGTCTCCGATCTGGACTGGATGGCCGCACAATGGGCCGAGGGTGGCGCCGCCCGCGCCGAATTGATGGCCGATGAAGGCGCAGGCATCGTCGCAATGCTGACCGGCATGGGATCGCTCTCCTACGGTGAACAGGCCGGTGAGCGGATGCGCCTTGGCCTGATGCTGAACGACCCCGAGGAAGAGCACGACTGCTTTTCCGACAACACCCACAACAGCCACTATTACGATGGGCTTGGCATTCAGAACGTCTATCTGGGCGAATACGTGCGGGTGAACGGTGAGCTCGTCTCCGGCGCCTCGCTCTCGGATCTTGTTGCCTCAGCCGATGCCGATCTGGACGCGGAACTGCGCGGCAAGCTGGCCGACACCATGCAGGCGCTTGGTCGGATCAAGACCGCAGCCGAGGCCGGTTTCTCCTATGACCAGATGCTGGAACAGGGCAATGCCGCAGGCGAAGCGCTGGTGATGGGCGGTGTGAACGGTCTGATCGACCAGACCCGTTCGATCGAACGCGCGGTTGCAACGTTGCAACTGACCGACGTCGAATTCGAAGGCTCCGACTCGCTCGACAATCCGGGCGCCGTCTTCCAATAACTCAAAAAATCTCCGGGCGGCCCAGCCGACAACCGCAGCCAGATACGCCGCCCGGTATCCAAATATCAGGACAGTACTATGAACAAGACTCTGGCTGCGGCGCTGGCTTTCGGCGCCCCTTTCGTGTTTTCCGCAACGGCGGCACAGGCCGAATTCACCTGGGAAGGTGAAATCGAAATCGGCAACGAGCAGATCATCTCTTCGGACGTGGCCGCGAACGAAATCCGCGACACCTACGCGACCATCACAGCCACCGGCACCTATACCTTCGACAATGGCGTTTCGCTGTTCTCGACCCTCACCGCCGAAAGCGTGACTGACGCCACTGCCGACCGCAGCTTTGACGACATCGGCCTCTACATCGAAGAGATCGGCCTCAGCTTTGGCACCGGCGAAGCAACCACCGTCTCCATTGGTAAACTCCACCCCGTGTTCGGCACCGCATGGGACGATGCAGCGGGTTTCTTTGGCGGCACCCTGGCCGAAGATTATGAACTCGCCGAACAGATCGGTGTCCTGGCTGATGTAGAGCTCAATGGCGCGGGCACCCTGTCCTTTGGCGTCTTCTATGCGGATGACACCGGTCTCAGCCGTTCGGCCTGGTTCGACCGGGGCCGTAATACCGCCGCTGCGGGCGGCGCAGGCAACACCGGCGAGCTGGACAACTTTGCCATCCAATGGGCGCATAGCGTCGGCGCAACCCGGTTCCATATTGGCGCCCGCCATCTGAGCGCAAGCGCTGGCGATGTGGATGACGAACAAGGCTTCGTCGCCGGCATCGGCCATTCCTTTGCAGACGGGTTTGATGTCTTCGCAGAGGTTGCCTCCTTCTCCAACTTTGGCGGCGGCGCGGATGACGCCACCTATGCCACGCTGAACGCGGCCTATGGTATTGGCCAATGGACCCTGTCCGGCACCCTAGCCCACCGTGATCTGGACAGCGCAGGCGACACCGATCTGATCTCGGTTGGCGCGGATTACGAATTCCAGAACGGCATGACCCTGTCCGGAGCTCTGGCCCAGGTCGAAGACACCGGCGTTGCCGACACGACGCTGGGTGTGAGCCTGATCATTCCGCTTGGCGGCTGAACGATCCCTCGGTTTTGACTGCTTTTCGCAACAGAACCCGACTGGGCCGCAGTTTCTGCGGCCCTTTTTCATGCGCCCTGCTGCCCCCATTGGACCAGCGACACTGTGCCAAGGACTATCTCCGATAAAAATAGTCAGCATTACCCCTTGCCACCTGACTATTTTTGTCAGATACCTGATGTCAGGAATCGAGATCCCCTTTGCCACCTCCAAGGGAGCCAGGCCATGATCGTCTGCCACTGCACACAGATCACCGATCACGACATTCACGCCGCCATCGACTGGATGCGCGCCGCAGATCCCCGGACGATCATCACCCCCGGCAAAATCTACCATGCGCTTGGCAAAGCCGCTGATTGTGGCGGATGCATGCCGCTCTTCCTCGACACGATGCGCGGCAATGCTAAGGTAAGTGTACCTGCGCAGTTGCAGAACCTACGCAAGCCACTCGGACAGGAGAACAGCCATGAAGGGCGACCCAATCGTCATCGACTACCTCAACAAGGCCTTGCGCCATGAACTGACCGCTGTCAGCCAGTACTGGCTTCACTTCCGCATGCAGGAAGACTGGGGGCTGGGCAGCATGGCCAAGAAAAGCCGCGAGGAAAGCATCGAAGAGATGCAGCACGCGGACAAGTTGATCGAACGGATCCTGTTCCTTGGCGGCCATCCCAACCTGCAGAAACTGGACCCCCTTCGCATTGGCCAGAACCCCAAGGAAACGCTGGAATGCGATCTTGCGGCCGAAATCAGCGCCCGCGCGCTCTACAAGGAAGCCCGCGAAGCCTGCGACACCGCAGGCGATTACGTAACCATGAAGCTGTTCGAAGCCTTGATGGCCGATGAAGAGGGCCATATCGACTTTCTTGAGACACAGCTGGACCTGCACGAGCGGATCGGTGCCGAAAACTATGCACAACTCAACGCCACCAAGATGGAAGAGGCTGAAGAGTAACCTCCTATTGGCTGCGGCGCTTGTCGCAGCCAACGCCGGACAGGCGCTGGATCTGACCAGCCTGCCCCTTGGCGATCCGCATCTGGATGTGATCCCCCGCACCACCGAGGACAGCCAGCGGATCCGCGCCGTGACGGCCCCTGCCACGGATTTTTCGGCTCCCGAAGCCTATGAAACCCATCCTGCTGGCGCGACGACAACACGCGCCCGCAGCGACGATGAGGCGTTTTCCCAGCACTCCGCCAACCTGTCTTTCGAGCAGGAGCTGGAATTCAAGCTGGGCAACGGGCTGTTTAAGAAGATCTGGGTGTTCTCGCCCTCCTCCACCCGCGCCTCTGACGGGCTTGGCCCCCTTTACAACGCCCGTTCCTGCCAGCGCTGCCATCTGAAGGACGGGCGCGGCCATGTGCCTGCGGGGCCGGATTACCGCTCTGCCGCTATGTTTCTGCGCGTCTCAGTTCCCGGTCCGGTGCCCGAGCAGGTTCAGGCAATCAAGGATTATATCGGCACGGCCCCCGACCCCACCTATGGGCAGCAGCTTCAGGATTTCTCGGCCCCAGGCATTTCCCCGGAATACCGGCTTGGCATCCGATATGAAGAAGAGACCGTCGATCTGAATGGTGGCGAAACCGCCACCCTGCGCAGACCGATCTACAGCGCCGAGGATCTGGGCTACGGCCCGCTGCACACCAACGCCATGCTGTCCCCCCGCGTGGCGCCGCCGATGATTGGCCTTGGCCTGCTTGAGGCGATCCCCACCGCCGATATCCTTGCCGCTGCCGATCCGGACGACGCCGACGGAGATGGCATTTCCGGTCGGGCCAATCTGGTCTGGTCCGAAGAGTTTCAGCAGATCATGCTGGGCCGCTTTGGCCTCAAGGCGGGCATGCCAACAGTGCACGAACAATCCGCTGCCGCCTTTTCCGGCGATATCGGCATTTCCACGCCGCTGTTTCCCGCCCCTTGGGGGGAATGCACCACGAGCCAAACAAAATGCCGCGCAGCCCCGCACGGAAATGATGACGCCCGCGGCACCGAGATCGATCAACCGAACATGGATCTGGTCACTTTCTACGCCCGCAATCTGGCCGTACCCGCCCGCCGCGACCTGGACGATGCGCAAGTGCTGCGCGGCAAGGAACTGTTCTACAACAGCGGCTGTGCCACCTGCCACCGACCCAAATTCGTGACCCATCGTCTGAAAAGTCGCCCCGAGCACAGTTTCCAGCTGATCTGGCCTTACAGCGACGTGCTGCTGCATGACATGGGCGAAGGCCTTGCCGATCACCGCCCCGAAGCCCGCGCCACCGGGCGGGAATGGCGCACCGCGCCGCTCTGGGGGATTGGCCTGACGCAGCAGGTATCGCCGCGCGCCACCTACCTGCATGATGGTCGCGCCCGCAGCCTGCTAGAGGCGATCCTGTGGCATGGCGGCGAGGCGCAAGATGCCCGCAACACCGTGGTCTACCTGTCACCCGAGGACCGCGCCGATCTTATCCGTTTTCTGGAGAGTCTATGACACGCCCCTCACTGTCCCGCCTGCTGGCACCCGCCCTTGCCCTCAGCCTTGCCCTGCCGCTCACCCTGACACCCGCCACCGCACAAGCCGGTGTGGTCGAGGAGGCTCTGGAACAGCATATCCTGCCGGGTTTCGAAACACTGGCGCAGGAGGCCCAGCAACTGAGCGCGACAGCCGCTAAGGTCTGCGACCCCGGGTCGGTCCAGTTGCAGCAGGCCTACGGCGAAGCCTTTGATGCCTGGGTCGCGGTCAGCCACCTGCGGTTCGGGCCGACCGAAAGGGATAACCGCGCCTTTGCGCTCGCCTTCTGGCCGGACAGCCGGGGCAAAACGCCAAAGGCGCTGCGGGCGCTGATCACTGCCGAGGATCCGATTGCCAAGGATGCGGCGGCCTATACCAGCGTATCGATTGCAGCGCGCGGCTTCTATGCGCTGGAATTCCTCCTTTACGACAAGGACATGCAGCAGCAGGGCAGCGCCGACTACCGCTGCCAGCTGACCCGCGCCATTGCAGAAGATATCGCCACCACAGCCGATGTGATCTGGACGGACTGGCGCGACAGCTATGCCGACAAGATCCGCCACCCCGGTGATCGCTATCGCTCAGAGGCCGAGGTCAAACAGGAACTGTTCAAGGCGCTGAATACCGGCCTGCAGATCCTGATCGACATGCGGCTGGGGCGGCCGCTGGGCACCTACGACAGGCCGCGCCCGAAACGCGCTGAGGCCTATCGGTCGGGCCGTTCCCAGCACCACGTGATCCTGGCGCTGGAGGCGCTGGCACCGCTGGCCCGCATCCTCAGCGACGGGGATGCCGACCTTACCGCAAAACTGGATGGGGCCTTTGACACTGCGATCAAACACGCCAAGCGCCTCGACGATCCGACCTTTGCAGGCGTTGCAGAGCCGGGCACGCGGCTGCGGATCGAGGCGGTGCAGCAGGACATCCGGAAGCTGCGCGAAACCATCGGTGAGGATCTCGGTCCCGCGCTTGGCGTCGAGGCCGGTTTCAACGCCCTGGACGGCGATTAACAGAAAGGACCCAAAGACATGCCCTCAAGACGTGGATTTCTGGCCGGGCTTCTGGCGGCAGGGATGGCCCCGGCGGCCAGCTGGGCCGATCTGGGCTCGCCCGCCTATCTGTCCGCAGGCAAGGCCGCCGATGGCAGCTTTTTCCTGGCGGGCCTTTCGGACCTTGGCACCCTCTTGTTCAGCCACCCCCTGCCCGGCCGCGGCCATGCTGCCACCGCCCACCCCACGCGGCCCATCGCGGTGGCCTTTGCCCGCCGCCCCGGCCGGTTTGCCGATGTGATTGACTGCCGCACCGGCGCGCAACTGGCCCGGCTGGGGCCTCCGGCAGGTCATCACTTTTACGGACACGGCGTCTTCACACCCGATGGCAGCCTGCTGCTGACCACCGAAAACCACTTCGAGGCCGGGCGCGGCATCATTGGTGTCTGGGATGGCACCGCCCCCTACCGCCGCATCGGCAGCTTTGCCTCGGGCGGGATCGGCCCGCATGACATGATGCTGCGCGCAGATGGTACGGGGCTGGTCGTCGCAAATGGCGGCATCGACACCCATCCCGACAGTGGCCGGGCCAAGCTGAACATCCCCACCATGCGACCCAACCTCAGCTATCTGGATTTCGACGGCCAGGTGACCGAACAGGTCGAGCTGGACGCCCAGCTGCACAAGAACTCGATCCGCCATCTCGCGATGCAGACGGATGGCACCGTTGCCTTTGCCATGCAATGGCAGGGCGATCTGGGTGCAGATGTGCCGATCGTCGGGCTGCACAAGCCCGGCAGTGCACCACGGCTGATGGCCGCCGATGACCCGCGCCTGCGCAACCTCAATGGATATGGCGGCTCCATTGCCTTTTCCACTGATGGTCAGCAAGTGGCTGTCACCTCGCCCCGCGGCGGCGTGGTGCAGGTCATGGACACCACAAGCGGCGCGCTCACCACGGAACATCATCTGCCCGATGTCTGCGGCCTGTCCCAATCGGCAGATGGGTTCATCGCAAGTTCAGGCAGCGGTGAGATCGTCGAGATCGCCAAGGGTCGCCTGTCGGTCCTGAACCAGGCCGAGCTGCGCTGGGACAACCACCTGATCCCTGTCATCTGACACTCCCCTGACATCTGAAACAACTCCCCCCGGTCCCGCATATCGCCGGGGCGGGCGAGATGAAGCCTGCGCGACAAGTGGATTTTTGTTCTCCGCGCAAAGCGAACTTTTTCGAAAACAAACGATGACAAAGCGAAAATAAATCGCTAGATGGGCTTTGAAAAGGAAAGCCCATGGATGCCACGACTCGTCAGAACGAAATCATAGAGCTGCTGAACACTCAGGATCGCGTCGAGGTCGAGGATCTGGCACAGCGGTTCGGCGTGTCGCTGCAGACCGTGCGCACCGATCTACGCGAGCTGTCGCAGCGCGGCGCGCTGTCGCGCGTGCATGGCGGCGCGGTGCGCGTCAGCTCAGCCGCCACCCGCGCCTACGCGGACCGGCGCAAGCTGAACGCGGCGGGGAAACTGGCGATGGCAGCCGAGGCCGCAGAACTCATCCCCGAAGACTGCTCGATCACGCTCAATATCGGCACTTCGACCGAGCAAGTGGCCCGTGCCCTATCCGGCCATCGCGGCCTGACAGTCATTTCCAACAACATAAACATTATCAATATGATGATGGGTGGCGAGGCGCGTGAGCTGATCCTGGTTGGCGGCGCGGTCCGGCAAAGCGACGGCGCCATCGTCGGCGAAGACGCCGTGGAATTCATTTCCCGCTACAAGGTCGATTTCGCCATTATCGGCGCCTCCGCCCTCGATGCGGATGGCGCCATCATGGACCACGACGGTCGCGAGGTCTCCGTCGCCCGCGCCATCCTGAAAAACGCACGTACCCGCGTTCTGGTCTGCGATCACAGCAAATTCGACCGCTCCGCGCCGGTGCGGATCTGCGATGTGGCGGATCTCGACGTAGTGATCACCGATGCGCCGGTGCCCAATGCCTTTGCCGAGGCAGCGCGCGCCGCGGGAACACGCATCATCGTGGCGGGAGACACCGCCAGCCAAAACGAAAGAAACGAAAATGACTGATCAAAAGATCACCGACCTGTTCATCATCGGCGGCGGCATCAACGGCTGCGGCATTGCCCGCGATGCGGCAGGCCGTGGCTTGTCGGTCAGCCTTGCAGAAATGAACGATCTGGCCTCGGCCACCTCCTCTGCCTCGACCAAACTGTTTCATGGCGGTCTGCGCTATCTGGAATATTTCGAATTCCGTCTGGTGCGCGAAGCGCTGATCGAGCGCGAGGTCTTGCTGAAGGCAATGCCCCATATTTCCTGGCCGATGCGCTTTGTGCTGCCTTTTCACAAGGAGATGCGGTTCGACAGTGAAACGCCGACCTCCCGCCTGCTGACGCGGATCATGCCCTGGATGAAAGGGCGCCGCCCGGCCTGGCTGATCCGCCTTGGGCTGTTTCTCTATGACACGCTGGGCAAGCGCGGCATCCTGCCCGGCACCCGCAAGCTGGACCTCAGCCGCGACGAAGCGGGGGCGCCGCTGAAGGACAAGTTCCAGACCGCCTTTGAATATTCGGACTGCTGGATCGAGGATGCCCGGCTTGTCGTGCTCAACGCCCGCGACGCGCAGGCGCGCGGCGCCGAAATCATGACTCGCACCAAAGTTCTGGCGGCTGAACGCGCCGAGGATCACTGGCTCATCCACCTGAAGGACAGTCTGACGGGGCAAGTGTTCACGCGCCGGTCGCGGATGCTGGTCAATGCGGCGGGTCCCTGGGTTGCGGAGGTATTGAACCAGAAACTGGGCCAGAACAGCCGCGAAGGCGTGCGTCTGGTACGCGGCAGCCATATCGTGGTTCCGAAACTCTTCGACCACGGGCGCTGCTATTTCTTTCAGGGCACCGACGGGCGGATCATCTTTGCCATCCCCTATGAGGAGGATTTCACTCTGATCGGCACCACCGACGCCGACCATCCCGACCCGGAGACGGCCCCCACCTGCACCCCCGAGGAACAGGACTACCTGATCCATTTTGCCTCGCAGTATTTCAAAAAGCCGCTGCACCGCGACGACATTCTGTGGACCTACTCCGGTGTGCGCCCGCTGTATGACGATGGCGCCAGCTCGGCGACGGCGGCGACGCGGGAATATGTGCTGTCACTGGACACGGGCAATGCACCGCTGCTGAACATCTTTGGCGGCAAGATCACCACCTACCGCAAACTGGCCGAGGCCGCGCTTGCCAAGATCTCCGAGGCCCTGCCCGGCGTCGGCGGCAACTGGACAGCAGGTGTGCCCCTGCCCGGCGGCAATTTCGCGGTCAAAGATGTGACCAAGCTGCAGGCGGATCTTGCAGCGGATTATTCCTTCCTGACGCCTTATTGGGCCCGGCGTCTGATCCGCGCTTATGGCACCGAAGCGCGGCTGATCCTGGGTGAAGCAAAATCCGCCGAGGCGCTGGGGCACACTTTTGGCGCCACCATCACCGAGCGGGAGTTGGACTGGGCGATTGCCAACGAATGGGTGCGTAGCGGCGATGATTTCCTGTGGCGCCGCACCAAACTGGGCCTGCGCCTGACCGAGGAAGAGCGCGCCGCCGTCGATACCTATATCAAGGACAAGGTTGCCGCGTAACGGCGGGGCAATCCAAACGCACCGGGCACGGTATTCCCTGCCCGGTGACACCTCTGCAGATGGTCTGGCCGTCTTAGAACTCCACCCCTTTCTGCGCCTTGATCCCGGCGCGGAAAGGATGCTTTATCTGGCCCATCTCGGTCACCAGATCCGCGATTTCGATCAGCTCTTCCTTGGCGTTGCGTCCGGTCAGAACCACATGAGTCATCGGCGGTTTCTGCTCGACCAGGAACTCCAGAACCTCATCCAGATCCAGATATTCATAGCGCAGCGCGATATTGATTTCATCGAGCAAAACCATTGTGTTGCGCTCATCCAGTATCATTTCCTTGGCCTTTTCCCAACCTGCGCGGGCCGCCGCGATATCGCGGGCCTTGTCCTGAGTCTCCCAGGTGAATCCTTCGCCCATCGCGTAGAACTGGCACAGATCGCCGAAATGCTGCTCGATCAGGGTGCGTTCGCCGGTCTGCCAGGCGCCCTTGATGAACTGCACCACAGCGGATGGCATGCCGTGGGCGATACAGCGCATGATCATGCCGAATCCCGAGCTGGACTTGCCCTTGCCGGGGCCGGTGTGGACGATGATCAGCCCCTTTTCACCGTCCTTATTGGCCATCATGCGGTCACGCGCCGCTTTCTTTTTCGCCATCTTGGACGCGTGCCGTGCCGCTTCTTCCTCGGAAATGCCGTTATCAGACTTTTCGGTCACCAAGTGCCCTCCTGCAGTTTGGCACCATGTCTTGACAAGGAAGCCCGCAATAGCGCAAGGGGATTTTGTTGGTTCCTGCGAATGCAGGCGAAGAGGGAATGTGACACGGCCATCTGGCCCAAGCACAGCCGCCCCCGCGACCGTGACCGGAGAGGTCTCCACGCCACTGGGTAACACCGGGAAGGCCGGAGAACCGCAAAGACCCCGCAGCAATGCGGCGGCCTTGAGATCCGCAAGCCGGGAGACCTGCCAACAGACTTAATCTACGGGCGGACGGGGTGTGCCGCGACCGGATGAGAGCCGATTCATCCATACGGCTCCCCTCTGGCCTCTCCCCGTCTGTCTGACAGGACGCAAGGAGACGCCCGCCAATGGCGAAGGATACGGCTGAACAGCCCCCCAAAGGCAGCCCAGAGGTCACCCTGACCATCTGCACCACCTGCAAGCGCGAAGGCGTTGATCCCGAAGCCACCCGGCCCGGCACCCTGTTGCTGCAGGCGCTGCGCGCCGCCGACCTGCCCGACGGGGTTTCGGTGCGCGGCGTCGAATGCCTGTCCGCCTGCAAGCGCGGGTGTTCCATGGTGCTGAGCGGCGGCACCGAGCGCTGGAGCTACATCTACGGCGATCTGGATCCCGATCAACACGTTGATGACATCCTGCAAGGTGCGGCTGCCTATGCCGCGACCGACGACGGTCTGGTGCCCTGGCGTGCGCGCCCGCAGGTCTTTCGCAAACAATCCATCGCCCGCATTCCCCCGGCGCCCCAGCCGGGTGACAGCCCATCCGAGGAGTAACCGATGAGCGATCTCAACAAAATTCCCGTCACCGTGGTGACCGGCTTTCTCGGCGCGGGCAAGACCACACTCATCCGCCATCTGATGCAAAACCCGCAGGGCAAACGTCTGGCCGTGCTGGTCAATGAATTCGGCACCGCGGGCGTGGACGGCGGCATCCTGAAATCCTGCGCCGATGAAAACTGCCCGGAAAACAATATCGTGGAGCTGGCGAACGGCTGCATCTGCTGCACCGTGGCGGACGATTTCATCCCCACGATCGAGGCCCTAATGGCCCTGCCGGAAACGCCCGAACATATCCTGATTGAAACCTCCGGGCTGGCGCTGCCGAAACCGCTGCTCAAAGCCTTTGACTGGCCCGCGATCCGCTCGCGCATCACCGTAGACGGGGTCATTGCGCTGGCCGACGCCGAAGCCGTCGCCGCAGGGCAATTCGCCCCGGATCTTGACGCCGTGCAGGCCCAGCGCGAAGCGGACGACAGTCTGGATCATGAAACCCCGCTGTCCGAAGTCTTCGAGGACCAGATCTCGTGTGCAGATATCGTGCTTCTGTCCAAGGCAGACCTTGCCGGGGAAGAAGGCCTTGCCAAGGCCCGTGCCGTAATCGAAGCCGAAGCCCCGCGCCAACTGCCGATCCTGCCGATGAGCGAAGGCGTGATCGATCCGCGTGTGGTGCTGGGGATCGGCGCGGCGGCGGAAGACGATCTGAATGCTCGCCCCAGTCATCACGATGGCCACCACGATCACGAGCATGATGATTTTGAAAGCATCGTCGTCGAAATGGGCGAAGTCTCCGACCCGCAGGACCTGCAGGACCGCCTCGTCAACATGGCCCGCAACCGCAAAATTCTGCGCGTCAAAGGCTATGTCGCGGTGGAAGGGAAACCGATGCGCATGCTGGTTCAGGCGGTGGGCGAACGGCTGCGCGCCCAATACGACCAACCCTGGGGCGCCCAGCCGCGCAAGACCCAACTGGTGGTGATTGCCGAACACGACGATATCGATGTGACCGGCATCCACGCGGATCTGGGAGCCTGAGAACACATGTGGGAACGCGGCACCACCCATAGGGACTTGTCCCGGCTGACAGGCCGGGACGCGCCCGACCTCCCCCCCGGGAGGGCGCATAACGCCCCCCCGAGGCCGGTCGCGCCCCTCACTGCGCTGTTGCGGAGCTGACCCATGCATGTCGTCTTCCGCGAAAGCCACGGGCTTGAAGCAACCGATAGGCCGTTTGACGTCGGGCAGGATCCGGCCGAGTTGATCGTTCTGTCCTTTTCCGACAGCGATCTGGGCGCCTTTGCCGCGGGCTGGCACCGGGCGGGCGGTAAGCTTCCCTCCTGTCGCCTTGCCAATCTGGTGGCGCTGAAACATCCCCTCTCGGTGGACACCTACGCCGAACAGACGCTGGAAGGCGCCAAGGGTGTTCTGGTGCGCCTCATTGGCGGCGAAAGCTACTGGCCCTACGGCCTTGCTACCCTTCAGGACCTGGCCCGTCGCAAGGGGATCGCCCTCGCCATCCTGCCCGCCGACGGGTGCGAGGATCCGCGGCTTGACGAACTCTCTACATTGCCGGTCTCGACCCTGCGGCGTCTTCAGGCGCTGTGCGATGCAGGCGGCGCGGTCGCATCCCAAGCGGCCCTGGCACAGCTTGCACTGGCAGCAGGCCTATACGCGGGCCCGGTTCCGGGGATGAAGACAACGCCCGACTATGGTTACTACGACCCTGATAGGGGCGTGATCGCGGACATCCCCCAAGAGGACAAGCCGCTGGTCCTGGTCAGTTTCTACCGCTCTTACCTGACTTCGGCAGACACCGCCCCGGTGGATGCGCTGATCGCCGAGCTGCGCGCGCGCGGCTATGCCGCCTATGGCACCTTTGCCGCCAGCCTCAAGGCCCCCGCAGCCGCCGATTGGCTGGGAGCGGAACTCCCCCGGCTTGCCCCCGCCGCCATCATCAACGCCACCGCCTTTTCGGCGCAAGGCTCAGACGGGCGCCCGTCGCCGCTGAGCACAACAGGCTGCCCGGTGTTCCAGGTGGCGCTCTCCACCGCGCGGCGCAAGGACTGGGCCGAGGCGGCGCGGGGCCTGTCGCCCGCTGACCTTGCCATGCATGTGGTCCTGCCCGAGGTGGATGGCCGTATCATGGCGGGCGTGGTCAGCTTCAAGGCCCCGGCCAAGAAGGACCCCGACCTCCAGTATTCGCGCTTTGCCCACCGTGCCGATCCGGCCCGCGTGCGCGCCGCCGTGGACCGGATCGAAGGCTGGCTGCGGCTGGCCAAGCTCCGAAACAGCGACAAACGCCTGGCGCTGGTGCTTTCCACCTACCCGGGGCGCGACTACAACATCGCCCATGCGGTGGGCCTTGATGCGCTGGCTTCCTGCGAACAGCTACTGGGCGCTCTGGCCGATCAGGGCTACAGCGTCACGGCTGAAAACAATCTTGGCACCCGCCTCCGAGAGCAGCGCATCTCCCTGCCCTGTGAAGACTACAAGGCAGCGCTGAAATCATTGCCCGAAGCCCTGCAAGCCGACCTTCAGGCGGCCTGGGGTGCCCCCGAAGACGACCCGGATCTGCAGGATGGTGCCTTTCACATGAAGGCCCTCACCGCAGGCAAGGCGATCATCGCCCTGCAACCCGAACGGGGCGAGGTCACGACCCGCGTCGATGACTATCACGATCTGGACCGCACCCCGCGCCATGCCTATGTGGCCTTCTATCTCTGGCTCCAGCAACAGGTGAACGCGGTCCTCCACATTGGCGCCCATGGCACGCTGGAATGGCTGCCCGGAAAGGCGGTCGCCCTGTCTGACACCTGCTGGCCCGAGGCGCTGATCGGTGCCCTGCCAGTGATCTATCCCTTCATCGTCAACGATCCCGGCGAGGCCGCACAAGCCAAACGGCGCATCGCCGGTGTGACCGTGGGCCACCTGCCGCCGCCACTGGCGCAGACCACCCTGCCAGACGGCATGGCACGGCTGGAAAGCCTCTTGGATGAGTATTCAACCGCCGATGGTCTGGACCCAGCCCGCCGCGACCGTCTGATCGAAGATATCCGCGCCGAGGCGCAAGGAACCGGTGTCGAGGCGGATCTGGGCCTTACCCCCGACTGCTCCGCTGCCGAGGCGATCACCCGCATCGATGCCTTTGTCTGCGACATCAAGGAAAGCCAGTACGGCGAGGGCCTGCACATCTTTGGCACCGGCCAGTGCGGACCACAGGAAATCACCGGGGTGATGGATGCGCTCTCGGGGCGGCTGGTGGCCCCCGGCCCTTCTGGCTCTCCCTTTCGCGGGCGCACGGACGTGATCCCCACCGGGCGCAACCTCTTTACCACCGATCCACGGGCGCTGCCCTCGCGGGCGGCGCATGCGCAGGGGGTCAAGCTGGCGGAAGAGCTGCTGCGCCGCCATCTTCAGGACCACGGCGACTGGCCACGGGGGCTGGTGATTGATCTATGGGGATCGGCGACCATGCGCACCGCGGGCGAGGAATTCGCCATGGCGCTACATCTGGCAGGCCTTGCGCCAAAATGGGATGAAGGCTCTGAACGGGTCTCGGGCTTTGAGGTTCTGCCGCTCTCCATGCTGAACCGTCCCCGCATCGATGTGACCCTGCGCGTCTCGGGCCTGTTCCGCGATGTCTTTCCCGGCCTTGCCCAGATGTTCGAGACCGCTGCCGCCGCTCTGGCGGAGCGGGGCGAGGCCAAGACCGACAACCCCTACCTGACAGAGGTGCCGCGCGTCTTTGGCCCGAAACCCGGCCAATACGGTCTCTCCATGGGCGCACATCTGGACGATTACTCGGACGAGGCCCGCGCCGCCGCGGGCGAGGCCTGGCTCAATGCCTCCTCCCATGCCATCGACGCCAAGGGCGAGATTGCCGAGGCCCGCACCGCGCTGGAAGACCGCCTGAAGGGCGCCGACAGTTTTGTGCATCTTCAGGACCTGCCGGAAACCGATCTTCTGGTCGCATCGGATTACGCTGCGCATGAGGCAGGCTTTGCCGCCGCCATGGCCCGTATCGGGCAAAAAGCGCCCGCACTATACCATATGGACGCCACCCGCCCTGATACACCGCAGGCACGCTCCCTAAGCGAGGAAATCGCCCGCGTCACCCGCGCCCGCGCCGCCAACCCGGATTGGGCGACTTCGATGATGCGCCATGGCTTTCGCGGTGGTGCCGAGATTGCAGCAACGCTCGATCACATGGCGGCCTTCGCCCATCTGGCGCAGGCAGTGCCGCCACACCTGTTTGACCTCTATTTCGAAGCCACCCTTGGCCGGGACGATCTGGTGGAGTTCCTGGAGCGGGAGAACCCCAACGCGCTGGCCGCCCTGCGCGACCGCTTCCGCGCCTTGGCTGAGGCCGACCTCTGGGTCACCCGGCGCAATTCGATCATCGCCGAGTTGGAGGGCGCACCATGAGCGCAGCCCCAAAAGTCTACGGATGGTGCCCCGGTGCCCTGCGCCCAATGATGTCGGGCGACGGGCTGGTGGTGCGCCTGCGCGCCCCCATGGGGAGGCTCACCCCCGAACAGGCGCGCGGCGTTGCTGAACTGTCCCGGCGACATGGCAATGGCCTTCTTGACCTGTCAGCCCGGGCCAACTTGCAGATGCGCGGCATCAAGGACGACAGCCACGCTGCGCTGCTCTCTGGCCTACGGGATCTTGGGCTTCTCGACACAGATGAGGCTGCCGAAGCACGGCGCAATGTGATGCTGACACCCTTCTGGACAGAAGGCGACGACAACGCAGTGATTGCCCGTAATTTGGCGGCGACCCTGACGGCGGCAACGGATCTGAGCTTGCCGGGAAAATTCGGTTTCGCGGTGGATTGTGGCACAGCGCCCGTCCTGCAAGACTCTGCCGCAGATATCCGTATCGAGCGCGATGCATCGGGCCTGATCCTGCGCCCCGATGGCGCCGAGCTTGGCCTGTCCGTGACACGGGAAACCGCCGTCCCCGAGGCACTGAACCTCGCCCGCTGGTTCCTTGACACTGGTGGTGCACCCGATGGGCGCGGGCGGATGAGGTTGCACCTTGCCAAAGGCACACCACTTCCATCAGGCTATAGCTTGGTCGCCAACGTGGCTTCTTCGGCTGCCAGGCCGGGCCAAACGGGCGCAGGCCAGTTGGTTGCGCTGGAATTTGGCCAAATGTTAGCGGGCACGCTCACATCACTTGCCGATCACGGCGCCCTGCGCCTCACGCCCTGGCGGATGCTGTTGATCGAAGGTGCCAGCAATATCGCTCCCCTGCCCGGCCTGATCCTGGACGCAGCGGATCCACGCCTGCGGGTGAGCGCCTGCACCGGGGGCCGCGGCTGCCTGCAGGCGCTTTCAGCGACCCGCGATCTGGCCCGCGATCTGGCGCCGCATGTGCCGGAAGACGCCCATCTGCATGTCTCCGGCTGCGCCAAGGGCTGCGCCCATCCCGGCACTGCGCCGCTGACCCTGACCGCCACTGCCAATGACACCTTCACCCTGATCCGCAACGGCTCTGCCGCCGATCAGCCGATCAAACACAGCCTGAGCGCCCGCGCCCTGCGCGCCGCTCCCGAACTTCTGACAGAGGGCAGCTGACATGCTCCACACCTATGAAACCAACGGCGCCAGGATCTACGCCGAAAGCTTTGCCACCATCCGCGCCGAGGCTGATTTGGGCCGCTTCACCCGCGATGAGGAAAGCGTCGCCGTACGCATGATCCATGCCGCCGGAATGGTGGGGCTCGAGGAGCATATCCGCTTTTCTCCCGGCATGGCCGAAACCGCCCGCGCGGCGCTGTCGGCGGGGGCGCCGATCCTTTGTGATGCCTATATGGTCAGCGAGGGCATCACCCGCCCGCGCCTTCCCGTGAGCAACGAAGTGATCTGCACCCTGCGCGATCCGAAGGTGCCGAACATGGCCAAGGAGATGGGCAACACCCGCTCCGCCGCCGCGCTGGAGCTGTGGCGCCCAAAACTCGACGGTGCCGTGGTCGCCATCGGCAATGCCCCGACCGCGCTGTTTCATCTACTCAACATGCTGAAGGATCCCGCCTGCCCGCGCCCGGCTGCCATAATCGGCTGCCCAGTGGGTTTTGTCGGCGCCATGGAATCCAAGGAGGCGCTGATGCAGGACCTTCCCGTGCCGTCGATGATCGTGAAGGGCCGCCTTGGCGGATCGGCCATCACCGTAGCAGCCGTCAACGCGCTGGCCAGCTGGAAAGAATAACCATGGGCAAAGTTATCTGTGCAGGCCTCGGCCCCGGCGATCCGGACCTGATGAGTGTTAAGTCGCACCGCGCCATCACCGGCGCGCGCCACATTGCCTATTTCCGCAAGGCAGGCCGCAAGGGGCAGGCCCGCACCATCGTCGAACATCTGCTGCCAGACACGGTGCAGGAACATGCGATGGAATATCCGGTAACAACGGAGATCCATTTCTCCGATCCCGAATACAATCGCCTGCTGTCGGACTTCTACGATCAATGGGCCAACCGGTTGGAAGAGATCGCCCGGACCGACGACGTCGTTGTCCTCTGCGAAGGCGATCCCTTCCTTTACGGCTCCTTCATGCATCTGCACAGCCGCCTTCAAGCCCGCGCCGAGGTGGACATCATCCCTGGCATCACTGGCATGTCCGGCTGCTGGACCGCCACCGATCAGCCGATCACCTGGGGCGACGATGTGCTGACCGTCGCCATGGCCACGCTCAGCGAGGATGAGCTGACCGAGCGCGCACGCGGAACCGACGCGCTGGTGGTGATGAAGATCGGCCGCAACCTGCCCAAACTGCGCCGCGCGCTGCGGGCGGCGGGCAAGCTCAACGATGCCTGGCTGGTGGAACGCGGCACCATGCCGACACAGAGCGTGCAAAAGCTGACAGAGGTGAGCGGCGAGGTGCCTTACTTCTCGATCGTGCTGGTACACGGACAGGGACGTCGGCCATGACGCAAGCGACAGAAACCGGATGGCTGGTCGTCGCGGGCCTTGGCCCGGGGGATGAGGCGCTGGTGACCCAAGAGGTGCGCGATGCCATCGACGCAGCAACAGATATCGTCGGCTATATCCCTTACGTGAAACGCATCGCGCCGCGCGACGGGCTGGTGCTTCATGCCTCGGATAACCGGGTCGAGGTGGACCGGGCCACCCATGCGCTTGAGATGGCTGCTGCGGGACGCCGCGTTGTCGTTGTGTCCTCTGGCGATCCCGGTGTCTTTGCCATGGCCTCCGCCGTGTTCGAGGCGCTTGAGGCTGGGCCGAATGACTGGCTGGAGCTTGATATCCGTGTCTTGCCCGGCATTACTGCCATGCTGGCTGCCGCCGCCCAGATCGGTGCGCCGCTCGGGCACGATTTCGCGGCGATCAACCTTTCCGACAATCTGAAACCCTGGTCGCTGATCGAATCCCGCCTGCGCGCGGCAGGTGAAGCGGGCTTTGCCATGGCCTTTTACAATCCACGCTCCAAGTCCCGTCCTCACCAGTTCGCCCGCGCGCTTGAGATCCTGCGCGCCGCCTGCGGAGAAGACACGCTGATCAGCTTTGCACGCGACGTCACCAAACCGACGCAGGAGACCAGCACCGTCGCGCTGAAAGACGCAAGGCCGGAAATGGCGGACATGCGCACCATGGTGATCGTCGGCAACCGCGACACGCGGGCCATCGGGCGGCACGTCTACACGCCCCGCTACGCAGAAGGTTCGGCCCCGTGATCCGGGCGGCCATACAACCACGCCATGACCGCAGGCACGGTTCCAAAGGTCAGGCGCTGCGGCACCTTCGGGCGGGCGATCATGATCACCGGCAGCCCCAAATCGCGCGCCGCCTGCAGCTTGGCTTCGGCACCAGAACCACCGGCGTTCTTGGAAACAATATGGGTAATACCATGGGCCTGCATCAGTGCCCGATCCCCCGCCACATCAAACGGGCCACGCGCGATTTCAACGGTCTTGTCCGGCAGCGGCAGCGGTGCCTCGGGCGGGTCCACCAGCCGCAGCAGATAGTGGTTTCCGGGTTTGCCGGAAAAGGCCGCGATATTCTGCTTACCAATCGCCAGAAACACCCGCGCGCCCTGATCCGGCAGCGCCGCGACCGCCTCTTCCAATCCGTCCACATGGATCCAGTGATCCCCGGGACCGGCCTGCCAAGGCGGGCGCTCCAGCGCACAAAGCCGGACACCGGCCTGCGAGCAAGCCTGCGCCGCATTGCTGCTCATCTGCGCGGCAAAAGAATGGGAGGCGTCTACGACATGCGTCACGCCTTCGTCCCGCAGGTAGGCCTCCAGCCCGTCGATGCCGCCAAAGCCCCCGACGCGCAGCGGCAGCGGCTGGGTGACGGGGCGTGCCGTGCGGCCCGCGTAGGAGAACACCGTATCCAGCCCGGCCTCGGCCAGGGCCTCGGCAAGGCGCGAAGCTTCGGTAGTGCCCCCAAGCAGCAGGATGCGCGTCATGTCTGATCCTCTTGTAAAACAATGGCTGACCATTGTCGGCCTCGGCGACGATGGACCGGCTGGGCTGGCGAATGCAAGCCGGAAGGCGCTGGACGAGGCCGAGGTGATTTTTGGCGGCCCCCGCCATCTGGATCTGGTGCAGGCAGGTAATCGCGGCCAGCCCTGGCCGGTTCCGTTTTCCATCGATCCGGTGCTTGCTGCGCGCGGTCAACGCGCCGTGGTGCTAGCCTCGGGCGATCCCTTCTGGCACGGCGCGGGTGGATCGCTGGTGGCGCATCTCAGCCCGGATGAATGGGTATCGCACCCCGCCCCCTCCTGCTTTGCTCTGGCGGCAAATACCTTGGGTTGGAAACTGGAGGAGACACTTTGCCTTGGCCTTCATGCTGCCCCCTTCGCTCGGCTGACCCCTGTGCTGGCCGCCGGAGCCCGGATCATCTGCACGCTTCGAGATGGCAGCAGCCCGGCAGCACTGGCCGATTGGCTTACCACGCAGGGATTCGGCCCAACAACGCTTAAGGTGATGGAGGCGCTGGGCGGGCCCTGCGCCCAAGTGCACAGCAGTCGCGCAGATACCTTTCACCTGACCGGCATCGCCGCCCCCGTGGTGGCCGCGCTTCAGGTGGCGGGCAGCACGGGCCTGCCCCGCGCCAGCGGCTTGCCCGACGATGTGTTCCAGAGCGACGGGCAGATCACCAAACGCCCGATCCGCGCCATGACCCTTTCGGCACTCGCACCGCGAGCCGGAGAGCTGCTCTGGGACATCGGTGGCGGCTCCGGATCTGTCTCGGTGGAATGGTGCCTTGCCGCGCCGTGCAACCGGGCGATCACGTTTGAGCCGCGGGAAGACCGCCTCATCAATATCCGAGCCAATGCCGAACGGTTCGGGATTGAACACCGCATGAAACCGGTTCTGGGCCGCGCGCCGGATGTGTTGGATGGACAGAAAAGACCCGATTGCGTTTTCATCGGCGGCGGTGGCTCACAGGCGTTGCTGGATCATCTGTGGCAAGTGTTGCCCGAGGGCACTCGGATCGTCGCCAATGGCGTGACACTAGAGACCGAGACCCTGCTGATGCAGGCCCATGCCACACGCGGCGGGAATCTGATGAAGGTGGAACTGGCCGAAGCCGGGCCGCTTGGCTCCATGCGCGGCTGGGAGCGCGCGCGTCCTGTCATCCAGTGGAGCGTCACGCGATGAAGGTCGCGGGTTTGGGATTTCGCAAAGCGGCGACCGTTGCCGACCTGCGCGCCGCCCTGGCGCTGACCGGGCATCAGCCCGATGCGCTCGTCTCACTCGCAGCGAAAGTGGAGAGCCCCGCCTTTCAGGCCCTCGCCGCCGAACTAAACCTGCCGGTGATCGCCCTGCCAGAAGAGGCGATTGCGGGCCTTGAAACGCCGACCATGTCGCCCCGTATCAAAACCCGGTTCGCAACCGGATCGCTGGCCGAAGCTGCTGCCCTCTGCGGCGCATGCCACGGCCGCACCACAGCAACCGCCCGCCTTCTCGTTCCCCGCGTTGTCACCGCAGATGGCCTTGCCACTGCGGCCATTGCAGAAAGACTGACCTCATGACCGTTCACTTCATTGGCGCCGGACCCGGTGCTGCCGACCTGATCACCCTGCGTGGCCGCGACCTGATCGCCGCCTGCCCCGTCTGCCTTTATGCCGGATCACTGGTGCCCGAGGCGCTGCTGCAGCACTGCCCGGAGGGCGCCAAGATCATCAACACGGCGTCCCTGTCGCTGGATGAGATTGTGGCCGAAATCGAGGCCGCACATGAGGCGGGGCAGGATGTGGCGCGGCTGCACTCCGGCGATCTGTCGGTCTGGTCCGCCATGGGCGAGCAACTGCGCCGTCTGCGCGATCTGGGTATTCCATATGACGTAACCCCCGGCGTGCCCGCCTTTGCCGCAGGCGCCGCTGCGCTGGGCGCCGAGCTGACCCTGCCGGGCGTTGCGCAATCGCTGGTGCTGACGCGCACCTCGGGGCGGGCCTCCTCGATGCCCGAAGGCGAAACGCTAGAGAATTTCGCCCGCACCGGCGCGACGCTTGCCATTCACCTCTCGGTGCATGTGCTAGACGATGTGGTGGCGCGGCTCTCTCCGGCCTATGGCGACGACTGCCCGGTCGCAGTGGTTTGGCGGGCGACATGGCAAGATCAGAAGATCATCAAGGCCACCCTAGGCACATTGATCGAGGCAACCGAGGGCGCGCGGGGCCGCACTGCACTGATCCTAGTGGGCCGCGCCCTCGGCGCCGAGGACTTCGACGAAAGCTGCCTTTACGCGCAAGATTACGACCGGCGCTACCGCCCGCAAAGCGCCGACAGCCAATGGGCCAGCTGGAGCGAAGGCGATGACTAAGGCAGGAAAAATGGATGGATTTCCTCCAGGGCTGATGATCTCGGCGCCTGCCTCCGGCACGGGCAAGACCACGGTGATGCTGGGCCTGTTGCGCGCCCTCGCGGAGGATAGCCTTGCGGTGCAGCCCTTCAAGAGCGGACCGGATTATATCGATCCGGCCTTTCACCTCGCCGCAGCTGGGCGAGCCTCGTTCAACCTCGATACATGGGCCATGGATGGCGGTCTGCTGGACGCCGTTGCGGGGCAGGCAAACGGCGCGCAGATCTGCGTCGGTGAAGGCTCCATGGGGCTTTATGATGGCGTTGCCACGCGCGGGCAAAGCGGCTTTGGCTCTTCGGCGGAAACCGCAAAACGCATGGGCTGGCCTGTCATTCTGGTCGTGGATGTAGGCGGTCAGGCGCAATCGGCAGCGGCCACGGCGCTGGGGTTTCGCGCCTATGATCCTGACCTACCCTTTGCCGGTGTGATCCTGAACCGGGTCGCCAGCCCGCGCCACGAAAGGCTGACCCGCCTCGGGATGGAGCGTGCGGGCATTCCCGTCCTTGGCTCCCTGCCCCGACGCGGCGATCTGACCCTGCCCGAGCGCCACCTCGGCCTGATCCAAGCGGTGGAGCACCCGGATCTTGAGGCCGCGATCGCGGGCTATGCCGCCTTCCTGCGTGAAAACGTGGATCTGGAGGCGATCAAATCCGCCGCCCGTGCCGGAGCTGCGCCCGCCTCAGCCCCCCTGCCGAATCCGCCTGCCCAGCGCATTGCACTGGCGCGGGATGCGGCGTTTTCCTTCACCTACCCGCATCTTCTGGAAGGCTGGCGCGCGGCTGGCGCCGAAATCATTCCCTTCTCCCCTCTCGCCGATGAAGCCCCGGCCCCGGATGCCGATCTGATCTGGCTGCCGGGGGGCTACCCCGAGCTGCACGGCGGCAGGCTGGCCGCTGCCGGGACCTTCCGCGCCGCCCTGCGCAAACACGCCGAAACCCGGCCGGTCCATGGCGAATGCGGCGGCTACATGGCACTGGGCGAGGCGCTGATCGACAAGGACGGCAACCGTCACCGCATGGCGGGGTTGCTGGGGCTCGTCACCTCATATGAAAAGCGGAAATTCCACCTTGGCTACCGCCGCGCCGTTCTGGAGGCCCCGATGCCGGGATTTGCCGCAGGCGGCGCCTTGCGCGGACATGAGTTCCACTATTCGACCATTCTGGATGAACCGGACGCCCCGCTGGCCCGGGTGATGGACGCAGACGGCAACCCGGTGCCGGAAACCGGCTCGATACGCGGCCATGTGACCGGCACCTTCTTCCACCTGATCACCGGAGAGCAATCATGAGCGGTTTTGTCAGTTTCGTCTCCTCCGGCCCCGGCGACCCCGAACTTCTGACCGTCAAGGCGGTGAAACTGCTTGGGGCAGCCGATGCGGTTCTGTTCGATGACCTTTCATCGGGGCCGATCCTGACCCATGCGCGCAAGGACGCCGATCTCGTCGGAGTGGGCAAACGTGCAGGGCGCCCCTCACCCCGGCAGGACCACGTCAGCCAGCTCTTGGTCGAATACGCTGCGACCGGGGCGCATGTAGTGCGGCTGAAATCCGGCGATTCCGGCGTCTTTGGCCGTCTGGAAGAGGAAATCACCGCGCTGCGGCAGGCAGGCATCGGGTTCGAGATCGTGCCCGGCGTGACCGCGGCCTCGGCAGCTGCTGCGGCCGCCAATATTCCGCTGACCCGGCGGCTGACCGCGCGACGACTGCAGTTCATCACCGGCCATGACGTAACCGGCGGCCTGCCCGAAGAGCTGAATATGGCCGCCCTCGCCGATCCCGAAGCCACGACCGTTGTCTACATGGGGAAACGCACCTTTGCAGCGCTCGCCGAACGGTTGCTGGTGGCCGGGCTGCCGCCCGAGACGCACGCGCTGATCGCGCTGGGTGTTTCGACCCCGGATCAGTCGCTGTCCTGCCACACGGTGGGAGAACTCCCCGAGGTTCTGCGCGCGATGGAGACCAAGGCACCGGTGCTGATCCTCTATGGTCCCCTGGCCGATGAGGACCTGCCCCGCTGATCGCCCATATGCCGCAATTGAAACACGGATGACGCGCCAGACACGTTGACAGCTTTGTAAGCGCTGTGTCATCTCTGAAAGACCAAAGGTTCCGACGGGTCCAAGACCCAAGGATGAAAAGGGAACACGGTGAGGTGTAGCCATCAGGCGCCAAATCCGTGACTGCCCCCGCAACTGTGAGCGGAGAGCCACCGGGCATAGCCACTGGTCCCTATCAGGACTGGGAAGGCCTCGGACCGGCATCGACCCGCGAGTCAGGAGACCTGCCGTTGGAAGACGTGGCCAGGATGGCCCAACCATAACCTATGTAATGCCGCCGGGTGAGGCGGCAAGGAGACAGAACATGCATATCGAACCCGGAATCGTAAACGGCGTCAAAATCGCCCTGTCCTATGCCACCGCCGCTGGCGCCATGGGCTTTGCTGCGAAAAAGACGATGGAAGATCTGGCCGCCTCCGGCATCGCATCCTTTGCGGCGCGTTCGGCCATTGCGACTGTCGGCGTCTTCACCTTCTTCGAAGTGCTGCCGCATTTCCCTGTGGGCGTTTCCGAGGTTCACTTCATCCTCGGCTCGACCCTGTTCCTGCTGCTGGGCGCTGCACCTGCTGCCTTCGGTCTGGCGATGGGACTTCTGATCCAGGGCGTGTTCTTTGCCCCGATTGATCTGCCGCAGTATTTCATCAACCTGACCACGCTGCTGGTGCCGCTGTTCGCGATGAAGGAACTGGCCAAGCGGATCATCGCTCCGAACACTGCCTATGTTGATCTGAAGTATTCTCAGGCGCTGGCGCTGTCGACCGCCTATCAGGCAGGCGTTGTCGGCTGGGTCGCTTTCTGGGCCTTCTACGGCCAGGGCATCGGCGCCGAAACCATGGCCTCGGTCTTTACCTTTGGTGCAGCTTACATGACCGTCATCCTGATCGAACCGCTGGCCGATCTGGCCGTTCTGGCCGCCGCCAAAAGCCTGCGCGGTCTGGAGCGCAGCGGTCTGGTCACGCCCCGCCTTTATGCGGCTGCGTAAGCCTTTCGCCGACATCTGAAGTGTCACATAGCGCGGCCCCGTTTCGGGGCCGTGTTTCTTTTCCAAAGGCGCCTGACATGATTGATCTCACCCTTGTTGGCATTGGCACCGGCAATCCCCAGCATCTAACCCTGCAGGCGGTAGAAGCCCTGAACGGGCTGGAGCTAATCCTCATCCCCAACAAGGGTGCCGGTAAGGACGATCTGGCCGGTCTGCGCCGGGACATCTGCAAACGGGTGATCAAATCGCCAGGGCCTGCGATCGTCGAATTCGACCTGCCGCAGCGCGATCCCGCGACACCAAGCTACCGACAGCGAGTGGACGACTGGCACGATGCCATTGCCGAGGTCTGGCAAAAGACCATCGACCAACACCTGCCCCGGGGCGGCAAGGTCGGCTTTCTGGTCTGGGGCGATCCATCCCTTTACGACAGCACCATGCGCATTGCGGCGCGGCTTCAGGCCCGTACCGAGGTTTCCCTGCGCGTCATTCCCGGCATCACCTCGATTCAGGCGCTGACGGCGAGCCATGCCATCCCCCTCAATGAGATCGGTGATCCCGTCACCATCACCACTGGCCGCCAGCTGCGCGAGGCGGGCTGGCCAGACAGTGCCGATACGCTGGTCATCATGCTGGACGGCGACTGCAGTTTTCAGTCCATCGACCCCGAAGGTGTTCAGATCTGGTGGGCAGCTTATGCCGGGATGGAGAATGAAATCTCCCTATCCGGCGCGCTGCACGAAGCCGGAGATGAGATCATCAAGGTCCGCGCGAAGGCGCGCGCGGAGCATGGCTGGATCATGGATATCTACATCCTGCGCCGCCCCGCGCGAAGGTAACCCCCGCCCTAGTCCAGCGCGCTGACGATGGCCTCGCAGGCCTGCACGGCATCCAGACCAAAGGCCGGGATCAGATAGTCAGGCCAGCTCGACAGCTTTACGATCACAACATCGGCGCTGCGATCGATAAAGATCAGCTGACCGAACACACCCCGGGCCATGAACACGCCGCGCCCGGGATCGTGCACCCACCAGAACCGCCGATAGGCGCCTTGCGGTGACAGCACGTCATAGGGCGCGCCGAATTTCGATGGATCCGCGCCTGTGCAGATACCATCGATCCAGGCCTCGGGCACGATCTGGTCATCGCCAACCCGGCCGCCATTCAGCACCATGTGCCCGAACCGGGCATAGTCCCGCAGGCTCGCGTTGAACCCCCCATCGGCCAGCGCGGTGCCCGCATCATCGACGGTAAAGAACCCATCCTGTTCACAGCCAAGTCTACGCCAGATCCGGTCGGACAGCAGCGCAGACAGATCCGTACCGCTGACCCGCTCCAGCGCCCAGGCAATGACATCGGTTTCAATCGACCGATAGGAGAAGCCGAGCCCATGCGCCCGCTCCTGCGGTAGGGAGAGGATCACGTCGCGTATGGTCGGCTTGATCTCCCCGTCCCGCACCGGGCGCCAACCCGAGGCGATATCGACCCGGGTCATGTCGCTGCCCGGCAGCCCATAACCCTCAGAGAACCGCACACCGGACAGCATGTCCAGCGCTTGATCCACCGTGCAACCCGCATAGCCGGTGCCCGCCAGTTCCGGCACGATCTCCTCCAGCGGGGCAGCCAGATCCAGCAGCCCCTCGCCGTGTAAGATCCCGGCGAGGATGCCGATCACGGATTTGGAGACCGACTGCCCCAGATGCGCCGCCTCGGCATGAAAATCATTGGCGTAGAACTCGGTGACGATGGCGCCACCGTGCAGCACCAAAAACCCGTCGGTGTAGCTTTGCCACAGCCAATCGCCGACCGACTGGCGGGTGCCTGCGCCGGTGGCAAAACAGACCTCTGACAGATCCTGCAGCGCAACTGGCAGCGGCGCAGCCGCAGCGGGACCGCTGCGCACATCCGCCGTGGGAAACAGGCGCCGCATGTTCTGGAAGGACCAGCGATTGAAGGGGGCCAGATCCCAGTTGTCCAGCGTCGGCCGTTTTTCCGGCGGCGGCGGAAATCCCTGCATGATGCCGATTTCCCGCGCCGTTTTCGGCTTCTGACTGTCTGCTGTCCGGTGCATTGGGCACGCTCCCGCATGGCAGCCCAGCGCCTGGACTGCGGTCAAAATTTCCGGTGATGGCCCCATGGGCCACCACCCTTCTGTTTGGCTGAGTTACTGCTTCAGGCGGGTCCAGACCTTGTTGTACATCGCCACGACATCCTGATCGCAGGGTTTGACGAAGTCCGGCACCGGGGCGCCTTCAGGCATCACGATCTCCGGCGCCTCCAGCATTTCGGCGTCCATGAATTCCTCTGACCCGATGACGCCGTTGGCATAGCGGGCAAAGTTGGAAGTCATCGCCGCGTTTTCCGGCTCCATCATGAAGTTCACGAACAGCATGGCGTTCTCCATGTTGGGGGCATCCGCCAGCACCGCGACGTTATCCATCCAGCCGGTGAAACCTTCCTTGGGATAGGCGTATTTCAACGTCGGGCGATCGGCTCGGGCGCGCATCGCGGCGCCGTTCCAGCTTTGCGACAGGTCGACATCCTTCGAGGTCAGCTTCTCGATCACCGCGTAATCCATGGTGCGCCAGTCTTCCTTGGCCTTGAGCAGCAGCGCCAGCAGCTCTTTCATCTGGGCGGGGTCGGAATTGCAGCGCGGATAATCGAGATAGCGCAGCCCGGCATTGATCACATCGTTCATGTCGTTGAGCATGTTGATGCGGCCCTTCAGCTCTTCGGGCGGGTTGAACACGATCTCAAGCGTGTCGATGTCGCCGCCGTATACCGCGCTGTCGACGGTAAAGCTGGTGGTGCCCCACTGATAGGGTACTGAGTATTTGCGGCCCGGATCCCAGTAGACATCGACCCAGTTCGGATCGAGGTTCTTGAAGTTCTCCATTCCGGAGGCGTTGATTTCGGCCAGCAGCCCCTCGCCCACCATGATGGCGACCATATAGTCGCCCGGGACCACGATGTCGTATCCGCTGCCGCCTTCCTTGACCTTGGCCAGCATGGTTTCGTTGCTGTCATAGCCGTCCAGCGTGACGTCAATGCCATACTGCTTTTCGAATTTCTCGATCATCTCGGGGTTGGTGTAATTGCCCCAGTTGTAGATGTTCAGCGTGCCTTCGGCGTTAGCTGCAGCCGCACTGAGGGCGATGACGGAGGTGAGCCCCGCCTTAAGGATCGTCAGTTTCATGGATCTTCCTCTTGTTGGTTGGTGGGTCCCGTCTGGTGCGGGCTTCTGGTTATTTTCGTTTGCGTTGCAGGGCGAAGGTCAGCGCGACCATGGCCACGGTCAGCAGGATCAGAATGGTGGAGACCGCGTTGACCTCGGGCGTCACGCCGCGCCGGATCTGGCCCAGGATGTAGATCGGCAGGGTGGTTTCCCCGGGACCGGCGATCAGCAGGGTGATGATCACGTCATCCAGCGAGACCACGAAGGCCAGCATTGCGCCCGCCAGAATGCCCGGCATCAGCAGCGGCAGGGTGACATGGCGGAAGGTCTGCCAGGGCGTTGCATAAAGATCGGCGGCGGCGGTCTCGAAGGTTTCGGACATATCGGCAAGACGGGCGCGCACCGGGATAAAGGCAAAGGGAATACAGAACACCGTATGCGCCAGAATGAGCCAGCCCAGCCCGGTGATCCCTGTCAGCTGCCGCAGGATCGAAAAGAACGACAGGGTGGCAATGGCGGTGACGATTTCCGGGATCATCAGCGGCTGATTGATCAGGGCAATCGCCGCTGCGCGCCCGCAATAATTACCGCCCCGCGTTGTCGCCAACGCCGCCATTGTCGCGATGACGGTAGAGATGACTGTGGCAGTCAGAGCTACCCGGATCGAAATCCAGGCCGCGTTGCGGATGTCGTCATTCTCCAGCGCCTTGGCGTACCACTTGAGGCTCGCCTCGGTCCAGACGACGACCGAGCGGTTGTCGTTGAAAGAGAACAGGATCAGCACGGCGATCGGCGCATAAAGCAGCAGTAGAACCAGCCATGAAAGCGCCGTGAACAGGGGCTGACGCCGCAACTCACGCGTCTCGCTGTTGCGCCACAGCATGCCAAGCCTCTTGCGGGGCAGATCAGCCATGGGCCTTCTCCTTCTCGGCGCCTGCCCGGAGTGATACCAGAAGCGCGATCAGCACTACCGACATCAGGATTAGCGCCGCCGCCGAGCCGAAGGGCCAGTTGCGCCCAGATCCGAACTGCATGGCAATCAGGTTGCCGATCATCAGCTTCTTGCCGCCGCCCAACAGCTCGGGCGTGATATAGGCGCCCAGCGCGGGGATCAGCACCAGCGCGCATCCGGCCACAATACCCGGGCGGCTGATCGGAATGACAATATGGCGGAACACCTGCACACGAGAGGCATAAAGATCGTGTCCCGCCTCCAGCAGGGAAAAGTCGAACTTCTCCAGCGAGGCATAGATCGGCAGGATCATGAAGGGCAGATAGCTGTAGACCAACCCGGCCAAGACCGCCCCATCGGTATAGAGCATCTCGATGGGCGCGCTGATCAGCCCCAGTTTCATCAGCGCAAGGTTCAAGAACCCTTCGTCGCGCACGATCAGCAGCATGGAATAGGTACGGATCAGAAGGTTGGTCCAGAACGGCAGGGTAATGGCAAAAAGCCAGAGGTTGCGCTGTTCGGGAGGGCGGGCCGCGATGAAATAGGCCACCGGAAAGCCGAGGATCAAAGTGCCGATCATCGCGCATAGCGCCAGCCCGAAAGAGCGGCCAAAGATCTGCAGATAGGCGCTGTTGAAACTCAGAGTGTCATCAAAAATGTCGCGCTCGAACAGGAACTGCACATAGGCATCGGTCGAGAACACCCATTCGACCCCGCCATAGGTTCCCGGCTCCAGCAAGGAATAGACCAGCGCGATCGACAGGGGCGCCAGACCAAACACACCGATGATCACGAGCGCCGGCAAGAGCAGGAACAACCTGACCCGCCGGACCGTCCGGCTACGAGCCGCAACGGCCTGCTGCAAATTCTGCGCCGTGGGCGAAGTATGTTGCATCCCCTGCCCCATCAGTCTGCCAGCACATGCAGCATGGAGGTCTCTGGGATCAGCCCGATCTCGCTGCCCGCCGGGCTGGGCTCTGCCACCTGCACCTGAATCTCGGTGCCGTTCTGAAGCCGCACCCGCATTTGCGAACCGGCTCCGAAATAACTGCTGTCGAGCACGGTTCCGCGCAGCACAGCCGCCGCATTGGACGCCGCGCAAACGGTAAGGGTTTCGGGGCGCAGCGCCACATAGACTACCCCAGGAGGCAAGCCGTCGCTGGCCGCATTGGCAAGTACAGGCTCCCCGCCGAAAAAACTGATCCGCGCCTGCGCCCCGTCATAACCAAGGAGGTCCGCCGCCACGATATTGGTATCCCCAATGAAATCCGCGACGAACCGGCTTTGCGGCGCGGTGTAGATCTGCTGTGGGGTGCCCACCTGCTGCACGCGTCCTGCGGACATGACCGCGATCTGATCGGACATCGCCAGCGCTTCGCCCTGATCATGGGTGACAAAGACAAAGGTGATGCCGGTTTCGCTTTGCAGGCGTTTCAGCTCGCTTTGCATGCCCTTGCGCAGCTTCAGATCCAGCGCCGACAGCGGCTCATCCAGCAGCAGCACCTTGGGACGCGGCGCGAGCGCGCGTGCCAGCGCCACCCGCTGCTGCTGCCCGCCAGACAGCTGATCGACGCGGCGCGATGCGAATTCACCCATCTGCACCAGATTCAGCATATCATCGATGGCGGCAGCGATTTCCGCCTTCGGGCGGTTCAGCATTTCCAACCCGAACCCGATATTGCGAGCCACGGTCATATGCGGAAACAGGGCGTAATTCTGGAACACCGTGTTCACTGGCCGCTTGTGCGGCGGCAGATGGCCGATCTCCTGCCCGTCCAGTGCGATCTCGCCTTCGCTGGGCAGTTCAAACCCGGCAATCAGCCGCAGCAGCGTGGTCTTGCCGCAGCCCGATGGTCCCAACAGGGTGAAAAAGCTGCCCTCCGGCACATCCAGCGACACGGTTTCAAGCGCCGTTACAGCAGAGGCGCCGATGCCGAACCGTTTCGTCACTTCTCTCACGTTGATCATAATCTGTTCCGGCACGTTCCTGTTGGCAGTCTGTCCGGTCAGACTAAAGCCCCAAATGCAATGGGGAAATACCTCTAGGAGGGGGTGTCGGCCCTACCCCCAAAGGGGTAGGAACACATCAGGTCACCGATTGCAGAAAGATCGAAAACAACGCCGATTGCGAGGAAATCCCCAATTTTCGGTAGATGTTCTTGCGGTGCACCTTCACCGTTGCGGGTGACAGATCCAGCAGCAACGCAATCGACTGGCTGGAATGCCCGCGCAGCAGATGCTGTACGATCTCAATTTCGCGGCAGGTCAATCCTTCGCAGACCTGCTCGATCATGCTCTCAAGGCTGACGCTGCCGCCCGCCGCCTCGCCGCTGCTCTGCGGACGCCGGTGAAAATGCTGCTCGCACAAGGCGGAGATCACCGGATGTATATTGCGCAGCCGTGCCAGATCCCGCTTGGAAAACCGCATCTCCCCCGTCAGCCGCCCGAGGGAGAGGAACAGGGTGCTCTCCGGCAGGGTGACAAACACCGCCATCTCGTCCTTCAGCCGCACGGACCGGTAATAGATGCTGAAATAATCGGTCTGGGAAAACCGATCCGGCGCCACCTGATCCAGCACCATGACCGGATCAAACTTGCCGCTGATATAACTCACCACAAAGGGATCCAGCAGCCAGGCCCGGTCCAGCCAGCGGTCCACCACGATCGAGCGCCGCTCCTGCCGCACATTGTCATAAATATGCTCGGGCAGCCTGCTGGGGCTGAGCCGACTGACAAAGGCCCCGCGAAACGGCGTTGCTGTGCGCATGAAATCCAACAACGCGGGCAGGAAATCCGGCGTTCCGATGGACCGGATCGCGCTGGCAAGTTCATCGGACGTGGCTGCGGATTGGGTCATCTCAACCGATCTGGCTCTTTGTGGCAGGTTTATCCGGGCAGCGTTTTACAGCCACTCCCAGCGTAGTCTGCCCTGTTATAGGGCGCCACGTCCACACTGACGATGAGACCTTCGGCCACTGCACCGGGCGCAGCCAGTGCGGTGCCGGGAATGCGCGCATAAAAACAGATCGATGCCGCGTTCCGGCGCACTTCCGTGCGCAATGCGGTCCCAAAAACGCTTGTACATGCGTGAAAATCTGCATACGAAACATGGTGTTGAAACGCGCTGTTTGAGGTTGGTCTGGGGGTCGCTCTGTTCAGGCCCCAAAGCCCGCTTCACACTCGGCGCCGGATGCGGGCGTGATGGAATGGTAGACATATCAGACTTAAAATCTGAAGGGCGTATGCCCGTGTGGGTTCGAGTCCCACCGCCCGCACCATTTGACTTTCGGAGGTAGACAGAAAACGTAACTTCTTGAACGGCATGGTGGTTATGCAGTTCGAAGTCCGATTTCGCGTGATACACTGATGGGGTCTGTAAAGGCCATTCGCAATGCCATTCTCTTGAGTTCGCAAAAACCTTTTTCCAAAATCTTCCAAAGGCTTGCCAATAAATCCATGGAAGGTTTGAACATTTCGTCGAATTCCACCTCTGGAGCAGCTTGATGGGCAAGCTTCTCTTCCAAGGTGGCGGTTTCAGACAGCACCGGTCGCGCTGTTCTGTACCATGGCCCAGGAAGGTCTCTCCTTCCGCGATGTCTTTCGCCAATATCAACTTGGCACATTGTGATGCCGCCGTGAGGCGGCATCCATGCCATCAACAAAGCCGCTGAACAGCCCGGACATCCAGAACCGCTACATCCCCCGCCCGGATAGGCATCCGGCCGGGGACCATGGGTGTCTTGCCCTGTCAGAGTATAAAATCGCCTTCGTCCAGCGAATGCCCGCGAAGGCCGAGGAGCGTAATCTCCGTGTCATCGAGGTCAATCTCGGTACGGAAACCCCGCTCGCTGATGGCACCTTCGATTTCATCGAAGCTTTCGAAGCCATACGCGCTGAGGTCGATCTTGTCCTTGCCTGAGCGGAAACCAACAATCAGGTCGTGACCGTCGTCCTCCGCGAAGACGAAGGTGTCCGCTCCCCGGCCGCCAAAGAGATAATCATTGCCCTTTCCTCCGTCGATCAGGTCATTCCCCCGGCCGCCCTTTATGAAGTCGCTGCCAGCTTCGCCCTTCAACGTATCGTTGCCTCTGCCACCGAAAACCTTATCGCGCTGCGCACCCGCCAACACTAGATCGTCACCCGCCCCGGCAAAAACCAAGTCCTTGCCGCCCTTCGCATCGATCAGGTCATTGTCCCGCCCCGTGCGCAAAAAATCGCGTCCATCATCAGCAATCACGAAGTCAACGTCGTTCGCCCCATCAGTTGGCAACAGGTCGACAGGCAGAAGAACGCCGTCTAGGACGTGAACGACACCGTTAGAAGCCTGAAGATCGGTCGCGATCAGGTTGGGGTTCGAAAGATCCGGATCGGCATCGACAAGACTGAGGCCGTCGAGCGTAAGTGTCCCGCCTTGCAGCGTCTCCACCTCTCCAGTGGCAATCACCTGGCTAGCTTGCAGGCTCTGGCCCGCTACGTGGTAGGTCAGAACGGTGGACAACAGCTCGATGGGGTCATTGCCTTCGTTCAGCAGGCGCAACGCATCGACCAAATGGCCGAAAGCGCCTGCTTCGTCACTTCCCTCATACCCGAGGGTCTGGGACAGACCGACAAACGCCGAGTCGGTCGGCGCGAACACTGTGAAATCCTGTGTGTCATCGTCCAGAACCCCTGCAAGATCGGCGGCAATCACGGAATCGCGCAGAATGTCGAAGTCTGCGCCGTTGCCGTCAAAGCCCTCCGCACCACTCGTTTCGAGCACGAGACCGGTAACGGTCGGGGCATCATTGTCGGGCAAATCAATAGGCAAGAGCACCCTGTCGATCACATGCACCACGCCATTGTCCGCCATGATGTCCGTCGCAATCAGCGAGGGATCAATCAGATCCGGTTCGTTGTCGCCCAGCGTCGGCAATTCGGAGGCATCGATAATGCCGCCCTGCAACGTCGTCACGGATCCGGCCGCTGCAATATCACCGGAGGACTGTGTCCCAACCGAAACATGGTAGGTCACCACGGCCTCAAGCGTGTCCGCACCCAGCGTGGTAAGGAATTCAGTCACCGCGAGGGTGTCGGCCGCATCCCCTGCGAAGCCAAGATCTGTGGCCAGTTGACCAAAGGCCGCATTCGTCGGCGCGAACACGGTGAGGTCTGCAGCCGCGTTGTTGAGGGTGTCGATATAGGCAGTCCCTTTCTCAGCATCGATGAACTCGATCACTGAGACAAGAATGCTGAAGGTCGTATCGCTTGATGCGATTCCTGCAATGGTGGTCATGGTCTCTCTCTCCCATTTACTCAGACGCACAGAAGGCCAGCATGCCTCCTGTCAGCCCTAGAGCTCGTTATCGCTAACTTCGGCGGGAGCGCCTCTTCGATCTCGCTTATGACGCCTTTCCAGTCCTGATGTCGGCGGTGGTGACACTCGCAGTCTGCAAGGCCACGCCCCCTCGGCTCCGAGCACTCTTGGGCGACTTCGGTCAAGGCGGTAGCCATTGCGGTGATTGTGCCACGAGATAAGCAGTTTCGGCAAAACGTGTCCGCTTTGGTTATGCACCCTTGGTTACGGCCACTCTCGGTGAGCGGATCAATTCGATCAACAAAACGTGATCATCAAACGTAGCCGACGATCTGGCAGCACGTCGAAGCTTCGATCTGAGAATCATCCTATTGGCATTGCGCCTTACGGAATTTCTGCAAACAAGGCGCCATGCGTTTCCTGCCCATCTGAGCACTGACCGCTTTCCGCTCCTTGCCGCCGCTCACACACGGCCAGACTAAATTGTCGCCTTTATGGCTGTTCCTCTGGATCAATGTCATGGATAAGCCTCAGATTGGTTCAAAGCGGATATCTAGGCGTCGAAACAACAAGAGGCGTGGCCGCCTGATCAGACGCACCAAGGGCGACACGAACACGAAACTGCACGCAGTTTGCGACAGCAAAGGACGCCCACTGAACCTGTTCGTGACAGCGTGCCGGGCTCATCAAATTTGGATTGGCGTCTTGGTGATCGCGGGCACAACGCCGATTGTTTCAGAGAAGCGTTGCAAGATAACGGGATCCGCACCTGCCCCCCAGGCAGGAAGCAACAACAGACTACAGCAAGATACGAAGAGCACCGCGACAAACAGCGCAACCACATAGAGATCATGTTCGGAAGACTGAAGGACTGGCGGCGCGTCACAAATAACTATGACCGTTGCCCGAATGTCTTTTTCTCGCCAATCGCCCTGGCCGCAACCGTCACATACTTCTGCAACTCAATGCATCCTGAACCCCGTCCAATCGGCTCAATCAGTGGTTGTCAGCGGGACGCTCGACACGCACCGATCACGATGTCTCCCCCTTGACACTCCTTGCGCACGTCTATGCTTCGGTTTGCACCCACATATCCTTACCCGGACACCCCACTCAAATAGATTGCGACAGGAATATGTCAGATATGTGTCAAATTTATGACTAAATGATTGACTCATTCTGGGAAGTCTGTCACCGTTTAGAAACTGTGACTAATTCTACGGAGGATTGCGGGGCTCACTAATTTGCTTGAGCCTTTCCGTATAATAATAATACAGGCGCAATCCCGTAAATCGAAGAAACTATCTCGGCCCTTCTTTTGCCGAGCGTTTACGGTGAATTAAAAAGTACAAGAAGAGATTACGGATCAATCTTCGGATCCGACTGCAATCACTCCAAATCTAAAATGCATGCGACACTTCGCGTAGCGCGGGAACGCCTTTATTTGGCGTTGAACGCTTTTAGTTGGCGTTGGAAGTACAATTCCTCGCCAAGGGGAGATGTATTATGTTTCGCGTACCCAAAGACAAGAACTATTTCAGCTATTCGAATACGAGTTATGCCCCCGCCGTAGGCACCAATCCTATCGGAAAACTCGGTCGAACGACGCCGACCCATCTCTATGCGCTGTGGGGCAAAAGGTGCTTCGACATCGTCGGCGCTTTCCTACTCCTGCCACTAGCTCTGCCCCTCATCCTGATTCTGGCGGCCTTCGTCGCCATCGACGGAAGCAAGCCGATCTACTCACACCGCCGCGTCGGCAGGAATGGCCGCGCCTTCCCCTGCTTTAAAATCCGCACAATGGTCGCCGACTCGGAGGCCCGCCTCAAGAAGCTTTTGCGCGAAGATCCGGCGGCAGCAGCCGAATGGAACAGGGATTTCAAACTGCGCAAAGACCCGCGGATCACGCGCCTGGGGCGGATATTGCGGAAGACGAGCCTCGACGAGCTGCCGCAGATCTGGAACGTAATCCGCGGGGATATGAGCCTCGTCGGGCCACGCCCGGTGACCAAGGATGAACTGCCGCTCTACCGGCATGTCATCGACAGCTACATGAGCGTACGTCCCGGCATGACTGGCTTGTGGCAGATTTCGGGTCGGAACGATATCAGCTACGAAGAACGGGTCGAACTCGACCATCTCTATTCTAAAAACCTGTCGCTTCTTGAGGATCTCAGGATCCTGTTCATGACCTTGCCGGCGGCTCTCCGGATGACGGGGGCCTGACCTTGAAAACGCTTAAGACACACAAGAGCGGGGCGGTGGAATGAAGATCGTCCATATCCTTACCCGCCTTCTTCGCGCCGGATCCGAGGAGAACACGCTGCTGACAGCCGCCCGCCATGTCGCGGCCGGGCATGAGGTGATCCTTATGCATGGCCGTGACGTCCTGCCCGAATTCGCACGGGCGCTTGCCCCGGGAGCAGAGCTTGTAGCGGTGCCCAACCTGGTACGAAACCTCAGCCCGGTTCAGGACCCGGCCGCTTTCCTCGAAATCCGTCGTCTGCTGAGGGAAATCCAGCCCGACGTGGTGCATACGCATCAGTCAAAGGCCGGCATCATCGGCCGGTTCGCCGCAGCATCGGCCCGTGTTCCGCTTGTCGTGCATGGCGTCCATATCCTGCCATTTCTCGGCGTCGGACCAGCCCAAAAGGCCGTCTATCTCGGGCTCGAACGGGCCACGGCGCGGATGACCGATGGCTTCATCCATGTCAGCGAGGGGATGCGGCGCGCCTGCCAAGACCACAAAGTCGGCGCAAGCCGACAGCACTTTGTAGTTCCCTCCGGATTCGAGCTCTCGCGGTTTCGGCAGGCCGTGCCACCAGAGGGCTGGCGCGATCTTCTCGGGCTCGGCTCAGACGCCCCTCGCCCGGTCGTTATCGCCATGCTCGCCGTGCTTGAACCGCGCAAACGGCACCTCGAACTCCTGCGGGAAATCGCGATTTTTCTCAAACAGTTACCGGAGCTGCACCTCGTCTTTGCAGGGGATGGGCATCTTTGGTCAGCGATTGAGGACACGATCAGGGAACTCGACCTTGAAAACCAGGTCACGCTGCTTGGATACCGCACCGATCCCGAACGGATCATCGCCATGGCCGATATCTGCATCCACACCGCCGAGCGCGAAGGATTGCCGCGAACGGTGCTGCAAACCCTGACAGTGGGGCGGCCGGTTGTCCTGTTCGATCTGCCCGGCATCGAAGAGATCATTACCCATGGCGTGAACGGTTTCATTGTCCCCCAGGAAGACTGGGAGGGTTTCCGTGAAAGGCTCGGACAGCTTGTCTCGTCTCCCGAGCGGCGGGCGGCGATGGCTGCCGAAGCCCGCGCCACGCCGCTGGACCGATGGGACGCGGATTTCATGGCGAGGCGGACGCTTGAAATTTACGAAGAGCTGCTGCCGCGCAGCCTGCTCAGGGAGGCCCCGGCATGAACCAGTTGCCTCACTCGCAGCGATCAAGGATTGCCACCGCGCCGGGACACGGGCTGATGCGTGGACTGAAGATCGAGTTTTTCGGCCTGCCCGGGTCGGGAAAGACGACTGTTGCGCGCGAAGTTCACGCGGCGCTGGCACGCAGACACCCTGACCTGATATTCGCACCAGACTTCTTCAGGGACGAAGCAGGCAAAACAACCCGGGCGACCGCGAAGCTGCGTTTGATACTATCCAACCTTGGCCATGACGGCGGCAGCCGCAACGCAGTAAGACAGACTCTGGCGATCCAGCAGCCGCATTTGCGAGACAAGCTCCGCGCCGTCTCCACTGTTGCCACGGTCATGGCGTTCTATGCCCGGCTCGAACGCCACGGCATGAGCGCGATCCTCGACCAGGGGTTGCTGCAAGCGCTCTGGTCGGTCCAACTGCGCGCCCTGAATGGCGACACCCAGTCGCTGATGGGTGACGGGTTATCTGGTGCGGTCACCGACAGCCGCATCTACGTATCGGTCGCAACCCCGGCAACGATTTGCGCCGACCGCCTTGCGGCCCGGCACTCCAAGCATTCGCGGCTGCAAGTCCGAGACGCCACCGACGCCGAACGCACGTGGGAGAGAGCGGAATTCCTGCGCCGGTCTATTCTCAACACCCTAACGGCAGTCGGCCACGCGCGCGGCATCGCGCCCCGGATCATCACCGTCGACGGCACCGCAAGGCCAGACGAGACAGCGCACCAGATCGTGACGCAGCTCCTGGCAGACGGGACCCGACGGGTGCCACGTCGGCGCATGAAAGAAAGGGGGCTGCATGCATAACAATAATCGGCGCAACACGACGCACAATTCCTCATCCTTTGACCAAAAAAAACCCAGTCATCGGGTTCTCGAAAAGCGCCCTGATGCAAAATCCTTCTCAGATTCTCGGAAACATGGCAATTGTATAGCCTTTTACTTTTGCCTTTGGGTTCGGAGAAATGTTGCTTGTTAAATAGGTGAAAAAATGTCGACAACTGCAAATCAGAAATATCTATATGACTTTGATGACCCGATAGACGCCTTTATTTGGAAAAATGCGTCGGATGACCGTTATGATTCCACCCCCGATGTCTACGTCGACGGTTTCCACAATTCTCCGGGCGAAACACTGGGCTTCGTCAACTTCTCGAATGCATTCGGGGACGGTGAAGACCAAATCCCGTTCGGACCGATAATTTCCTCTATTTGGACCGGCCTGGCAAACTGGAACTGGGACACCACCGGCGTTTGCAGTCTGACGGATAACAGCAGCGCGCACCGCTCCTCCGGCGGTCTTTTCTCCGGCACCGGTGTCATTGAGGTGATGCGGAGCCTGCAAAGCTGGTCTTATGGCATTGAGAGTTTCGGCTGGCTGTTCGGCAGCAATGGCAGCACCGACCGGAGCGTCCAATTGCATGAGGATGACGTTGCCCCAACCTATACGATGATCGAGCAAGCCGCCGCGGCTTATGTTCCTGCGGCTGAGAATGCCGCAGAGGTCACAACCAGCTTCCAGCAGAATGTCGGGGGATATCTGGGGACGATCGACACCTACATCCGGGAAAGCCGCGCGGACAGAAGCTATGACACCAAGCCCGTTGTCTATGTCGATGGCGCCGACAAGGCAGGCGGCGAGATGCAGGGGCTCATCCGGTTCTCGGAGATCTTCGGAAACGGGCCGGGGCAGATTCCACTTGGCGCGACGATCACCTCGGCGACCCTGACGCTTGTGCTGTCCAACGGCACCAGGGATTCGGTGGCATTCCACCTCATGGCGGGGGATTGGACCAGCCAGGCGGACATAACCTGGAACGGTTTCGGCAACGGCATTCAGACGGATGACGTGGAGGCATTTTCCTCCCCCGATGTTGTGCTCAGCCGTCTCAATAAGGGGACTGAGCTGATTGATGTGACGCAGAGTCTGCAAGCGTGGTCTGATGGGTTGGCCAACAATGGCTGGCTGATGACTGTCGGCGGCGACAACGGTTTGCGCTTCGGATCATCCGAGAGCGGCACCGCCCCGATCCTGTCGGTGACCTACTCTATCCCGACCGATCCGGTGCCGGGCATCACGGTCACCGAAAGCGACGGATCGACGATCGTCACCGAGGACGGAGAAGGAGACAGCCTGTCGGTTTCGCTGGAAACTGCGCCAACTGCGGACGTGACGATCACAGTCTCGACCTCGGGTCCCGACGATATCGGGTTCACGCCCCAAACCCTGACCTTCACCTCCGAAAACTGGCAGACACCGCAAACGATCCTGCTCAGCGCGATCGACGACACGATTACCGAAGGAACAGAGAATTTCACCCTGATCCTGACAACCTCAAGCCCCGACACCGACTATGATGGCAGGACGTCCAGCGTTTCGGTTGCGGTGATCGACAACGACGCCGTTGTGCAGCCCCTTTCCCCCGAAGTCGTCGCGATCCATAACACGACCGACTATTTCCCAGACGATCCCTCGGGTTACGGATCGGGCGATCCTTCGGGCATTGCCTATGTGCCCGAGCTCGACCTGCTGTTTATCGTGGATTCCGAGCATAACGAAAGCCCGTATTTCAGCTCCGTGAACCTCTTCGCGACGCGGCTGGACGGGACATATGTCGACGCCTTCTCCCTGATCAGCTACACCGATGAGCCGACGGGAGTGGCCTATAATCCGTTCAACAGCCTTCTTTACATCACCGACGACGACGCCAACAAAATCTTTATCACCGATCCAAACGACCCAACGGTCCTGCTCGGTCAAATCGACGTGGGCGCGCTCGACATCCAAGACGCCGAAGATCCGGTGATCGATCCTGCAACGGGCCACATCTTTTTGCTCAACGGGGCGAACCGGGAACTTGTCGAACTGTCCGCAACCGGCGACTTGATCGAACGGACCGTTCTGCCCAGCGAAATCGAAGATACCGAAGGTTTGGCCTACGATGCCGCGCAGGATGTCTTTTATATCTCAAGCGGCAGCACGCGCGGCACCATCTTTGAAGTTGATCGCGAGTGCAACATTCTCGCCTCGACCGATCCGCTGAACGATTACAGAAGCCCGATCACTGGCGGCAAGCCAAAGCTGAAGGGGCTCGAACTCGCGCCGAGCAGCGACCCGAATGACGGGGACAAGATGTCGCTTTATGCCGTCGATTACGGCTACGACCAGGAACCGGACGGGCGCCTGTTTGAAATCAACCTGCACAACGATTGGGCCATTGCATGACAGGCCAGCGGGTGACGGAGCAACCGGTGACTGGCCAAAGGGTGACTGGCACCAAAGCCGAAATCCCCCGTGTTTTCGGAGCGTGACGCGATGACGGGCGGACGAAAACTCACCGAAACGACGATTTCCGGCTTTGGCTGGACCTCGCTGGCGGTCGGCGCGCGGGCACTGCTGCAGGTGATCGCGATCATTTTCCTGGCGCGGCTGCTGGCGCCGGAACAGTTCGGCCTCTTCGCGGCGGCGATGGTCGTCGGTGGCTTTTGCGCGATCATTTCCGAACTCGGGGTCAGTCCAGCCATCGTTCAGCGCCCCGCGCTTGAGCCCCGACATATCCGCACAGGGTTCACGCTGTCGGTGGCGATGGGGCTGGTCGTGGGGCTGGTGGCCTATCTTCTGGCGGATGCGATCGCCAGATTCTTCCAGATGCCCGAACTGGCGGGGGTGGTGCGGATCATGGCCCTCGGCTTCCCGCTGCGCGGCATCGCGACGGTGGCTGAGGCGCTTGCCCTTCGCACTTTCCGCTTTCGCTGGCTCGCACTGATCGAGGCGGGGGCTTTCGGGATCGGCTTCATCGTGGTGGCGCCGATACTCACGCTGATGGACTTTGGGGTCTATGCGCTGGTCGGTGCGTACCTGACGCAGAATATCGTCCGGACGCTGATACTGCTTGTCGGCCAGCCGCATGAAAACCGGCTCATGCTTGAAACGCGTGCGGTTGGCGAGCTTCTCTATTTCGGCACGGGCTTCACCATCGCCAAATTCTGCAACTACGTCGCGTCCCAAGCCGACAACATGGTCGTCGGGCGCTGGCTTGGACCGGTGGCTCTTGGGCTCTACGGCCATGCCTATCAACTTATGGCCGCGCCCGCGATCTTGGTGGGGCAGGCTCTCGACCGGGTGCTGTTCCCGACCATGGCCAGCGTCCAGAGCCAGCCCGAACGTCTGGCCCGAGCCTACCGTGGCGGTATTTTCGCCTGTGCGACGGTGATGCTGCCTGCGGGTGTCGTCATTGCCATCCTCGCCCCCGAAATCGTGCACATCCTGCTGGGGCCGAACTGGGCGAGCGCGGCGGTGCCGCTGCGCTTCCTTGCCCTCGGGATGCTGTTCCGCACCAGTTCCAAGATCAGCGACTCCATCGTGCGCGCCACCGGCGCCGTATATGCCCGCGCCTGGCGCCAGGGTGTGTTCGCCATGGCGGTCTTTGTCGGTGCGCTGTCCGGGCAGCAGTGGGGGCTGATCGGCGTGGCGATCGGTGTCCTATGCGCCCTCGCCCTCAATTTCCTGATGATGGCGCAGCTTAGCCTGCGCCTGTCCGCCATGAGCTGGCGAACCTTCGGCCAGGCGCATCTGCCTGGCGCGCTTCTCGCGTTGATCCTCGGCGGGAGCAGCTTCACCATCGCAACCGGCCTGCGGGGCACCGGCGCGGGATCAGTTCCGGTCGTCGGCGGCACGGTCTTGGTTGCCGCGCTGCTGGTACCGCTTCTGATCTGGATGCGCCCGCAGCTCTTTCTCGGGCCGGATCGAGAGCGCCTGCTGCTCGCCCTCGCCAATGTCGGCCCCATGCGCATGCGGCGCGGCATCGCACTGCTTCAAAGGCGGGTATCGTGATGAAAGATGATCGTGAAAACTTGCTGCAACGCTCGAACTGGAACGGCGCGCCGACACCCGAAATCGGCCTGGCGGTAGTGCAGCGGCTTCTTGACCGCCTGCATGCTGCCGACCTGCAGTACTGCCACTGGAAAAGCAATGAACACCTCGATGCCGGGATGCGGGGCCTTACGGATTTGGACGTTCTGGTGGAACCGTGGCGCGGCGACGATTTGCAGCGCACCCTCGGCGAAAGCGGTTTCCGCCGGTTCCAGGCGACCGCGCTTACCGCCTATCCGGCGGTCGAGGATTATCTCGCCGTTGACGACGCGACCGGAACGCTGGTTCACCTTCACCTGCATCACCGCCTCACGCTTGGTCAGAAGCACCTCAAGGGCTACCGCCTGCCTTGGGAAGCGCAGGCCCTCGCGACGCGCAGGTTTGACCCCACTCACGGCGCCTATGTCACCGCCCCCGAACTGGAGCTTTTGCTGCTTCTCGTCCGCGACGCCCTCAAGCGCCGGATCAGAACAACCGTTGCCGCATGGATCCGTGTCAAAGGCGGGAACGATGATTTCGAACGCGAGTTCGCCTGGCTGGTCGAGCGCGCTGAAGCCGATGCGGTTGTCTCGCTCGCGACCGGTATGATCGGACCGAAGACCGAAGCGCCGCTGCGCCGTATCCTCACAGACGGTGCTCGACACTCCGACCGTGCGGCCTTTGCCAAGGCGGTGCGCGCCGCACTGCGCCCGCATCGGACCTACGGCGCCATCTCGGCAGCGCTGTTCATGAAGGTGCGGGAGGTCTTCTGGCTTCTCGGCGGATTAAGCCGCAGGCGGTTTCACTGGGCGATCCCGCTGCGCCGCACATCGCCACGGGGCGGTATCGTTGTCGCCTTTCTCGGCTCCGACGGAGCGGGCAAGTCGACGATGCGCGCCGACACGGTGTCCTGGCTTGGACAGAAACTCGACGTGGTTCCGATCTATTTCGGAAGCGGCGACGGTCCCGGTTCGCTGCTGCGACTGCCACTGCAGATCGCCCGGCGCCTTGTCGACCGACGCGCCGTGAGCGGCACGCCAAGCCAGCGCCGCAGCGGTTTGCGTGGGCGTCTCAGGGCCGTCGCGCTGATCCCCTGGGCGCTCAGCCTCAGCCTTGAGAAACGCGCGAAGCTGCGGCGGATGATCCGCGCCCGGAACCGTGGTCTGGTGGTCATCTGCGATCGCTACCCGCAAGACCAGTTCCAAGGCTTCAACGATGGCTGCCTGCTTGGCCGCTTTGCAAGCTCGTCCTCCCGCCTCGCCCAGGCGCTGGCACGGTGGGAAGCCCGCGCCTATGCTGACGCCCGGCTTTACCCACCTGACGTCGTGATCAAGCTCATCGCCTCGCCCGAGGTGGCATTGTCCCGCCGCCCCGAAATGAGCGCCGAGGAAATCGAAAACCGGATCAAAGTGGTCCGCGCCCTTCGTTTTCCTGACGAAACGCTGGTGGCGGAAATCGACGCCGACCAGCCTCTTGACGAGGTCGTGCAATCCGTCCGCCGCGTGATCTGGAAGGTCCTGTGATGAATACCACGCCAAACCGCCCTTCCGAAACACGGCCGCGGCCCCAGACCCGAACATGGCTTGCAGCCGTCCTCTCTCTCATGGCGCTGTTGCTGACGGCTCTCCCGGCCGTGGCCGAGGACTACCGGCTGGCGCCGGGTGACGTGCTGCACCTGCTTGTCGTGGGGGCGCCGGAACTGAATGTCGACGTGCCGATCGAAATGAGTGGCGCGGCCTGGTTCCCGCTGGTGGGACCGATCGCTGTAGGCGGGGGAACGCTTGACGACGTCCGCCGCAAGACCGCCGATGCCTATGCCGAGATGAGCCTGACCCGACGGGTCGCTCCTGGTGGCGGGTTGCCCCAGATCATCGAAACCAATCAGGTTCTTGTCACTGTGGCTTCTTACCGGCCGATCTATGTCTCGGGAGATGCCGGTGGCGCGCATGAAATCCCGTTCCGCGGCGGCATGACCCTGCACCACGTGATGACGCTGGCAAACAGCGGACCGCCACGCGATACTCAGCGACCGGCCTCCAGCGACGAAATTGCGGCCGCCGTGACCGCGCTGGCCAATGAATACGCCCGGATATGGCGCCTGAAAACCTTCCTCGGGACCGACACGCCTCAGGATTACCAACGCATCTTTGTGGCCCATATCCCCGCGATCGACAGCATCGTCGGCGTCGAGCAGTCTATCCTCGAAGAAACCCGCGTGGCCATCGAGACGCAGAAACAACACCTGCAGGACGAAATCGAAAGGGTTCGCAAGCGCATCGGCGTCCTGAGTGAGCAAAAGCAGAACGAGGACAACGGCGCGGCGATGGACGAGAAGGATCTCGAAGACATCCGCGCGCTGCAGGAAAAGGGGCTGGCGCCGATGTCGCGCGTTTCCGAGGTGCGCCGCGCCGCTCTGGTCACGGCGAGCCGGGCGTTGCAGATCGACGTCACCCTGGAAGAAGCCCGCGCCGAGGCGGCGAAGCTCTCAGCTGAAATCAGCGCCATCGACAGCGATGCGCGCATCACCGCCTGGAAGGACCTAGGCGAAGCCGTGGCCCGCGCCCAACAGCGGCAGGCCAACCTGGCGACCCTGACGGCAAGTGCCGGAGACCCGCTACGGCAGCTTTACGGGATCAAACCAACGGCCACGGTGACCCGAAACGGCGTGACGCTCGCCCGGGCTCAGACCAAGCCTGCGATGGCCCTGATGCCAGGGGATATCGTCGAACTTCACGTCCTGCCCCCCGGCATGGCCGTGGAGCCCGGAAAGCAGGGGATAGAAACGCAATGAAAGGGTCACAACAAACCGAAGATCCGCTCGACAACTACTGGCTCTACGAGGCGCCCACCGCCGAATCTTTCATCAGGCTGGTACGAAGGGTGCGCGGGGACGGAGAACAAGAAACTGAAGGCAGGGAAGCAATGGATGGCTCCGACTTACCAGACGATCCTCTCGAATTCGAATGGCAGGCAACTCCGCCGACCATCGCATCCTTTCTGGCGGCGGTTCGACGGCAAGCGAAGACACTGTTGATCTGCCTCGCTGCCGGTATTTTTCTGGCGCTGGCGATTATCGTCTTCTCCACGCCGATGTATGCAGCGCGTGTTTCGCTCTATCTCGGATCCGTCACCGGGGGCGATCTGCGCTCCGAATTGGGAACGGCGATCGACCTCGACACCAACGCCGAACTGATCCGCTCAGACGAAACCACCGCTGCCGTGATCCGCGAACTCGATCTTGCTACTCTGCCGGAATTCGCACCTGAGGCCAGCACCCTTGCGGCGCTGGTCGACACGCTGAGGCAATGGGCCGGACGCGCCAGTCCTGACGAACCCGCTGATCCGATGCCGATGGTAATCGGCAAGGTCAAGAAGGGTCTGAGTGTCTCTCGCAAGGGGAATACGCGGCTCATCGAACTGCGTTTTAGCTCGGTCTCGTCGGCGCTTTCGGCGGATATCGCCAATGCGTTTGCGCGCGCCCACCTGGCCGGGGCACTAGCCCGCGACGAAGAGGCAAAGGTGCAACGGATCGCCCAGCTGGAAACCCTTGCAGCACGCGCGCGGCAGAAGGCGGCCGAGGCCGACAGCAATGTCCGGTCGCTCCTGCGCGGAACCGGCAGGGTGGCCGCCGACCCACAGCAGATCGAACAGCAAACCTTCGCCCTGCGCCAGCAACTCTCGATGCTCGAGGCCAAGGCGGCAGCGCTGAAGACCAAGCTGTCGCTGATCGCGGCCTACGAACGCACTGGCGATACATCGGTCATCACCCTTGACAGCCAGGCTAGCCGACAGCTGCTTACCGAGCTCGCACAAGCCAGGGACCGGCTTGCCGGGATTCAGCAGCAGCCCGGCTCCCAGCCGCAATCCGTGTCTGCCATCACCGACAGCATCAAGACCCTCGAAGCCAGCCTCAGGCAAGAGGTTCGCCTCGCCGCCAGTGCAATCGAAGTGGAGCTTGAAACCACAGTGGCCGAACAGGAAAGCGTCAGCGACCAGATCAGTCAGCTGAACGCCTATGTCGCGAGCGAGACCTGGTCCGCGCTTCAGGCGGCGCGGCGTGACAAAATATTTTATAACGGCGCCTATCAGGAATACCTGAGCCAGCTTGAGACCACCCGCTACGCCCCGCAGAGCCATTCCGACCTACGCATCGTCGCCGATGCCGTGGCTCCAACCCTGCCCAGTTCGCCGAACAAGATGGTGGTGCTGGCGATCTCTCTTACCCTGAGTATCTTCGTGGGAGTGGGTCTCGCGGGGATTTCCGAATGGAAGCGCAATGAACGTGCGCGGGTCTGATTGGCCGTCAGGCAGCGGCGCAGGGCCCTTTCCGGCAGGGCGCCCCTTCGCGCTAGCGCGCCGATCGAGCGCAGCCCCTCTCCCTGCCTATGTGGCGTATCTTTATGTCGCGCTGCTTGCCGCCCCGGCGCTTGTCGGCCTTCCCGCCGGGGCGCCGCTGGCCCTTGGGGTGATGCTGGTCGGGCTACCGGTCTGGTTCGAGGCCGCCCGGGCCCGGCGCACGCCGTTCGATGTCGCGGCCACGCGCACCATCGCGATTGTTCTTGCCTGTGCCGGGTTTCTCATCGTCTGGTCGCTGCTGTCGACCTTCGGGGCCACCCAACCCTTACGGGCGAGCCGTTACCTGTCCACCCTCGTTTCCGGTTTCGCAATCTATCTCCTTGTCCGTAGCACGGTCACCCGGCAGCAAATCCTGCGTTACATTGACATCATTGCAGCTGCGCTGGCGGCGACCGCGCTGTTGAGCCTGATCGCTTATGACATCGCACCGCTGCACCAGATGGTTTTCAAAGGAACCGACCGCGCCGCAGGGATGTTCAAGAACCCAAATCAGTTCGGCATGGCGATCTCCACCACGATCCCGGCCCTCATGGCGCTGCTTCTGTCCGTGCGGCGGCGGCGCCCGTTCCGGATACTCTGCCTGTTCCTGATTTTGCTTGGGTTGCTGGCGTCGGGTTCCAAGACCAATCTGATGCTGGCCTGGGCGTCGATCCTGACGATGCTCTTGGCCTATGCCATCGTTGCATATTCCGGCGCCAGACGGATCGGCATGATGGCTCTATACCTTGTCGTCACCCTTGTGATGACGGGGCTTGGCATTCTCGCCCTCAACGTTCTCAACCCGCGCGCATTGGGGCTTCTGTCCCAGTTCCTCTACAGTCAGGAAGAGCTGGAATCCCTGATGACCCGGGGGTTCCTGTGGCGCTACAGTATCGACCAGTTTCTCGCCGATCCGTTCCTCGGCCAGGGAGCGAGCCAGCGCATCGATATTTTTTACCGTCAAGCCGACGTTTCCCACAGTCACAACCTGTTTCTGGACTACATGCGCACCCTTGGCGCGCCGGGCTTGCTGAGCGTCGCGATCATGATCGGCGCGGTGGTGACCCTCTGCCTGTGGTCAATCCTCGGAATGCTACGCGCGACACGGGGCACGACATCGGCCCGGATGATCTGCATCGGATTGTCGCTCAGCACCCTGGTCTATATCGCAGCGAACATGTCGAGCGATTCATTCGGCCCCTCGACAAGCCCCTATTTCTGGCTCTTCACCTACCTCGCTTTCGCTGCACGCCGACTTACAGGCTCATCGTCGCAAGATGATTTTGGCAGGTTCCCTGAAAGCGGGTCGAGTACCGAGCCTACGCTTCAGAAGCTCTTCGAAAACGACTGAGCACGGCCAAATTCTTCGCCCGATCAGCCTAGCGCGCCAGTCAGCTTGAACTTTCCTACAGCTGTCCCTGTACCGGGAGCAGGCCACGAGGTTTCGGGGGCGTAAAATCCAGGCCTGTGGTGAACGGAAGTTTTTCTATCATTCCCGCGCTCTCTCAATATCGAGCGCCTCCTGTTCGACCTTCTGGGGCAAATAGGAACGACCGAACAGCTTCCGGCCCTGTTCCATCATTCGGTCAACAATCTTCGCACGTTTCTCGGTTTCATCAATCTTGCGCGCGCGGCGGAAGATGCCGAGCATCAGCCTATCCGATTGTAGAATTCTCCCCAAGTTCCGACACCCAAAGGAGTGGCACAGTCCGCGACAGGTCCAGAGAGGAAAATGAGCACTTGGGGCGGCGCAGAAACGCGACAGGTCTACACGCAGCATTGCTGAAATGTGCTGCCCGGAGGACATTGCTCTGAGCCTCTACTACAGTTGGTGCAATGAATTCCTCTAGGCTGGGAAGAAACGCCTGGCGGGCAACGCGGCGCGGGCGGCGATGTAGAGTGAGACCACGGATCTGGGAAGGGAGGCGGGTGATCTGGAAGAGGTCGTTGCCCAGCAGGCACCGGAGCTGCGTCTTCTGAAAAAGCGTATGGGTAGCACGTCGAGTAGCAAAGGTCGCAGCCGACATGTCTCTGGCGGCTCCGGCCCCGCCCCTGCTGCCCGGTCCCCTTGGGTCCGCCACTCGTGCCGCCATAGGGAAACTTGGCAGAAGGCTGGGTCAGTTTACACGAATCGCGGCTTGATTTATCGTTAAGATATCACAATACATCTCGGCCCCCTCGTTTCTCGTCCGCCTCCAATCGCAGGCGGTAGCGGATACTTGCTGGCCTGATGCAATCACACTGTGAGCAGTGGGTAAAAACCAGATTGCACGCTCGAGATGAGGCTGGGTCGAGCTGGATGAAACACTCCAGGCTTGGGACATGCGACATGAGTTTTATTTCGTTATCCCAGTGGATTACGCTTTTGGGTGACAAAAGCCACTGTATCATTTTTCTGAATGAAAATGGTGACGCCGTGTCATTTGATGAGGCTTGCGCCGAAGAGCCGCTGTGGCAAGTGATGCTGAATTGGCGGAATATCCATCTCTGTGACCCACACCAGAAAGCGAAACTCTCGCGGCTTGTTCAAGCCTCCCTGGATTTCGGTGAGCAGGGGAGTACCCCTTTGCCGCCCCCGGTCAAGCTGGAAACAGAGACGGGCCGCGTCCTTTACATTGATGCTGTGCCGGTGCCCATTCAGTTGCGCGAACAGCTAAATGGGGCGCATGCGTTGCTCTATATCCGGGAAGTCGCGCACGCCTCTGACTATTTCAAAGAGTTCCTGCAGCAGGAGTATCACCTGACGCCTGCCGAAGCCTCGGTCACAATCCGGCTTGCAGCGGGTGCAAGCCTGAGAGCAGCGTCCAAACAGCTGAATATATCGATTTGGACTGCACGCAGTCATCTACGCTCTATCTTCCAGAAAACCAACACCCACCGACAGGCAGAACTGGTGGCATTGTTAGCCCATGCCGATTACTAACGCGTTCGGATCGCGCGAATAATTTGGCCAAGCAGAGCAGTAAACTCTAGCCTTGAAACCCAGATGTGCCTGCCGGTCAGATACTGCGGCGGCTACCGCGGCCTGCGTCTGACGAGAACGCATACCCCATTCGAGTTAGAAAAATGCCGCGGATACTCACTCGGGTGAGCGATGTTGGTCTCCCGGAATTATGCAAATCTTGCGGCCTGTATTCACAAAACTGGGAGGTTATCATGAAACTTGTCACACTTATTGCGGCCGGGGCACTGGCACTTGGCACCTCAAGCATGGCATTTGCAGATACCGGCGGCCAACCCAATGCAAACGCCTATCCTGACGGAACCAAAACCAATGGCCGTAAAGCTTTGTGCGTTCCGCCAGGATCCGTTTTCCGGACCACAGCCAAAGACCCGGGTCCCAACAACGATCCGTTTGGCAACGGCAAAACTCCAGGCACCGAAGTCGGTGATCAGTGCAATGTGGGCCAACCCAGCTGACATTTACGTTTGAGCCTTTTGAACAAGAGCCCCTTTGGGGGCTCTTGCTGTATCCGGCGGCTGGGTTGCCTTCTGCCGCTCCCGTTGCTCCATGCAGCGCGCCCACCCTGCGTAGTTTAGTACCTACTCGAATTTCAAGGCTGCGACCGGATCCATTTTGGATGCTTTGCGTGCCGGAAAATAACCAAATATCAAACCGACCACTGCTGAAACCGCCACCCCGCCAATGACGGATAGAGGGCTCAAAAAGACCGGCCAGCCAGCCAATTGCCCCACCAATACTGCAGCAGATGCACCGATCGCCAATCCAATCGCCCCACCGAAGACACAGAGCAAGACAGCCTCCATCAGAAATTGCAGCTGCACATGCCCTGGGCTGGCACCTATTGCGATCCTCAAGCCGATTTCGCGGGTGCGCTCTGTCACAGACACCAGCATGATATTCATGATGCCGATCCCCCCCACGATCAGCGATACCGATGCAATGCCCGACAACAGCCAGCCTAACGCTCTCTTGACGGCATTTTCAGCCGCCATCATTGAGGCCGGGTCCGAAACCAGAAAGTCGTTGGCCGCCCCCGAACCAATCCTGTGCCTTTGCCGCAGGAGAGCCGTCATTCTCTTTTCTGCCACCGGAACCGCAGAGGAAGAGACCGCTTTTGCGAGAATGTACTCAACTGAATTCCGGTGAACCGCGTTGGAGCTGCCGATCAGCCTTTGCTTTGCTGTGCGGATAGGTACAAAAACAACCTGATCCTGCGCTCGCCCCCAACCCGAGGTGCCCTTTTCTGACAGCACACCAATCACTTCAAAGGGAACCGACAGTACGCGAATGACCTGCCCTATCGGGTCCGTGTCGCCAAAAAGCTGCTCGGCCGTCAATTGCCCCAGCACCGCAACTTTTCCCGCTCCGGATTGTTCTTGCTGGGAAAAATAGCGCCCCTGTTTCAAGGGCCATTCGCGAATTGCGAAATAGCTGGAGGTGGTACCGTTCACCGTTGTCCAGGTGTTCCGGTTTTTATGAACCGCAAGCACGTTGCCGCGAAGCGCAGGAGCGGTCAAAGCGATCTGTGCAATATTGGCCGCAATGGCCTCCGCGTCCTCCTCTGTCAGCCGCGAGACCGCACCGCGGCCGGCCTGCCCCGCTCCACGGCTGTTTCTGGGCGGTTCGATCATCAGAACATTCGCGCCCAACGTTTTGATCTGCTCCGAAATCTGTCGCTGCGCCCCGGCTGCAAATGCGACCATAGAGACAACCGAAGCCACACCGACAATGACGCCAAGCATGGTCAGGAAACTGCGAAGCAGGTTCGCCTGAAGCGCCCGCAGAGCCACTTTGAAACTTTCCAGCACGATCATCTCAGCACCAGAACCCCTGATGCAGCATCCGCAGCCCAAAGACGGTTTGGCACGGTTTCATCCGAGATGATCTCACCATCTGCCATCCGCAGGATGCGTTGCGCATGCCGGGCGACCCGTTCGTCATGCGTCACAACCACAACAGCGTGACCTGCACGGTTGATTGTCTGGAAAAGGGCGAGGATCTGTCGGCCCTTTTGACTGTCCAAGGCCCCCGTTGGCTCATCAGCCAAGATCAGGCGCGGTTGGTTCACCAGGGCCCGCGCAATGGCAACGCGCTGCTGCTCTCCGCCAGAAAGCTGGTGCGGATAATGGCCCTGCCGTTTGGCCAACCCCACATCCTCCAGCGCCTTCACTGCCCGCCTTCGGCGCTCCCCGGCCCGGATACTGGCGTAGATCATCGGCAGTTCGACATTCTCGACCGCAGAATGACGCGGCAGCAGGTTGTACGACTGAAACACAAACCCAAAGATCCTGTTCCTGATTTCAGCCCTGCGTGCGTCCGTCAGACCGCTGGCCCGGCGCCCCAGAATGTCGAGCGTCCCGGCGTCTTGCCGGTCAAGCAGACCGAGCAGATTCATCAAAGTGGTTTTCCCGGATCCCGACGGCCCCATGATGGCCACGAATTCCCCCGCGGTGACCGAGATGGAACAGTTCTTCAAAGCATCGATAGATGTTCCGCCGCTGCTATAGCTCCGCCCAAGATGCGCTGCTTTGATCAGCGTGGTCACAGCCTCGCTCCGATCCAATTCCCAAACAGCGACCGTTCATGCGGCTGTTCAATTTCGGCACCGATAACTAGATCGCCTTCTTCGATCTCCTCCGAAGCGATAAGCGTATGGCTTGCATCGCTGTCCAACGGCACGACCGCCATCGGCTCAGGCTTGCCGAGTTCATCCAATCGCCAGATCACCGCAGTCGTTTCGGGTGTTCCCGAATAGGTGCTTGGGGTGTAACTCAGTGCGTTGGTCGGAACTTTGAGCCCAGGTTCAGACCTTTTGATCGTTATTTTGACAAATGCTGTCATCCCAGGAAGAAGCAATTCTTCGGGGTTTTCAGTCTCAAGGACCACGGTATAGGTCACAATGTTCTGGATCACCTTGGCGGATTTTCTGATTTCGGTCACAACACCTGAAAACATCCGATCCGGGAAAGCATCGACAGTGAACCCAGCCGCCTGTCCGATGCGGATACGGCCAATATCGGTTTCATCCACGCTGACATAGACCACCATATTCCGGAGAGCCTTGGCGATCGTAAACAGGGTCGGCGCCTCCAGAGCCGCCGCAACGGTCTGCCCTTCCTCGATGCTGCGGTTTATGATCACCCCATCTATCGGCGCGCGTATGGTGGTGCGCTCCAGTTCAACCTCAGCCAGCTTTAACGCGGCCTGCCGCTGTGGAACATTTGCACGCGCACCCGCAAGTTCGGCTTGGTTTCTCGCAAAATCAGCGCGCGCGGTCTCAATCCTCTGCTCGTTGACGGCCATCAGGGCTTCGGCCTCCCGCAGGGCTGCGGATGCAGTCAGCACTGATGTGCGCTCATTGTCGATGTCCGCCTCTGAAACGGTCCCAGAACGGTGCAACCCTTCTTTTCGATCAAGATTGGACTGTGCCAAGAGCCACTCTGCCTTGGCTTTATCCACCCGAGCCTGATGAACACTCCGCTCCAATCCAATCGCGTCGATTTCAACTTTCGACCGCCTCAACGCCGCTTTGCGAACCTCAACTGCGGACAAGGCAATGCTGACAGCAGCTTCAGCCTCGGCGACGCGCGCTTCAAATCCCTGTCGGTCAATCTGCGCCAGCGGCTGGCCGCTCTCTACGCTGTCATTAAAATCTGCAGTGACTTTGGCAATCCGCCCGGACACCTGAGAACTGATATCCACCGTAAAAAGGGCATCCACAGTACCGGTTGAAGACACAGTTTCCTCCAGCCGTCCAAATTCCACAGGGGCGGTCACATATGTGGGCTTTGCAGAAGGAGCGCTGAGATCCGATGCGAGGTACGCGAATGTTGCTCCTGCCACCAGCAAAACGGTAAGGAACCTGAGCATGATGGCCGATGGTGCCATTTTTTCGCAGAAATTTCAATTTTTATTGGAGCGCGGACTGGGCTAAGGCGCGCAGCAAACACACCACGCGATCGTCACCCGCTCCACGAACATACTGCACGATGCACGAATGGCAGCTCCGATGGGCTGCAACGCAGTATTAGGCGGGAAACTAAATGGCCGGTTTGGTTCGGCCATTCCTGCCCTAACTCTCTGCAGGACCCGACGTGGCAAAGTCCGATATCTGCGCTCGGCGATCTCCAGTCCCCCCTTGTCTGGAAAAACACGGCCTAGGCCCCATAAAAAGTCACGATGTCCGGCCGGGGTTCCTTCAATTTGGAAGGCGTTCACGTAACGGCCTCATCCTTCGCTCTGGCCCATCGATGTAAACGGCAGTTACAGGAAGGTGGCAATGAGAAAGGCACCGTTTTCCAATTTAAAATGCACTGCCCCCCCCTCTCAAGTCCATCGCCCAACAACTTCAAGACGTGCGAAGAAACTGAAACCTGACGAATTTTTCGTGAAGTTTCGGCAAGGAATACCACGCATCGATGCGGTCAGAGAGATCGGTGTGACTGAGCAAAGCTATTACCCCAAAGCGCAAAGTGTGACGGAATGGGTACGGCACAACTCAAGGGAGTGTTCACTGCGCCCGGGTTTGTTAGGCGCAAAAACCGGCTTTAAAAAGTTTGACCTGCTGGGCACACAGGGAGGCATGAGCGTGCATAGCCGACGTTGACGTTGATCGTGGAAAATGGCCGCTTCGAGCCCGATCTGGCGAACCGCTCAACGCTCCCTGGTCCGGTGTTTGATCGCTATCCGTGTTCGCTCTTGAAAAGTAATTCTCCACGCTACGTCTGCCTGAAGCAGAGCCGACGAACTCAGCCTGATGAGCTGCATAGTTTGTGCATTTTCAGTATGATACTGAGGTGTGCATTTTGTTGTGCAAAAACAAGCAACATCTCGACACCGGTAGGCTTCGGGACGGCTAGAATTTGCTTGCAGTTGCATGTTTTTTGTAGGCAGTTTTTACGATGATACACACAACGCAATTTGTGGCGACAACCGCCCCAGTTCACTCAGTGCAGGAAACTCCATGAAGCTCATCAAGCAACTTTTTGCGGGAGCGCTCCTTGTGTGCGGGGCTCTGTATCTTTGGGCTGCCTATGTGCCTGCGTCGCGCCCCTTGCTCGAACGCTGGGGCGTGCTGGATTTCATTGAACAGGTTGCGCCCCTTCCCTCGGACGAAGCGTCAGAAACGACTGCGAAACGTGGTCCGCGCGGGCCGGTTCGCGTGGTTGCGGGAGAGGTTTCGCAACAACCGATGAATGACCAGGTGCGCGCGATTGGGGACGGGCGGGCCATCCGGTCCGTTACCGTGCGTGCCGAAGCGACGGGGCGCATCGTGTCGACGGGGTTCGTGGCAGGCGGCTATGTCAACGCGGGGGATGAGCTTTATCACCTTGAAGACGCAGCCGAAAAGATCGCAGTCGAGCGGGCGCGATTGCAGGTGGAGGCTGCAAAAGAGGATGTCGACCGGCTCAAGCAGTTGCAGAAAACCGGCGCGGTAACAGCTGTGCGTTTCCGCGAGGCTGAACTGGAACTGCGCTCGGCCGAACTGGCGTTGGAGCAGGCCCGGTTTGACCTTGCACAGCGAACCATCGTCGCGCCGATCTCGGGATGGGCTGGTCTGTCGGAGATCGAGGTTGGCGACCGCATTTCCGTGCAGGATGTCCTGACGGTGATCACGGACCGCTCGCATATCCTGATCGATTTCCGGGTGCCTGAACGGGCGATCAGCCAATTGTCGCTTGGCATGCCGATGCAGGTCGTTCCCCTGGCGACCCCGGATCAGCAGCTTCTCGGGAAGATCAACGCGATCGACAATATCGTCGACCGGCACAGCCGCACCTTGCGGGTTCAGGGGCAGCTTGAAAACGAGGGCGATACGCTCAGGGCTGGGATGGCGTTCTCGGTCGCGCTTTCGTTTCCCGGCGAAATGGCCTTGGCAGTGGATCCGCTATCGGTGCAATGGTCTTCGGATGGGCCTTTCCTGTGGAAGATCGAAGACAGCAAGGCACAACGGGTCGCTGTGAAGATATTGCAGCGCAACAGTGGCTCTGTCCTGGTCGAAGGCGCGCTGAATGCCGGGGATGCCATCATCGTCGAAGGCGTTCAGAATATCCGGTCGGCGGCTGAGGTTGAAGCTGTCGAGGGCACAGAACCATCTGAGACCAACGGTTAAGGGAGTATCGTCGTGAGTATACTTGGCGAGACTCTGCATGGGCAGCATGGCACGGGCACCATCTTGTTCGTCAAACGGCCGGTACTGGCCTTTGTGCTCAACGCGCTGATCGTGATTGCCGGAGTGGCTGGCTTGTTCGGGGTCGAGATCCGCGAATTGCCGGATGTGGACCGCCCCGTGGTGACGGTGACGACCTATTTCCCGGGCGCGTCATCGGAAACCGTTGATCAGGAGGTCACAAGCCGGATTGAAGGCGCGGTTGGGCGGGTTTCGGGGATCAGGACGATCTCGTCGCAATCTCGCTATGGCCGCAGCCGGGTCACGCTGGAATTTGAGGATAGTGTAGATCTGGATGTTGCCGCGACGGATGCCCGTGATGCGGTTAGCCGGATCGCTAATACCCTGCCAGAGGATGCCGAGACCCCCGGCATCGTAAAGGCCGACGCCAACGCGCAGCCTGTGGTCCGGGTGGCGGTGACCTCGGACAGCCGCTCGCCACAGGAACTGACACAAATCGTGCATGACCGGGTGGAAGACCGGTTGATTTCGATACCGGGCGTTGCCGATTTGCAGATCTATGGGGATCGCGATCCGATATTCCGGGTTGATATCGACCAATGGGAGCTTGCCAGCCGGGGGCTCAGCCTTGCGGATTTGCGCCGTGCGCTTGCGGATGTGGCCTATGATGCTCCGGCGGGCGATCTGAGCGGTACGCGCCAGTCGATCAATGTCCGCACAACGGCTTCTGTTTCGACACCCGAAGCCTTTGAAGCCTTGGAAATCCGCGACAATGTCAAACTGGGGGATGTGGCACGCGTTACCCTTGGCCCCGCGCCGAATGAAACCATCCTGCGCGCCAATGGCCAGACAGGGCTCGGCATCGGGGTGATCCGTCAGGCAACCAGCAATACGCTGGAAATCTCGGCAGCCGTGCATCAGGTGGTTGCAGAGTTGAATGAAACCCTGCCGATAGGCGTGGATATATTCATCACCTCTGATGATGCGGTGTTCATCAATGGCTCGATCGAGGAGGTGCTCAAGACGCTGGGTCTGGCTATCGCAATTGTTGTTGCCGTGATCTTTCTCTTCCTGCGCAGCTTCCGAGCCACCCTCATTCCTGCACTGACACTTCCCGTCGCATTGGTCGGAACGCTGGCCGGGATCTATTTGGTGGGGTTCTCAGTCAACATCCTGACGCTTCTGGCGCTTGTTCTGGCAACGGGCATGGTGGTGGATGATGCCATCGTGGTTCTGGAAAACATCGTGCGGCGGCGCGCCGAGGGGATGGGCGCCCGCGCGGCTGCCGTTCTGGGGGTTCAGGAGGTGTTCTTTGCCGTAATCACCACGACGGCCACCCTCGCGGCTGTTTTCGTGCCCCTGTCGTTCCTTCCCGGACAGGCCGGGGGGCTTTTCCGCGAGTTCGGCTTTACACTGGCGATGTCCGTGACGCTGTCATCCGTTGTGGCGCTGACACTGTGCCCGGTGATGGCCAGCCGCCTGCTGGATGGCGTGCAGCTGAATAACAGCGGGCGCGGACCGATCACCTGGCTGGGCAACCGGCTCGCAGCGCTATACGGAGCCACATTGCGGATGGCCTTGGGCGCTCCGGCCATCGTGGTTCTGGCGTCGCTGCTGTTCGCGGCAACTGCGCTTATGGTTGGCTCTGGTATCAAACAGGAGCTGACCCCGCCTGAAGACAGATCGCTTGTGCTGATGTCCATCACGGCACCTCAGGGGGTGTCGCTCGATTATACCATGGCAAAAATGAACGAGATCGAGCGCTCGCTGTCTCCCCTTCGCGAAACCGGCGAGCTGCGCAATGTCTTCTCGATTACGGGCTATAGCGCCGACAATCGGGGGTTCATGGTTGCCACGCTTGCACCATGGGAGGCGCGCAGCCGCGGTCAGCAGGACATCGTCAACGACATTAACCGGGGGCTGTCTTCGATCATCGGAGTTCGGGTCTTCGTAATCCAGCGCAATTCCTTGGGAATTCGCGGCGCCGGACGCGGCTTGGCGTTTGCGATCACGGGCGACAACTATGACCAGCTGGCGGGCGTGGCCGAGCAACTGGTCCAGCGGATGCAGCAAAATCCCGACTTTGGCAGGGTTCGGCTTGAGTATGAAACGACGCAGCCACAGCTCTTTATCGAAATCGACCGCGCACGGGCATCGGACCTTGGCGTCGAAATCTCCGGGTTGGGGGATGCCTTGCGGGCCGTTCTGGACGGGCGAAGCGTGGGGTCGGTTTTCATCGATGACACCAGCTATGATATCCAGATGCTCTCGACCTCGATGCCGGTTGATGATCCTGGTGATCTGGAAAGCATCTTTGTACGTGCGTCCGATGGCCAGATGGTTCCCCTGTCGTCCTTTGTCCGGCTTGAGGAACGCGCCGTTGCTCCGGAACTCAGCCGCGAAGGAAAAAACCGCTCGGTCGAGATCGCGGCCAGCCTGACGCCGGAGCTTGCGCTGGGCGATGCCTTTGTCCAGGTGCAGGATCTGGCGGCGGATCTGATCACCGAAAACAACAGGGTCGTTCCGCTGGCCGAGGCCGCGACGCTGGATCAGACGAACTCGGGGATTGGCATTATTTTCGGCTTTGCGATCATCGTCGTTCTTTTGGTCCTTGCAGCGCAATTCGAAAGCTTCATTTCCGCCATCGTCGTCATGTCGACCGTGCCATTCGGTCTGGCTTGTGCTGCTTTTGCCCTTGCCCTGACCGGGCTCAGCCTGAATGTTTACAGCCAAATCGGCCTTGTCATGCTGGTCGGTATCATGGCCAAGAACGGCATCTTGATCGTCGAGTTCGCAAACCAGTTGCGGGATCGCGGTGCGGATGTACATCAAGCAATCTATGATGCCTCGACCATACGCCTGCGTCCGGTCATGATGACCATGACGTCAACGGTTCTCGGTGGGATACCGCTAATTTTTTCAACCGGGGCGGGCGCCGAGGCGCGCGAAGCCTTGGGGTGGGTGATCGTCGGTGGTTTGGGGCTCGCAACCCTGTCGACGCTTTTTCTGACCCCGGCGGCCTATTTGCTGCTGGCACGGTTCTCGCCCCCCAAGGCCGAGGAGGAGGCACGGTTGCATCGCGAACTGCGCGAAGCGAATGCCAATTGAAATCAAGGGCTGTGAAGCCAGCGATGGTCCGAGCTGATTGAGAGTGACGCTGGATTTTGTTGATGGGGTGGATGCTCCCTCCTTCTGTGATGCCAACAACAAAGCCGTTCGGAACATGAAACCTCCGTGCTAAATCTTCCGCAGCTTTCCGACCTTAAGAAGTCGAGGCATCAACTCCGCCGACTTCAGTGAATTCCAGCCCAGGCGAGAGCGTCAACCGTTGGCCAGCCCCCGGCGTACCGAGGAATTTAGACGCGACAGAATCTTTCCTGACTTGCTTACCTTTTCGAGAACTTCAGATCGCAATTTCTCGAGGGATGTTGAAACAGGAACCGAAGCAACTGAAACCCACACGATAATGCCGAGCGCTAGGGCGCCCCCCCCACTCGCCAAGATCTCAGTTTGGCAACCACGCCAGCTATTAACAGAAACGAACACAGCCCTGCCAATGCAGATAGCCGCAGCATAGCACCAATCGCTTCCCCAATATGCCATACATACCTGTTTTTAAATACTTTTCCCTCCACCCCACCACATGATGGAGCATATTGGCGCTCATAGGTTACCGTCAGTATTGCGTCCAGTACGCCCCGTGTGAGTTTTTCTGAGAAAAGAACGATGGACACACTGGCCGCAAAAGGCCATCAAACCGACCCCAATGGCTTTCCGTGAGGTGGAGGAAATTGGGGGCCCAGGTCAGATGACAGAATACAGAGCTTAGAGAGAAAGGCGGCAAACCATGTACCGACTGAACTCATCTGCGAAAGCTATATAGATTTTCAAGGCTAGCCGCCCGCACCGCACAGCTCAACCGACCAACGCGCGGCTGAGCTTCGCTGCCGCAGTCACGCCGTCAATAACGGTCAGTCCCGGGAGATCGCCCAGATGGCCGGTAACCGACACCGCGCCGGCGCATCCGATGATCACATTTACGGTGTCGGGCGGAAGCTGATGGGCGGCAGCGGTGAAAGCTGCTGCGGCTTCAGCGGGGCTATCTTCTAGCAGCAGCACCGGAACATTCGCGGCTCGGATCGTGCCGATATGCGAGGCATGCCCCTGCGCGTCGATATTGGCCTCGATCACCGGCACGGCAGCCTGCACCGTGGTGATCACCGCGGTCGGCCCGCCGATCAGCTCAGCCATGACATAGCTGGCCTGCCCAATCCCGAGCACCGGACAGGTGGCAAGCTGCCGGGCTTCGTCCAGTCCCGTATCGTCGAAACAGGCGATCACGATGGCCCGCGCCCCTGCATCCGAGGCCTTGCGGACCAGCTCCAGCAAGGGCGGCACCGCCCGCGCGCCATCTTCAGGCCCCTCGATGGCGGGCGGTCCACCGACCGAGGTCCAGCCTTCGAACCGGATGTCCGGCGCGGTGCGGCGGGCGGCGGCCAGGATGCTGGCGGTCATGGCTTCGGTGCTGTTGGGATTGATCACGATCACCGGCATTGCTCAGACCATCCCCTTGCCCGCATCGGATCCGCGATCCTTTTTGCGCGCCATCAGCCAGACGGTCAGAAAAAAGACCCCGATCACCACCAGCGAAAACCCCGTGGTCAAGGTGCCAAGAGCAAAGATCACTGGCGTGGTCACATTGGTGGTCATGCCAAAGATTTCCAGCGGCAGGGTGTTATAGCTGCCCGCCGTCATCAGGGTGCGGGCAAACTCGTCATAGCTGAGCGTGAAGCCGAACAAGGCCACCCCCAGTAGGGAAGGCGCGATGATCGGCAGGACCACATGCGCAAAGGTCTGCCAGGCAGTGGCGCCGAGATCGCGGGCAGCTTCCTCATAGCTTTTGTCAAAACGGTTGAAGACGGCGAACATGATCAACAGGCCAAAGGGCAGCGTCCAGGTCAGCTGGCTGCCATAGCCAGAACTCGCCCAATGCACCGGCAGCCCCAGCTGGTTGAAGATCAACCCGACCCCAAGGGATACCAGGATCGACGGGATCACCAGCGAAGTGACGGCGAGATAGAACAGCAGCCCGGAGCCCGCAAAGCGCTTACGAAAGGCAAGTCCACCCAGGACCGAGACCACAACGGTGGTCACCATGACCATCAGCCCCAGCGCAAAGGAACGGCGGAAGCTCCCCCAGATATCGCCGACGGCTTGTTCCTGAAACAGATCGCGGAACCAATACAGCGACACGCCGTTCATCGGGAATGTCAGCCCGCCTTGCGGCCCTTGAAAGCTGAGGATGCCAATGGTCAGGATTGGCCCGTAGAGGAAGAGCACGAAGAGACCGAAAAAGGCGGCGAGGATGTAAAAGGACCGGCTGCGCGTTTCCATCGATCAAAGCTCCTTGCGAATATCGACCAGCCGCAAGAGCAGCGCGATCACGATCAGAACGGTGCACAGCAGCACCACTGCCGTCGCCGAGGCCGAGGGGTATTGCAGCAGGCTGATGTCATTCGAGATCAACCGCCCGACGTTGGCGCGTTGCGATCCGGACATGAACCGCACGGTGATGAAGTCTCCCATCACCAGGGTTGAGACAAAGATCGTCCCGATCATGATCCCGGGTTTGCACAGGGGCACGATCACCGTCCACAGGGTCTGCAGACCGCTGGCACCGCAATCGCGGGCGGCCTCCAGCAGGGAGCGGTCGATGCGCATCATCGAATTGAAGATCGGCACCACCATGAACAGGGTGTAAAGGTGCACAAAGGCCAGAACGACGCTGAAATCACTGAACAGCAGCCACTCCAACGGCTCGTCTATGACGCCCCAGCTGATCAGCGCCGAGTTGGCCAGCCCGTTGCGGCCCAGGAAGGGAATCCAGCTGATCATCCGGATGATGTTCGAGGTCCAGAACGGGATCGTGCAGAGCAGGAACAGCCCGATCTGCCATTTCAGGCTGCGCACCTCGAAGGCCAGGAAATAGGCAACGGTAAAGCCGATCACCAGCGTCAGCGCCCAGGTCAGCAGGGCATATTTGAAGGTGTTGAAAAACACCGTGTAGGTGACCGGCGATCCGAACAGGAATTCGTAATTGTCGAACTGGAACGCCGGGTAGATCGAATATTCCGTCGCGCCCCAAAAGCTGACGATCACGATCATGATGATGGGCGCCACCAGAAAACCAAGCAGCACCAACGCCATCGGCGCGGCCTGGATCCATGCGATGATCTGTCTGCTCATATCCGGGGTCCGGTCCTTGATGAAATGCAGGAAGTGGTTGCGGGGGCAGAGGTGCCCCCGCAGGTGTTGCGTCAGGCCGCGATGAATTCGTTCCACTTGCGGACCATGTACTGGTTTTCCTCCATGACGGAGTTCCAGCAGGCCACTGCGCCCATGCGGTCATAAAAGGAGCCGCCGTCGCGCACTTCGCCCGCTCCGGCCAGCTTGTCTCCGAAGGGCGAGGTAATGATGTCGGTGCTTTCCTTGCCTTCGAACCAGTACCCCCACTCGTTTTCGGACATGAAGTTCTTGGAGGTCTCCGGCACCGCCGAATAATAGCCCTGACGCATCAGGAAGCCGCCGACCCAGCCGCTGAGATACCAGTTGATGTATTCATAGGCCGCATCCAGCTCCATGCCGGACAGGGAGGCCGACAGGCCGATGCCACCACCCCAGCTGCGATAGCCTTCTTTCAGGGGCTGATAGACGCAGTCGATCCCGCGCGAACGAACCGCGGTGATGGCCGGCGACCACATCGACTGGATCACCACCTCACCAGAGGCCATCAGGTTGACGCTTTCGTCGAAAGTTTTCCAGAAGGCGCGGAACTGGCCGTTCTTCTTTGCTTCGGTGAAGATCGCGATGGTCTTGTCGATCTCTTCGCGGGTCATATTGCCCTTGTCACCATAGCTGATCTCGCCCATCGCCTCGCAGACCATGGCCATGTCCATGATGCCGATCGAGGAAATGTCGAGGATCGACGCCTTGCCCTTGAACTCGGGGTTCAGCAGCTCGGACCAGCTTTCGATCGGGCGACCGATCAGGTCAGGGCGAATGCCCAGCGTGTCAGCATTGTAGATCGTCGGGATCAGCGTCATCCAGCCGGATTCGCTATCGACGAAATCGGTACCGCCCGGACCATCAACGAAACCGACGGTATGCGGCGCGGTGCCTTGCGCAATCTCGCTGTCGGGGGTCAGTTTGCCGTTGCGGAAAATGCCGACGATCTTGTCGTAATTGGTAATCTTGGAGGCATCCATGGCCTGAAGGTTGCCGGTCGGCCAGACCTTCTTGCAGACGAAATACTCGATATCGGCAATATCGAAACTGTCCGGCTGGGTGGCAGCGCGCTGGGTGACGCTGTCGGTATCCAGCGCGGTCATTTCCAGCGTGATACCGAGGTCCTCTTTGACCTTGGTCGCCACTTCATTGAGGTTGGACACGCCGGTGCCGAACTGGCGCAGGGTGATGTTCTTACTCTCCTGCCCCCAGACCATCGGCGCCGGAAGCGCAGAGGCCGCGAGCGCCGCGCCACCCGTTTTCAGCAGTGCCCGGCGGCTATAGCGAATTTTCGAAATTGTCGTCATGGTCGTTCCCTCTCTGTTATGCGTTTTGCGTTATTTGCGTTGTGGTGTTCAGGCGGAGAGCGGGTGCGCGACCCGGTCCTCCCAGTCGAGGCCGATGACCTCTCCCAGATCCTTCGGGGTTTGCAGGAAATCCGTGTCCAGCATCAGCGCCGTGACATCCTGACCGCCCGCGACCTCGGCCGTCAGCGCGACATGGGTTCCTTGGTATTCGATCCCGATGACCCGCCCGTCGATGCGCCCTGCCTGGGCGGCGGTAACCGTCATTTCATCCGTGCGCAGCGCAATATTGCCCTGCGGCAGATTCAACACGTTGTGCCCGCCCATGAAGCGCGCCACGAAAGCGGTCTTGGGGCGGTTGAAGACATCGCGCGCCGGGCCTGCCTGTTCGATGCGGGCATCGTTCATGACGATGATCTCATCGGCCAGCGCCAGCGCCTCGTCCTGACCGTGGGTGACATGGATGAAGCTGATGCCCAGTTCGCGCTGCAGCCGTTTCAGCTCGGCCCGCATGCGGATGCGCAGGAACGGATCCAGCGCCGAGAGCGGCTCATCCAGCAGCAACACCTGTGGACGGGTGATCAGGGCACGGGCCAGCGCGACACGTTGCTGTTGCCCGCCCGATAGCTGGTCCGGCTTGCGGTCTGTCAGCGCCGTCATCTCGACGAGCTCCAGCATCTCATCGGCGCGCTTGTCCCGGGTGGGTTTCTCAATGCCTGCCATGCGCAGGCTGAAAGAGACGTTGTCGCGCACGCTGAGATGGGGAAACAAGGCGTAGTTCTGGAACATCATCGCCGTGCCCCGCCGCGCCGGAGGCAGATGCGAAACATCCCGCCCCGCCAGCACAATCGAGCCATCGCTGACCGTTTCATGCCCCGCGATCATGCGCAGGGTCGAGGATTTCCCACAACCCGAAGGCCCCAAAAGGCAGGCATAGACCCCTGCCTTGAAACGATGCGCGATGGCATCGACCGCAACGGTTCCGCCGTAGCGTTTGGTCAGCGCAACAAGTTCAAGATCAGCGTGTCTGGTCATCTGCGTCCCCAGCGTTCAGTTGCAGCCAGAAAGGCCGAAGCCGGACGCATTGCGCAAAGCCTACCGGTCACGGAAAGGGCCGATTATCGCAATTGCCTGCAATCTGACCGCAGTTGTGCGGGCTTTGGTCAAATATTGCGCACAATATTGTATACAATTAATTCATATGCCGTATTCGATATGACTTCATCTTGTCATGGAATCCGCCAGCCCTCATGTCTGTGGCAGGAGCACCCCATGACGCGATTCGTAGACAAACCCGATTTTATCCAACCCGCTGTGAACGGCCCCTCGGCCCATCTCGTGGCCTCTCTCAGCCAGGCGATCCATGAGCATCGCCTTCTGCCTGGCACCAAACTGGGCGAGGATGAGCTGAGTGAGATCTACAATGTCTCGCGCACCGTGGTGCGCAGCGCGCTTCAGGCGCTGTCGCATGTGGAACTGGTCGAATTGAAACGCAACCGCGGCGCCTTTGTCTCGCAGCCAACCGTGCGCGAGGCGCGTGAAGTCTTCGAGGCGCGCGCCCTTCTGGAACCGCGCACCGCCCATTCGGCTGCAGAGCGCATGACGCCCGAGGACGTAGCCCGGCTGGAGGCGCATATCGCCGCCGAACACGAGGCCCTGGCCCAGGGCGAGGTCGGCAAGGCCCTGCGCCTGTCGGGGCATTTCCACATCGAGATTTCGCGCATTGCGGATCAATCCACCATCGCGGGCTTTATCGAGCGGCTGGTGGCCCGATCTTCACTGATCATCGCGCTGTACTGGAAGCGGCAAAGCGCCCTGTGTGAAAAACACGCCCATCACGCGCTGGTCGATGCCTTCCGGCGGGGGTACGGTCAGGACGCCGAAGAGCTGATGAAAAGCCATCTGCTCGATATCGTTTCGGGGCTCGACCTCAGCGAGACGCCCAAGCCGACCGGAAGCCTGAAAGAGATCCTGAAGGGCTGAGCCCCCACCCCGCATCCAGTATGGGAACGCGCCCTGTCATAAAACGGTTACCCCAGCCGACCATGTAGCCCGGACAGGTGAACTCTTGATTCCCGAAAGGCGACGGATGGCAGGCGGAATACAGGTCAATTCGATTGGCAAGGCCTACGCGGGCAAACCTGCCGTCGATGGCGTTTCCTTCGACATTGCCCAGCATGAATTCTTTGTCATCGTCGGGCAGTCCGGTTGCGGCAAAAGCACGCTTTTGCGGCTGATCGCCGGACTGGAAACCCCAGATCGGGGCGAAATCCGGCTGCACGGGGATCTGGTTGCCGGGGACGGGACCATGGTGCCACCGGAACAGCGCGGCACCGGTTTCGTGTTTCAGTCCTACGCGCTCTGGCCGCATATGACGGTGCGGGGCAATGTTGCCTTTCCGCTGGAAGCCGCAGGCATGTCCCGCAAACAAGCCGCCCGGTTGGCCGAGCCACATCTGGAAACGGTTTCCATGCAGGCGCTGGCAGATCGCAAGCCCGAAGCCCTGTCCGGCGGTCAACGGCAGCGGGTGGCGCTGGCGCGCTGCCTTGCCGGAGGCGCCAACACCGTTCTGATGGACGAACCGCTTGCCAATCTGGACCCGCACCTGCGCGGCACCATGGAGAAGGAACTGCTGCGGTTCCACCGCTCTTCGGGGGCCACCACCATCTACATCACCCATGATCAGCGCGAGGCCATGGCGCTGGCCGACCGGATGGCGGTGATGCAGGACGGGCGCTTCCTGCAGATCGGCACCCCGCAAGAGATCTACGACCGCCCGGCCTGCCCCGAGGTCGCGCGTTTCATCGGTCAGGGCGCGGTGGTGCCCGTCACCTATCAGAATGGCAGCGCCGAACTGGCCGGGTATCGCTTCCCTGCCTCCGCCCTGCCCGGCCATCCGAATGGCCCGGCGCAGGCCTTGTTGCGGCCCGAAGGGATCAAAATCCTGCCGGATGCAGGCAAGGACGGCTTGCAGGGCACGGTCCGCAGTATCCTTTACCGCGGCGGCATATGGGACGCAGAGGTTGAAATCGCCGGGGGCGCGCTGTTGTCGCTTACACATGGTACGGCGCTGCACATCGGCCAGCCCCTGTCGCTCGCCGTCGATCAAGCCTGGGTGCTGCCGCAAATGCAAACCCGTGGAGAGCTAGATGAGACGGCCTGAAGACTGGTTCGCGCCGGACAATGACCGGCTGGCCCATATCCAGCAGGTGATCAGGACAGCCCAGGCGATTGAGGCGCGGCGTTCCTTCGCCGGTCGCCTGATCGCCGCGGCCACCTATCACGACATCGGCTACGCACCCTCTCTGGCCACAACCGGGTTCCACCCCGTCGACGGCGCCGAAACTGCCCGCAAGGATGGGTTTCATGGCGCAATCGTCGACGCGGTGCTGCATCATTCCGGCGCGCGCGGGCTGGCCAGCCGCAGCAGACCCGATCTGATGCATATGTACGGCTCGGACTGCCGAATGACTGAAACCGCGCTCAGCCGCGCGCTGACCTTTTGCGACAACCGCTCCGGCCCCAGGGGCGAAAGCCTCAGCCTCGCCGCGCGGATTGCCGACATTCGGGTCCGCCACGCGGGCAACGCGGCCATTCTGGACACCACAGAAGCCTACCTTCCGGTTTTCGTAGCCATCGACGCCGAATTCGCCCCGCTGCTGGACTGATCGCCGGGGGGGGCGGTCAGATCCGCCAGGGCACCACGCCACGCGGAGCGTTCTTGCCGAGCCGGTCCAGCGCCACCATCAGCGCGACCGTCGCCACAATCGTGACGCTTGCCATGGCCGCCGCCAGGGTGGTGTAGCCGCCATCCTCGTAATTGTAGATCGCGGTGCCAATGGTTTCATTGCCCGAGGACCACAGCAAAGCCGAGACTGTCACTTCGTTATAGGCCGTCAGGAACACCAGGATCGCGCCTGAGGCCGCTGCCGGTGCGATAAGCGGCACAAAGATGCGGCGCATCCGGAACATATAGCCGCCCCCAGCGATGCGGGCGGCCTCTTCCAGCGCCGGATCAAGCTGCACGAAGGCGGCACTGACCGGCTTCAACCCGACGGAAAAGAACGCGCAAAGATACGCAAGAAAGATGATCCCGAGGGTGTTGTAGAGCGCGATGTTCAGAACCGGCAGCGGCTTCAGGAAGGCAAGGATGAAAGCGATCGAGATCACCAGCCCCGGAATGGCATAGGTCATCTCGGCCAGGGTAGCGATGCCCATCCCGGTACGCCGCGTGGCGCCCCTGCGCGAAGCCATGAACCGCGCCACGAAAATGCAGCCCACGGAAATCACAACGGCGGCGACACCTGCGCTGAGGGAGGAGTTCAGAAACGCCCGCGCCGTGACAGCCTGCCGGAACAGAACCTCGGTGAAATTGTCCAGCGTGATGGTCTCTGCATTCAGCGGCAGCCCGTAGGTGCGCACCAGAGCGGTCGCCAGCAGCGCCGAAACCGGCAGCACCAGCGTCGCAAAGACCAGCCCCGCCAGCGCGCCTTCGGTCCAGATCCGCAACCGGCGGAGCCGGATCTGCAGTGGCGGTTGCGGCGGCCCGATCAGCGTGTTGCGGGTACGGCGCAGCAAGAGCGTCTGAACGAGAATGACCGTCACCGCCAGCACCGCCAGCAAGGAGGCGATCACCGCAACATCGGTCAGGACCGAAGGTCCGAAGCTTGCAAGCCTCTGCCAGATCAGCACTGGCAGTGTGATGTAGCGGGCCGGAATGCCCAGCAGCGCCTGAATGCCGAAATTCCCCAACGCCGAGACAAAGGCCAGCGCATAGGCTGCGATCAGCGTCGGTGCCAGCAAGGGCAGAATGATCCGCCGCAACAGCCCCATACTGCGGGCCCCGGCGATCCGTGCGGCGTCACTCATCTCCCGCGGCAGGCTGCGCAGGGCGGCCAGCACTACCAAAAAAACCAGTGGCGTATGCTGCACGCCCAGAAGGAAGACGAGGCCCCCCTTGGAATAAAGCGGATGGGTCGCCCCCAGTTCGGGCGCCATGCCCAAACTGCGAAGGATCGGCGAGGACGGCCCCATCGCTTGTATCCAGGCAATCGCGGTCACATGCGGCGGCACCATCATCGGGATCAGCAGCAGGAAGGTGAACACCCCCTTCCAGCGGATATCGGTCAGCCCCATGACCAGCGCGATCCCCGTCCCAGCGATCAATGACAGGATAGACGACAAAAAGGCGCTTTCCAGAGAATGGAAGAAGGCGCGCAAGACCGAGCGGGACCCAAGGGCCTCCAGCAGCGGCGCAAGGCTGAGCATGCCGTCCTGCGTTATCCCGACACGCGCCAATAGGCTGAGGGGATAGACCAGAACCAACAAGGCAAAAAGCACCGCAGCGGCAAGGGCCAGCCCCTCTCCGCTGCGGAAATAATTCAATCGGGACAAGGGTTAGCCGCCGAAAATCTCGGTGAACTTCATCTTGCTCTCGGTGTCTTCAGCCAGTGCCTTGGCCGGGTCAAATTCGAGCAGCTTGATATCGGGCAGCGCCGGGAAACCTTCCGGCGGGGTAATGCCGGGATGCGCGGGCAGATACCCCATGTCCGATGCCATCTGCTGGCCTTCCTCGGAGATCAGGAAGTCGACAAAGGCCTTGGCCGCGTCGGGGTTCTTGGCAGTCGACAGGATCGCGGCCGGTTCGGTCACGGCCGACACGCCCTCCTCGGGGAAGACGAACTCAACCGGGGCACCGGCCAGCTTGTTGCGGATCGGCAGGAAATCGACAACAAAGCCATAAAGCTTCTCACCACCGGCGATGGCCTTGTAGGTGCCGCCATTGCCGCCCTTGGGATTGGCACCCTGTGCCGCGAGGCCTTCGTAAAAGTCCCAGCCAAGATCGGGGTTGCTGGTGATCGCGGCCATGTGAATGGTCGCCGCGCCGCTGGTCAGCGGCGAAGGCATCGCCAGCTTGTCCTTGGCTTCGGGTTTCAGAAGATCTGCATAAGAAGTCGGCACCATCTCGGCGCCGGTGTTGTAGACGATCCCGGTGGTGATCAGCTTGGTGGAGAAATAGTGCCCCTCGGGATCCATCAACGCCGGATCATAAGCGGATGTGTCCGCTTCGGGGTAGGCCATCAGGCGTCCTTCGGCCTCCAGCCCCTCCATGGTGACCATATCTGCGATCAGCAGCACATCGGGCTGCGGCGCGCCGGCCGCGAACTCTGCCCGCAGCTTGGCCATAATCTTGGTGGTTCCATCGCGGATCCAGTCGACCTCGATGTCGGGGTATTTGGCTTGAAATGCATCGACGGTCTGCTGGGCATCGGCGTTGGGCTGCGAGGTGTAGACAACCAGCTTGCCCGACACATCGGCGGCAAACGCAGACGTGGACAGCAAGGCGGCGGCGAGCGCGGAAAGAGCGAAACGCATGTGAGTCTCCGTAGAGTGGTTACGATTGCTCACCGGGCTAGCAGTGCCGTGTAACAACATTCCGACGGAAGGCCTGAAAAGCCGACAGCGCGCTTATTTCCGCAAACCCAAAGGCCCTGCCAATCAGATGGCCTGCATTGCTGCCAGCCCCATGCATGCGCACAGATGCCAACCAACGCCCGCGCCCGTCTCATTTGGTGAACAGCCCGCTTGGTTGATTTGCACGCAGGAAACGACCCGCTGCGATTACACTCCTCGACATGGGAACGCTCAGATCAATCAACTTAGGGGAGATAGTTGGTGCGGTCGAGAAGACTCGAACTTCCACTCCGGTTAAGGAACAGCGACCTCAACGCTCTCGATCAAAACTATCGTTTTCCAGCAAAAGCAAATACTTACGCAAACCCTCTTCAGGCTGCCAGAAATACCAGCGCCTCCTCAAACGTCAAGAACCAACGTCAAAATCGGATGTTTGGCTCGAATGTGTGACACAATGTGTGACAAGTTTCAGGGTTATTGATCCCATGTTCACGCTTGAGATTGGCGACTACAAATGTCCATGACGCCCAGCGCAAGAAGGTGCAACAGATGTCCGATGACTTCGACTTAGCCCCACTGGATCAGTTCCTAATGTCAGATGACAGCCCTGAGGACTGCATGATGCTGTCGGATCTTGATGGCTTTCTGCACGGTGTAGTTTGCAGCCCAGCGCCTATTCCTCGTGAAGAGTGGCTACGCAAGGCGCTTGGAGACGCCCCAGACAATCTTCCCAAGTGGGTAGTCGAGACCGTAGAACACTTGCACGGAAGCATAGCCAAAGACCTTGCCTCGCCCTCCCCAGAACCAAGCCCGATCTTCTGGGAAGGACCTGAGGGCCAAGTCATAGGGATGGACTGGTGCGAAGGATTTATGGATGCCGTAGCCCTCAGACCGAAGGCTTGGCTGAAGCTGACCGAAAGTCGTGAGCATGTTCACCTTATGACGCCGATCATGGCCCACCTATTCGATGATAGTGGACAGTCGCTCTTGGGCATCCCGGAGGAGCAGCTACCCCAAGCCCTAGATGAAGCCTCCAAGGCCATTCCTACGACTGTAGTCGAGGTTTATCAGTTCTGTCGGGCAATAGACCGCAGCTGAGAGGTTCCAGAGCACAGTATTAGGCAAAATAGGAACGTGAGTCAGAAAGGGCCATTACAGCCCTATCCTCAGGATCCATTATCCATATTGGGCAACTACAGGGTGAAGAAATATTTTGATTCAACTCATACCCAAAGGCAGATCATAAGTCTAACGCCTCAGGGGGAATAGATTCGTTCACAAGAATCTTTCAACTACACAATATACAATGATAAGAAATCATAAACTTAAGCATGCACTTGAGTCACCTCAAGATTCTACTAAAATAGACCAATATCCTATAAGGATGTCATATGGTTATTATTAATAAGCATGAGAGAACCTGTAGATATAGCTTTTAAGCCACCTTCTCCATTTTGGTGTAGTTGTCATCTTCAGATTCACCAATCCATATGAACATTGCTTCATTGCCTCGACCTCTACGACCTTTCTGAAACCTGTAGCCGATATTTTGTAGTTGCCCTTCCAAATCCTCCAATTCCTTCTTCACCCTATTGATATAAGTTCCAGTGCATTTCTGAACTTCTGATGCCCTCAAGTCCGCTCCAGTATTATCCTTTAGATAACGCAGAACCTTTCGAACTCTCCCCGATGGTTTCCGAATTCTCCCAAATCCATCACAATCAACCGTCTGGCTACCTTTCATTTGCAGTTGGAGTTCACCGAAGGTTTTCGGTTCAACCAACACATACGCCTTCATCTGACCTGCTTGTCTGCTCCCGTCGATCTGTCGAATGGCCCCCCTGCCGATCTGTTGCATCACATTTTCGACGAGGGAAGCATCTCGTACTTTGGCAAACGGCCCACGGAGGTCGCCATTGTTGGCCTGTTCCAAGCTTGCTTCAGTAACATCCTCCCCAGACAAGACGTGGTACTTCCGGACAGAGGCCAGCTTGGGAATGTGATTATCCCACAGGTACACGACGGCTTTACAGTCTTTGTAGCTGTTTGAGCCTATGCCGACATGATGATGACTGAGGTGAATTGTCTTCCCGTCTTTGTCTACGATCGCCGGTAGATCGACCTTGGCACCAGCCCCAAACCCAAAGAAGTCAGTCAGGCACCCGTCGAAAACACTCTTGGGAACAGAGAAGTAGATTTCATCCTCTGCAACCTGCTCTAACACCCATTCAACATAGCTGACGACTTCCGGTTTGATCTTTGCAGATTTCCACGTTTTGTAGCTACCCTTGATCTCTGGATCCGAGAGCCTGACCAACGTGAGCTGATCATACCTCGGAGCAACAAAGCTGTGCTTCACCAAGGGAATTTCCGTGAAGGTCCCCACAGCCTCGTAGGTCATCCCACCTGTTGCCGTGAGCACAACCGTATTTTCCATCGAGGGGATGCCCAGCGCACCAGATACGAAGGTTACTCGGCCATTGGCCTTGTGGGCCGCAAAAGCCCGCCCTTCGAGCATCGCAGCACAGAAGCTCTGGAAATCTCCAATCCGTTCCACATCTCCAAATGGGTTTACGACTTCCGAAAAGTCATATTTGGCAATGAGAGACAGATCATGGACGATGGGACCAGGGTCGATAGGCAAAAAACCGTCGCCGATATGCTGTTGCTGCACGAAGCCATCTAGCAGTTCGAATACACCTCGAAACTCATCGGCACGGATGCCTTCACGTCTAGCCCAATCACTGGCCTTGTAGATGCTGTCCGAAGATATTTGCACATCGTCGGAGCCGTAAAAAGCTTCGTCTACCACAACCAGATCACGGTCTTGGAGCTTGGCCAAGTTGTAGCTGCCAAACTGGTGGGTGCAGACAAACACTGGCTTTTTAAGCTGTTCTGATTTTTCCCCAGAGGCACCGCTGTAGAAGCGGCCCACATTTGCCTCCCCAAGTTCAACCTTCAGCTTATCGAACTGCTCCTTCACGCCTTTTACATAGGGCGTCAGAAAGCAGATCTTCTTATCGGGGTTTTCCTTTGCAAACCGGACGATGCCCCAGATCGCACCGGTGGTCTTACCGCATCCGACAGGCATAGAAATGTATCTTGGGCCGGGTTCTAACCCTATTCCCTTCCGATAGATTGCCTCTGCGACCACCACAGACGCTCTGAATTGGTAGTCGGTCTGGTAGGTCTCCTTTTGTTGTTCATAAAGCTTGATATCGAGCAATTTCAGCACTCCTTATGATTAGGAACGCACAACGCAAAAAAGACCCCAGAAGGGTCTAAGCCTGCTCTAGGGCAGAGGTACGCCATGCTAGATTTTGAGAAATTACGGGTTCACCAAGGATGCCCGCCATAGAAACAAAAGAGGGTCAGCCATACGGACCAACCCAATCATTTCATTGTCATGGGATATCACGCAATCGGCTATATTGCAAGGGTTTTCTGCGCAACAGTCTAACTCATAGATATTTCAATGGCCTTAACCCTTTCCATCATGCAAGCATGAGACATTAAAAAAGTGAATAAAATCAAAATCTTGTATTTCGGCCGTGTAGGAGCTCGGTGTGCTTCCACGAGATATCCAGCCTTTGAAGGTTCACCTACGAAAACGCCTCGATTTCAGTTGGGAGAATGCCCCGGGGTTGCCCAATACCTTGTGGTAGCTGTAGCTCTCTTTACTCGCCAACTGCTCTATCTCTCGACGGCGTCATTCGAAGGGGAGGCTTTGAAAGAATTCAGATGCATAGAGGCTACGCAGATCCGTGAAACCATTTATGTCTGAGACTGGCAGGAAATGCTGGGGCGCAGCGCCGTACCACACTTCGAAAGCTTCGCAGGGCAGGACCTGAACTTCCATATTCGATCTATTTGGCTCCTCTGGCGCCGTTAGAGTTAAGCTCACGACACTTCCGGGTTTTATTTCGGCTTTGTACGTGGTGGACCATTTTGAGACGATAGCCGGCTGAGCCAACCCATATACATACATCTGGCTTCCTCGGTGGCAGGTATGATCATTTCCGATCCGCATAGCATCGCCCACCAGAAGATCTTGCAGATGCACTGTCCCCCTGTAGTCGAGTCTCTCCTCCATACTCAGATTCACCTCGAATGCAGCTGCAGAGCTGGCAGCTCCCATCATGGCAACGACTAGGGCATACTTCATCGAGTCTTACACCGTCTTAGATCACTTTGTTCGAGCCTAATCGATTTCGGCTATCATTCAACCAACATCATCTGGTTGCAGTCCTTGTCCTGCCCTCAGAAAAATTTTTCATCAATAAGTAGAGCCTGCCCAACCTACTTTGATGCGGACAAATGCGTTAGTGCAGTCATTCCCAGGCACAAATCATCGGAATTATCAAAAAGCCGGGATGACGACGGCAGAGGCATGCCGACGGTACACCCTGAGTTCGCCGACTTTTTACAAGCTGGAGTCCCAATATGGTGGCAAGAGGGCAATGGGGGCAGATCCTTAGCGACAGTTTGTCACTCTATCGAGAGCTCTGTCCGCCACCCTCAGAAGTGGTGGTGCTCACCTTACTGTAGTGAGCTGTTGCATCTTCGAGGGAAGCAAAATGGATAAGCTGAACACTGTCACCCGGCCCCACGAACCGGCCATCTCCGATTGGCTTCAACGTGATTTGCCTCCCGTTGACCATGATGGTCACCAGCAATGCCCTTCTGACGATAGCCGATCCGATAAACACTGATCCGCTTATAAGCAAGGCGCACCCAATCACGGTCGCAGCCAAATTCACAACGCCACCGATGCCGATCACGCCGTTGATAAATGCCAGACACCCTCCCACGAAGAACAAGATCCAGCCGAAAAGACTCATAGAGTGGCCTCCTGAGCTTAAGCCTAAAGATGAATCCTGAACGCATCAACACTCCTAGGGTACGCAGTCTCTCTCCAGCCCCAACAGAGTAGAGCCTCCTGTGACTGGTCGCACGTTACCATCCCAAGGGCCACATCAGGGTCATTTTTGTTCCATTTGGTACCGAATCATCATATACTAGACCCTGTTGATACAAAAGGAGGCTGCCATGGCGACCCTAGGCTACAGACGAGTGAGCACCATAGACCAAAACCTTGATCGGCAGGATCTTGGGCAGGTTGATAAGACCTTCGAAGAGAAACTATCGGGCAAGTCAGCAGCTGGCCGCCCAGCGCTTCAAGAAATGATCGACTACGCCAGAGATGGGGACGTTGTAGTTGTCCATTCCATTGACCGACTGGCAAGGGACCTGCGAGACCTTCAGTCAATCATCGAAACCCTGAACAACAAGGGAGTGACGATCACCTTCAAGTCAGAGGGGCTGACCTTCTCGGCAAGTTCAGACGATGCGTTTGCCAAGCTCCAACTTCAGATGATGGGGGCCTTTGCTGAGTTCGAACGGAACATCATCCGCAAGAGGCAAGCCGAAGGTATCGCCAAGGCCAAAGCCAAAGGCGTCTACAAGGGAGGCAAGAAGCGGATCGACAGACAGAAGGTCAGGGACCTGAAGCAGGAGGGCCTCTCTACTTACAAGATTTCAGAGGCGCTGGGCATCAGTCGTATGTCAGTCCACCGGATACTGAACGAAGAAGCTTGATTGTGTAGGTACACGGAAGGTCCCAAATCAATCGTGGGACCCTCCAGAAAATTCCGAAACGGTTTGCCCTTGGCTGGTTTGCGCCTCAGAATCCAAGGAAAAACATAGTCGGTCTGATGGAAATTTCCTGTAATTATTCAATCAAAGATTGCGAAAATAAAATCTTGGAAATTTCCGCTTGGAGCATGTCATTGTACAGCGGGCCTAAGCTCTTTGACGTCTTGAACAGGAAGCTGTAAACCTCTTTAAGAACATCACTTTTGACAACGTCTTCTATCAATGCTTCGGCTCCCTTAAATTTTTCAACGGCAGCCGGATCGTAGTAGGCACTATTTAGCATGGCCGCAACATTTTCTTCAGCCACGGAGACCGAACTTTTCAATCCTTGCGCTACAAGAAAGAGAAGCAAGCTTACCGTTGCTCGCTCAACAACTATCTCGCCACGACCGCTTCCCTCATCTAATTTGTCGAGTATTTCACGCCCAGTGGCTGCGCTGATTCGATACATTTCGGGGCCGGACGTTTGGATCATTGACCGCAAAAGGGTACCAGAAAACCCACCACCTGAGCCATCAAAGCAAAGCGTGTGGAGAGCCTCTTCGAAATCGTCTTCACTTTCGCTCTGCTCATTTGAGACCACCTCGAACCCAAATAAACCGGAAAAAGACTTTACGTTTGATGCATCTATAAGATGCACGCCAGTTTTTGCAGCTATTTCCTTGGCTGACGCAGTAAAGCCACCTGTGCCCATCACACAGGAATCACTAGCGTCAACATTCTGCGCCCCTGTAAATGCTTCTTGAACTGCTTTATTGCCAATTGGGTTACTGTAGCGCTTGCACTGTACTGCAACCCTTTTTCCATCCCGCTCAGCTATAACATCGACGCCCTGATCCCCTGAGGCTTTTGAGACGGAAACATTCCAACCCTGTGATTCTATCTGGTTCGCACACCAGTGCTCAAAAGCAATCCCATCAAGCGGGATATCATCTTCAACTTTAAAATCAGACAGTTTCTCATCAATGTAGTGCACTAGTATAGCGGCAGGACTTACTGTGTAAAAATAGTCAAAATCCGTGCGGTCAAAAACATAATCTATAAACCCGTCAATCTCGTTAACCTCGTCACTTAAATCAACATCGCCATACTTGTTGACTCTTGAGCGCTGCAATGGAAGAAAGGTTGACCTCAGGTAATCTTCCCTCTTGCCAAGTTCAAGTGCAATACGCTCAAGATCGTTGTGCTTTTTCCTCATCGCAACATTCAGGATTGTATCGGCAACGTTGACTATTCCCAGTTTCTCGAAGGATCTCTCAGAGATTAGTCCTTTCCGAGCAGCATTACCAATCTCAATTACTCTTTCCCTCTGGGAGTGATCTGGAATCAGCTTCAAACCATGAACGCCACTAATTTGACCTAAAAACTCTTTCACTCGGTATCGTGCAGCATTTAGCTTGTCAGCCTCGACGAACGTACTCGGATCCCCTTGCAGAACCAAAGTCCAATACTCAGAAAATCTAGATGTATCCAGCGTTCCAATTGGAAAGCCTCCGCATTGCGCAACATAGAGACCTGCATGAGCATTCTTCGAAAAAATCGCATCGGCCAAGATTTCCACATCGGCCAATGTTATATTTATATCAAGCTCCGGAGCAGACATTGAATGTGAATCAGATTTGACATGCGTTGGCAAATCCTTACTCTTCTTATTTTTGAAAAACCCAAACACCAAATTTCTCCATTGTTTCAAAAGGCGAAGTTATCACAATGCAACTTTTCCAAACCACTGCCGCAACTGTTCCATTTTGTAGCCGTGACCGTAAGATGCGCCTACACCACCGACACTAGACCATCCACCAATCTGGTCGATCAACTCCAGAGGAGCTTCCACCTCTCTGAGCCGGTCCCTCATGGTATGTCTAAGGCTATGAGCAGTCAGACCACCAAATCTAGCCTTCAGCCACTTGTTTAAAGCATTGGATGCATGTGTTGCCCGACAGCCATCCTCATGGATGTAACGAGGATACAGCCACCCATCGCCAGACGTAGGGAGAGCCGCCCTCATGGCCTCCAGCCCGTAGCCCACCAGTGGCAAGGATCGTTCGCTACCGGTCGTTTTGAGGCGTCTCATGGGGTTTGGGCGTATGTGGATGACCTCTTGTTCAAGGTCGATGTCTTCAATCCTCAGACCAACGATCTCCCCCAGCCTGCAACCAGTCTCGCCAAGTATGGGCATCAGCAGGCGTATTGGGCTCTTGGATGCCAAAGCTTCTTCGTAGCCGGTTCGCAGTTGCTCCTTGGTGAAAGTGCCTCGCTTTTTCCTGTCCTGCCCCTCGTTCTTGATGATCAGGCGAGAGAAGGGATTCCGCTTTTCGATCTCAAGCTCTGAGAAGCCGTAGTTGATTACAGCAGAAATGCAGTCCAATCGACGCCTAATCGTTGCTGTCGAGTTCCCTTTACTTCGCAGTGCATTCACGAAGGCCTTTGCATCTTCCCTCGTGTAGCTGCCGATGGGTTGATCCCCCGACTGCTTGCAAAGTGTTTCGACCGCTAACTTGGTGGGCTTCGGGTCAATGCCCCGCAACTCAAGATACTCGGCAGAAACCTCTCCAAGGGTAAACCGCCTTGGTTGCATCGAAGCAATAGCAATACTTAAGTCGATCTTTTGACCTGACGCAAATGCCCCGTCCAGCAGAGACGTCAAACGCTCAGCCAATGCTTCCGCAGCGGAACGTTCACGCCCAAGACTGAGTCGAATGCTTGGCCCATAGTTTGGAACTGCCCTCGTCGGAGTTCTTCGGTTGTAATAGAAGACCCCACGACGCTCAATTGTGTACCGAATGTGTGCCAACAGATTTTACCTCTCGCCATAATTAACGAGGGAAAACATAAGCTTGCTTGGGATAGTTGGTGCGGTCGAGAAGACTCGAACTTCCACTCCGGTTAAGGAACAGCGACCTCAACGCTGCGCGTCTACCAATTCCGCCACGACCGCACTGCCTAGGCTTGGTGTAGGGGCGTATAGACGAGCCGCCTGGTGATGTGAAGAGGCAAAATGCCGAAATTGACATCTTGCCTCTTCGAAAATTTGTGACCGCTGAAGCGAGACTTCAACTGGCCCGCAATCGCCCGGTTGACTGCCCCTTTCCGCAGTGGGATCGGAGATCAGTTGTTCGAGAATGTTGGCAAGGCCGCCGCGGCGCCTGAGGCAGGTACGGGTTGCAGTTGGCCGGAACCACCGAGTTGCGCAGCCGCCGCCTTGATCAGACCAGCGCGCTCCGGTTGACCGGGCGAGAAGACCGCTTCGGCGCCATTTTCCAGAGCCGAGACAGCAACGCCGTACCAATCCTGCGCCGCAGGAACGGATTTGGCTGCACCGAACCCCTGCGACATGTGGTGGCCGATCAGCTCGGCGTAGGGGCGTTTGCCGATGGCGACCATGATCAGCGCCGATCCCATCGCGATATCCAGCTTGTCTCGGCGATAGCCCGAGAACATGCAGACGGCCGCCGTGTTGGCCAGCTGATCAATCGACATGTTGGATTGCAGCACGAACTTTTGCACATCTGCCATGACGGCCTGACTGTTGTCAGAGTCCAACCGCGCTAGGAAAGGCTGGATCGCCGGGGCAAAGGAATCGCACTGGCTGTCGACCTGCGCCGAAGTCACATTCGTCAGGGTCGCCACGATGGCTTCGCCGGAATTCATCGCATAGGAGCGCGCGATGCAGAACTGCTCTCCCAGCGCGAGGTCAGGGTCCGTCATCGTCGACACGGTCATATATCCGCCATTCGAATTGGTCAGCAGGCTGACCTTGCTGCAATGGCTTGCCAGAGAGGCCGTCTGTGCCGCCTGCGAAGGCGCGTTGAAGGTCGGGATCGCCCCGAGCGCCTGACCGCCGGCCGATGCCATCACCGTGCCGCCCTGCTGCGACGCAGCCGGAGGTGTTGCAGGCGCCGGGGCTGCGGGTACCGCCTGCCCTGCCCCCTGGCCCGAGGCCTGCATCGTATCATTCATGCGGCACACGCCCTGATGGCAGGAGAAGCTCGCCGTCGTGACACCGCGCGCCATGAAATCGTTGCGCTGGTACCCCTGCGGGGTCGAGGCAAAGACCATGACCGAACAATGCGAGGCGCCGCACCAGAAAGAGCTGCCCGAAACGGAAGTGTCGATCAGATAATCGTTCTTGCCGTCGCCGTTGATGTCCGCCAGCTGCATGAACCCGGAGCGCTGCAACAGTTGTTCGGCGCTCGGTTCGGCAGAGGCGGCGATTTCGTCGACAGCATCGCTGACCTCGATCGGCAGTCCGGCATAGCCGGTGCTGGCGCTGCGCACGCCTGCGGCCTCATCCCGCCAGGTGTGCAGCAAGCCGCGCACGCCGTTGGGGCCTTGCATCGCCTTGATTACCTGCGGGCCACCGATCTGGGCACGATTATAAGATGAGACCAGAAAATCCCGTTCATAGGCGGTCAGCTGACCGGTTGCCGGAAAACCCATATGGACCTGGTACTGGCTGATCGCAGTCCGGGACCGACGCCCCATGACGCCATCCGGCGTACCCGCCGGGAAGCCGAAGTAGTTGAGAGAAGCCTGCGTTTCACGGTTGTGCGCCCGCGTGGCCGAATAGCCTTGGCTGACGGTGCGGCGTTTCTTGTTGCGGTTCACCTCATTGACGATGGCGCCGCCGACAATGCCGCCCAGAAGAGCGGCCCCAAGATTATCAGCAGCAACGGGGCCAGAAGGGGCGGATAGAAACAGGGTCGCCGCAAGCGCGGTCTTGATCGGGGTACGGAACATGAAACAGGCCCTCTATTGAACAACAAAAAGAATCGTTGCAGATAGGATACCCTGAAAATGCTGATTTTCTGCAGATTTTTTCCTGCAGCATTGGACTTCCATTTTCCTAAAACTCCATCAGAGGTGCCCTGCAATGGTTGACTGGATCACATCCGACACCCCCGTCGATTATCAGGAAGCGACCGATTTCATGGAGGCACGCGCCGCAGCCATCGCGGCAGGCGAGGCAGATGAGTGCATCTGGCTGCTTGAACATCCGCCGCTTTACACCGCCGGAACCTCGGCGCGGGTGGAAGACCTGACCGACCCAGAGCGGTTTCCGGTCTACCCGTCAAAACGCGGCGGGCAATATACTTATCACGGCCCCGGTCAGCGGGTTGTCTATGTGATGCTGGACGTGGGTAAACGCGGCCATGATGTGCGCCGTTTTGTGCAGCAGCTGGAAGACTGGGTGATCCGCGCGCTGGCGGAGTTCAACCTGACCGGACACATCCGCTGCGGCCGTGTCGGCGTCTGGATCGAACGCCCGGACAAACCGCGGACCACGACCGGAGAAATCGCAGAAGACAAGATCGCCGCGATCGGGATCCGCCTGCGTAAATGGGTGAGTTTCCACGGAATTTCGATCAACGTGGAACCGGATCTGGAGCATTTCACCGGAATCGTGCCCTGCGGCATCACGGAGCATGGCGTCACAAGTCTGGTGGATATGGGCCTGCCCGTCACCATGGCCGATGTCGATGTCGCCCTGCGCCGCAGCTTCGATGAGGTCTTCGGGGCAGAGGCCGCCGCCAACGGGGCTTCCTGCTCCGCCTGAACCCAGGATTGCTGCCCCGGCGTGATCGAGCAAAAACACCCCAAATCAATGTGAGGTCGGCACAGTCACAGAACGTGATCGCTTTGCCACCTTATATTGACTGTCAGGGAAGCCGCGTCGGCAGACCAATGCAATGGAGATCCGCCCAATCCCACCAATGTGTTGTGTCCCCGCCCCCAGAAGGCTGGCCGAAGAACCAGAGGCAGGAGACGGGCATGGACGGCTATCTTAGGCACAGGCAAAACTCCTGACCAGCACCCGCTCGGTCCGCCCCCGAACAACGCCCAGTTTTCGGTCGAGTTAATATTCGCCGCCGCCCTTCAAAAAGATGCGGCAGCGATGTCGCTCAGCATTGCGTCAGCCGGTCAACCGGCGACCGCATCCCGGATCTTGGCCGCGTGTTCCTGGATCTGCTCCATGTCGCCCATTTTGCCCGGCGGGCGCAGCTTGTCGCCCTCCTTGCGCGGCAGTACGTGGAAATGCAGGTGGAACACCTCCTGCCCGCCTGCGGCCTCGTTGAACTGCTGGACGGTGACCCCGTCTGCGTCAAAAGCCTTGAGCACCGCGTGGCCCATTTTCTGCACGGTCTGCATGACGGCCGCCAGTTGCTCGGGGCTGGCATCCAGAACGTTGCGGCAGGGTGTTTTCGGGATAACCAGCAGATGCCCATCTGCCCGGGGCATGATATCCATGAAAGCGAGAGTATCATCATCTTCATAAACCCGCGCCGAGGGGATTTCCCCGCGCAGCAATTTTGCAAAGATATTGTCAGAATCATAGGCGGGCATCGGCTGTCTCTCCATCCTTAGCGGTCTCCCGGTTTTGCGCGCCGGGCTGGCGCAGGTCTAACATTGCCGATCCGCGATAGGAATGCCCCCCAGAAAAGCCACCCCCCGCGACAATTATTCTTGATCCAGATCAAACTCCGCCATTGAAGGCCCTTTAAGGGCGCTCTAAAACCAACATCGAGTCTAGGCCGCCCGGAAACCCTCCCAGTGGCCTTAAGTTTTGCAACAGGAGGCACCTTAAATGGCAGACGCAGCCATTCATGGTCACGGCCACGAAGACGAGCGCGGTTTTTTCACCCGCTGGTTCATGAGCACGAACCATAAGGATATCGGCATTCTCTACCTGATCGTTTCGGCGCTTGCAGGTTTCATTTCCGTCGCGTTCACCGTGTTCATGCGGCTTGAGCTGATGGACCCCGGCGTTCAGTACATGTGCATGGAGCACCTGGACAAAGGTCTCATCAGCGGCTTCTTGAGCACGATGGCGGCATCTGTTCCGGGCGAATGTACCCCGAACGGACACCTCTGGAACGTTCTGATCACCGCGCACGGCATCCTGATGATGTTCTTCGTGGTCATCCCGGCACTGTTCGGCGGTTTCGGCAACTACTTCATGCCGCTGCAGATCGGCGCGCCGGACATGGCGTTCCCGCGGATGAACAACCTCAGCTTCTGGCTCTACGTGGCTGGTACCTCGCTGGCGGTTGCCTCGGTGCTGGCACCGGGCGGCAACGACCAGATGGGTTCTGGCGTGGGCTGGGTTCTCTACCCGCCGCTGTCGGTCAATGAAGGCGGTTTCTCGATGGACCTGGCGATCTTCGCCGTCCACGTTTCGGGTGCCTCGTCGATCCTCGGCGCGATCAACATGATCACCACCTTCCTGAACATGCGTGCCCCTGGCATGACCCTGTTCAAGGTACCGCTGTTCTCCTGGTCGATCTTTGTCACCTCCTGGCTGATCCTGCTGTCCCTGCCGGTTCTGGCTGGCGCCATCACCATGCTGCTGATGGACCGTAACTTCGGCTTTACCTTCTTTGACCCCGCAGGCGGTGGTGACCCGATCCTGTACCAGCACATCCTGTGGTTCTTCGGCCACCCGGAAGTGTACATCGTGATCCTGCCGGGCTTTGGTATCATCTCCCACGTGATCGCGACCTTCTCGAAGAAGCCGGTCTTCGGTTACCTGCCGATGGTCTGGGCGATCATTGCGATCGGTGTTCTGGGCTTCGTCGTCTGGGCGCACCACATGTATACCGTTGGTATGTCGTTGAACCAGCAGGCCTACTTCATGCTGGCAACGATGGTCATCGCGGTTCCCACCGGGGTTAAGGTCTTCTCCTGGATCGCAACCATGTGGGGCGGCTCCATCGAGTTCAAAGCGCCCATGATGTTCGCTTTCGGCTTCCTGTTCCTGTTCACCGTTGGTGGTGTGACCGGTGTGGTTCTGTCGCAGGCTGCCGTGGACCGTGCCTATCACGACACTTACTACGTGGTTGCTCACTTCCACTACGTGATGTCGCTGGGTGCTGTCTTCGCGATCTTCGCAGGCATCTACTTCTACTTCGGCAAGATGACCGGCAAGCAGTACTCCGAGATCGGCGCTCAGATTCACTTCTGGATGTTCTTCATCGGTGCAAACCTGACCTTCTTCCCCCAGCACTTCCTGGGCCGTCAGGGCATGCCGCGTCGTTACATCGACTATCCCGAAGGCTTCGCCTACTGGAACAAGATCTCGTCCTACGGCGCGTTCCTGTCCTTCGCATCCTTCGTGTTCTTCTTCGGTGTCGTGATCTACTCGCTGCTGCGCGGCGCACGTATCACCCAGAACAACTACTGGAACGAATATGCCGATACGCTTGAGTGGACGCTGCCCTCGCCGCCGCCCGAGCACACCTTTGAAATCCTGCCCAAGCAGGAAGACTGGGATCGTTCCCACTCCCACTAAAAGGTGGATGGCACAGTAAAACAAAAGGCCCCGGGGCATCTGCTCCGGGGCCTTTTTTCGTAGTTTCAATCTTCTCTTTTGCGACAAAGCGCGCCTTGAAAACCTGCCCGCCGGGACCATAATTCAAAGCTCTATCCACTCCCTACATCCTACTCGTCTCATGCCCTACAACTGGACCCACGCCGACAGCGCCGCAGAAGGCGATGCCCCTCGAGAGTTGCACCTGTGGCCGCATCAATCCCTGCCCGTAGAAGGCTACGTGCGGTTTCTGGCCCTGACTGCCGTTCTGATTTCGGTGCCCCTGCTGCCGCTGCTTGGATCCTTCGTTCTTTGGGGGCTTTTGCCGTTTCTTTTGATCACCCTCTTCGGCATGAAATGGGCGCTGGACCGCAGCCGACGCGACCGGCAGATCCTGGAGGTCCTGACGCTGGGCCCCGAAGAGGCCCGGCTGGAGCGCACCGGCCCCCGCGGCGGACATCAAAGCTGGCATTGCAATCGCCATTGGACCACCGTCCAACTGCACGCCCATGATGGACCAGTGCCCAATTACGTGACCCTGCGCGGCGGTGGCCGGGAGGTCGAGATCGGCGCCTTCCTGTCCGAGGAGGAGCGCAAAGCGCTCTATGACGACCTGCAATCGGCACTGCGGGGCTGAGCCTGCTGAAATCGGGTTTTGACTTTCCCCGGTCCGCGGGCTACTCAGCCTGCATGTGTAAAACGACGCCTCTTTTCAGCACCGTTTATTATCCGCTGTTTCCATAACGGCGGCCGCATACACTTGTTTTGATGTTCACCCGCCGCGATCCGGCGGTCAGCAGCAGCATCAGACACTCCTCCGGTTTCGTGGCCCACCGGAGCGTTTCGATGACTTCAATGCCTCATATCCACACGGTTGGCCTGATCGGCTTTGGCCAATTCGGTAAGCTGATCGCCCGACACCTGTCGCCGCATGTACCGCTCGTGATTTGCGATCCAGCCCTGCCACCAGACGCCATCTCAGGACCGAACCAGCGCGCCGGCGATCTGGCCACGGCCGCTGGTTGCCCGTTGGTGATCCTCGCGGTGCCGGTTCATACCATCGGGAGCGTCTGTAGTGAGATCCGCCCATACCTTCAGCCCGACGCCATTGTCGCGGATGTCGGCTCGGTCAAGCTGGAGCCGGTACAAATCATGCAAAGCCGCCTGCCGGATCATGTCGACCTCGTGGGCACCCACCCGCTTTTTGGCCCGCAAAGCGCCCGCGCTGGCCTCGCTGGTCACAAGATTGCCCTTTGCAACATACGTGGCAGGTCTCACCTGCCCCTGGCGGCCTTTCTCAGAACGGTGTTGGGCCTACAGGTGATTCTGACCACCGCCGAGCAGCACGATATTGAGGCCGCCACCGTTCAGGGGCTGACGCACCTAATTGCCCGGACCCTGTCCGACATGGGCCCCCTGCCCGCCCGGATGACGACTGCCAGCTTTGACCGGCTGGTCGAAGCGGTGCAGATGGTTCAGGGGGATCCCCCTGCCGTCTTTGCCGCAATTGCAGAAGCCAATCCCTTTGCCGCAAAGGTACGCGAAGATTTCCTGCGCAAGGCCGGGGCCGTGGTCGGCGCTCTGGATGCCGAACTGCCATAAAAGCAAAAAGCCCGCAGCGATGCGGGCCTTTTTTTCGCACTCAATTTTTCATGGCGAGTGCCCGTTCCGGCAGCTGCCTCAGCAGCCGCCTTCAGAGCACAGCTCGTCCTTGACCATCGGGCCAACAAGGCCGAAATCGACTTGGCCGGTGTATTTGGACTTCAGAACACCCATGACCTTGCCCATATCCCGGATCGAGGCCGCACCGGTGTCGCTGACCGCGCTCTTGACCGCGCTGCGGATCTCTTCTTCGGTCAGCTGTTTGGGCAGGAATTCTTCGATGATGGTAATTTCCGCCAGTTCCCGCTCAGCCAGATCCAGACGACCGCCCTCTTCATAGGCGCGGGCGCTTTCGTTGCGCTGCTTGGTCATCTTGCCCAGGATCCCGAGGATTTCAGCATCGCCGATACTGCCTTCCTCACCATCACCGCGCGCGGCGATTTCCTTGTCCTTGATCGCGGCATTGATCAGGCGAAGCGTTGCCAGCCGTTCGGCTGCCTTGTCTTTCATGGCCTGCTTCAGGGCCTGATTGACCCGTGTACGCGTATCCATTTTTCTGTACCCATCCCCATGGCATCGGAATTCGGACGTTTATCCAATTGAAAGCCGCATTTCAAGCGCGCGCTCTGACGCCCTTTGCCTGCAGGCTTTGTCGCGCCTGTGCGCAGCGCTCTTGACCCGCTCTGAACCACCCCCTACAAGCCCTTGAATTTCACCTCATGGAGAGTCGTGTCATGGCCGATACCGCACCGTCCAAGCCAACCGCGTGCCTTGCGCTTGCTGATGGAACCGTCTTTTACGGAACCGGGTTCGGCGCAACAGGACGAACCGTGGCCGAGCTGTGTTTCAACACCGCGATGACCGGCTATCAGGAGATCATGACCGACCCGTCTTATGCCGGGCAAATCGTGACCTTTACCTTCCCGCATATCGGCAACACCGGCGTCACTCCCGAAGATGACGAAACCGGCGATCCGGTTGCGGCTGGCATGGTGGTGAAATGGGACCCGACGCTGGCCTCCAACTGGCGCGCCACCGAAGAGCTGAAAGCCTGGCTGACCCGCACCGGACGCATCGCCATCGGCGGCATCGACACCCGGCGCCTGACCCGCGCGATCCGCCAGCAGGGCGCTCCGCATGCGGCGCTGGCGCATGATCCGGAAGGCAACTTCGACGTCGAAGCACTGGTTGCAGCCGCCCGCGGCTGGTCCGGTCTGGAAGGTCTGGATCTGGCCAAGGACGTCACCTGCGCCCAAAGCTATCGCTGGGACGAAATGCGGTGGGCCTGGCCCGAAGGCTATACCCGTCAGGAGGCCCCCCAGCACAAAGTCGTCGCCGTCGACTATGGCGCTAAGCGCAACATCCTGCGCTGCTTGGCCTCTGCGGGCTGCGATGTGACCGTTCTGCCTGCAACGGCCACGGCCGAAGAGGTGCTCGCCCATAATCCTGACGGAGTGTTCCTGTCCAATGGCCCCGGCGATCCGGCGGCCACCGGCGCCTATGCCGTGCCGATGATCAAGACGATCCTCGACACCACCGATCTGCCCGTTTTTGGCATCTGCCTTGGACACCAGATGCTGGCGCTGGCGCTGGGTGGTAAGACGGTCAAGATGAACCACGGCCACCATGGGGCGAACCACCCGGTGAAAGAGCATTCCACCGGCAAGGTTGAGATTACCTCGATGAACCACGGGTTCGCAGTAGACGCGCAGTCCCTGCCCGAAGGCGTGGAAGAGACCCATATTTCGCTCTTTGACGGCTCCAACTGTGGCATCGCCATGACCGGGCGCCCTGTCTATTCTGTACAGCACCACCCGGAGGCAAGCCCCGGTCCGCAGGACAGTTTTTACCTTTTCGAACGTTTTGCGGAAGCCATGGCGACTCGCAAGGCTTCGTAAAAAGACCCCCAGGAAAACCCCAAGCTCAGCACTGTTAACCGCCCATTAACCATGGGCGGCAACCGTAGCCCCACCTTCCATCTGGGGTTGATTTGACATGGGCAAACACACACAGGGATTGCGACTTCCGGCAAGCGCGCTCATCCGGGCGCATCAGGCGCAGGTTCATTTCACCGCGCGTCAGAACCAAAAAAGTAGGAACCATTCCGCTTTCGGCGCCCCTCCGGCAAGGATCAAACCGCGCCAGCCGCCAGCGCCCAGCGCCGGACCACCGGCGGACGCAGCTATCCGTGCGCTAACGCTGCGGCAGCATGGAAAATCCCCGCCAGACAGCCAGCAGTCCATGTTGCCAAGGACCACGCGATCCTCTGGAAAAGGCGCGCGAACGTCCCAGGGGAACAAAGCCTCTGCCCCAGACGTTTTCCGCTATGTCGAGCTGGCAAACGCCCGCCCTGACCCAAACCTTCTACACAAAATGCCCCCGGCCTTCTGGCTGCGAAACTCTGCCGTGCCCTGGATGCGGCTGGGGGATTCCATCGTTGTGGCCATGGCCGATCTCAGCCAGGCCGACCGGGTTCAGGCACAACTGCGCAATGCCTTTGGCACCGTGATCCCGGTTCTTGCCCGCAAGGTGCAGGTGCAGGACCTTCTGACGCGCACCCTGCGGCACCGGATGGTCCGGAACGCCAGCGTCAGCGTGCCGTCCGAGATGAGCAGCCGCTTCCTCGCCCATGGCAGGCTCCATATGGCAATGGCGGTGTGGATGGGGATGGTGCTGAGCCTGACCATTCTGGTTCCGATGTTCGTTTTCAACGCCTTCAGCGCACTGGCCTTTGCGCTGCTCCTGCTGTTTACTGGCTTTCGGGTGATCGGTCTCGCAGGCTTTCTTGCAGAGCGTTACCGCCCGCCCCTGCCCCACCGCAGCCTTTTGCGTCCGGATCAATTGCCCCGCATCTCGGTCCTGGTGCCCTTGTTCCGTGAGGCAAAGATCAGCGGCGCGCTTTTGCACCGGCTCCGGAAACTGCGGTATCCGCGCCACCTTATGGAGGTTATCCTGGTGCTGGAAGAGGATGACGCCATCACCCTGCGGGCGGTGCAAAAGGCCCGGCTGCCCCATTGGATCCGGGTGATCAGGGTGCCCGCTTACGCGGACCTGAAGACCAAGCCCCGGGCGCTGAACTACGCGCTGAACCACTGCCAGGGTGAGATCATCGGCGTCTGGGATGCCGAAGATGCGCCGCAGCCCGATCAACTGCACCGGGTGGCTGCGGCCTTTGCCCATGCTCCTCCTGAACTGGCCTGTGTGCAAGGTGTCCTGGATTATTACAATCCTCGCGCCAGCTGGATCGCGCGCTGCTTTACGCTGGAATACGCCAGCTGGTTCCGCATTATCCTGCATGGAATTGCCCGCATGGGGCTGGTCGTTCCGCTTGGCGGCACCACCATGTTCATCCGGCGCGGCATTCTGGACCGGGTTGGCGGCTGGGACGCCCACAATGTGACCGAGGATGCCGACCTGGGCGTGCGCCTGTTCCGAGCCGGCTATCGCACCAAGATGCTGGCCTCCACCACCTATGAAGAGGCCAATTGCCGCCCCTGGCCCTGGATCAAGCAGAGATCACGCTGGCTCAAAGGTTTCATGGTGACCTATTGCGTCCACATGCGATCCCCGGCGCAGCTTCTTCGGGATCTTGGCTGGTCGCGGTTCATCGGCTTCCAGATCTTCTTTCTGTGCTCTGTCGGGCAATTTCTGCTCGCCCCATTCCTGTGGAGCTTCTGGCTCGTCGCCTTGGGGCTGCCTCATCCCAGCGCAGACACGGTTCCCGGAGGCTGGCTGGCGCTCGCCGTCGCAAGCATCGTAATTTTTGAGCTCCTGAACCAGATAACAGCTGTTGTCGCAGCCTTTGTAACCCGTCGGCGATGGCTGGCCCTGTGGGCACCTTGCCTTCTGTACTATTATCCTATGGGAGTCGTCGCCGCCTACAAGGGCCTCTATGAATTGGTTTTTCATCCGTTTTTCTGGGACAAGACCGATCACGGGTTCCACGCGCCGGACGATTATTATGACCCACAGACACGGAGCGCAATACAGGCCGAGGCCTGCAGCAGCGCACAGAGTTGACCTGCCTGCAAGAGACGCAACCTGACGCTCAGCCTTTGCTGCGGTCGCCAGCATCCTGTTTCAGACGGGTCATGAAGGCGATAGAAATATGATCTTTCAGGGCATCTGCCGCAGCATCCGCATCGCGCCTGCTGATCGCATCCACGATGCCCTTATGCTCGGACTGCGCGATCTTGCCGCGTCCCTTGGCCGCCAGCGAGGTGGTTGCCATCAGGGCCATTGTCCGGTGCACCAGATTGAGCTGCTGGACCAGATAGCGGTTGTGCGAGGCAAGGTGGATCTGTTCGTGAAAGCGCCGGTTCGCCTTGGCCAGCTCGGTCGGATCATCGACCAGCTGATCATCGGCCTTCACCATCTCCTGCAGGACACGGATCTCTTCTTCGGTGGCGTGCTGGGCTGCCAACCGCGCGGCCAGACCTTCCAGTTCGCGCCGCACCACATAGAGCTCGGCCATCTGGTTATGATCCAGCGAGGCCACGATCAGCGACCTGCCGTCCCGCTCCAGCAGCGATTGTGTCTCAAGCCGTTGCAGGGCCTCACGGATCGGCGTGCGGGAGACGCCAAAGCGTTCGGCCAGATCACTCTCCACCAGTCGGTCGCCGGGCCGGTAGACGCCTACGTCGATGGCCTCAAGGATCAGCGCATAGGCGTCTTTCTGGGTGCTGCGGTGCTGGTTCATGGTCTTTCCGTTGGATTTCATCCGGTCTTTTCTACAGTGCGGCCCCGGCCAATCAAGCCTCTTGCTCAATTTGCGCCGAAATCACGCAGGCCAGAAAAGCCGCGCTGCATTGCAAAACAGCCGCATCCAACTTAATCGAAGGGCATGGTCAAATCACATTTCTCTCATGTCCGTCACTGGGTCTTCGACCTCGACAACACGCTTTACCCGCCCTCGGCGCGGCTGTTCGATCAGATCGAGGTCAAGATGACCGATTATGTGATGGCCGAACTGGGCGTGGATCACGCCGAGGCCGACCGTCTGCGCAAACACTACTGGCGGGAACATGGCACCACCCTGGCCGGACTGATGCAAGAACACGGCATCGATCCCGATCCCTATCTGGTTGCGGTGCACGACATTTCCTTTGCGCCGCTGGATCCCGATGCCGAGCTTGCCGCCCGGATCAGGGATCTGCCGGGGCGGCGGATCGTCTATACCAACGGCAGCGCCCCCTACGCCGAGCGGGTTCTCGAAGCGCGCGGTCTGGCTGGGCTGTTTGACGGGATCTATGGCGTCGAACACGCCGATTACCGGCCAAAACCCGAACGGCAGGCATTCGACACCGTGTTTGCCAAGGCGGGCATTGCGCCACAAAGCGCCGCCATGTTCGAGGATGATCCCCGCAATCTGGCTGCACCGCACGCCATGGGCATGCGCACCGTCCATGTCGCGCCAGCCCCGCAAGACGGCGATCACATCCATCACCATACTGATGATCTGACAGGGTTCCTGAGCCGCCTGTTGTAGAACCGGCACCGCTCCCCCGTACCCTTTATCCACTCAATGGCTGCACCGGGTCGTCCGGCGCGGCAGAATGGCTGCTGAACCGCGGTAAATTTCGGCTCAGCTGAGCGGTTTTCCACGCGTAAGCAGACTGCGACGAAATCTCGCCTGCAATAGTCACCTTTCCTGACCTAAATGAAGCCGCAGTAATACATACAGGAAACGCGATATGACTGCTTATACCCTCCCCGAACGCCTGTCTCTCTGGCAGCGGCTGCTGTTTGCCATCCCCCTTCTGGGCCGGATCTGCAAAGAGGTCGCCTATGGCGCCAAGGAAAACATCTATTACGCGCTTGGCACCTTCGTCAGCCTCTGGGGTTGCTCGGTCGTCATGTTCGGCGTTCCCGGTCTTTATATACCAGCCCTGTGCCTTGTACCGGTGATGTTCACGCTCTTGATCCTGATCACGCGCGGATAAGGACCATATGCCGCTTGTCATTCCTCTGCCTTGGGGCATATCTCAGGGCAGACGGACGATGAAAGGCGGCAGCCATGGACCAGACTTGTGACATCCTGATTTCCGGCGGCGGTATTGCCGGACTGACGGCCGCCGCCACTTTTGGCTCTGCAGGATTCCGGGTGATCTGCGTCGATCCGGCCCCCCCGATCACCGAACGCGATGTCGATGGTTCAGACCTGCGCACCACCGCAGTTCTGCAACCCGCCCGCGACCTACTGGAACGCTGCGGCCTTTGGGCCCGGCTTGCCGGTCACGCCGCCCCCCTCCAGATCATGCGCATCGTCGATGCTGGTGGAGAGCACCCCGAACCGCGAGTGGTGCGGGATTTCAACGCCGCCGATATCTCGGACCAACCCTTTGGCTGGAACCTGCCCAACTGGTTGTTGCGCCGGGAGCTGGTCGCAGCGCTGGCTGATCTACCGAATGTAGATTTCCGCCCCGGCGTTGGCACCACGCAGCTGTTCACCCGCCTGAATGAAGCCCGCGTGACCCTGACCGACGGCAGCCAGCAAAAGGCGAAACTGGTTCTTGCTTGCGACGGGCGCAATTCCCCGATGCGCGAGGCCGCAGGCATTCCGGTCAAGACCACCCGATACGGGCAAAAGGCGTTGGCCTTTGCAGTGACCCATCCGGTCCCACATGAAAACGTCTCGACCGAAATCCACCGCTCGGGCGGGCCATTCACCCTGGTCCCCCTGCCCGACTATCAAGGCTTGCCGTCCTCAGCCGTAGTCTGGATGGAACGCGGTCCGCGGGCGAGCGAGTTGCTGCAGATGGAGACGGCAGAGTTCGAGGCTGCGATGACCCGGCGCAGCTGTGGCTTGCTGGGTGATCTGACGCTGGCCTCACGCCGCACCATCTGGCCGATCATCAGCCAGTCGGCTGAGCGGCTGAACGGCGAGCGGTTGGCGTTGATGGCAGAGGCGGCCCACGTGGTGCCGCCAATCGGCGCCCAAGGGCTGAACATGTCGCTGAGTGATCTGCGCTGTCTGCTGGAACTGGCCGAGGCCCGCCCCGAGGGATTGGGCGATGCTGCGATGCTGGAGGCCTACAACAAGGCCCGCCACAAGGACATCATGCTGCGCGTCAAAGGCATCGACCTGTTGAACCGCACCTCAATGCTGGCACCGCGCCCGCTGCGCGATCTACGTGCCTTTGGCCTCAATGCGCTCTATTCAATGGCGCCGGTGCGCCGGACCCTGATGCAGATGGGCCTTGGCGTAAAATAACCAGGCAAAGAACTTCGGGCGCATCATGGTGGATGCCGCGCCTGCCATAGTTGGCGGGCCTTTCCCGTTGCGGCTAACGTCGCAGTGCCCTGCTGCCATGTTGCAGGCGTCTGAGAACGCTTCGATTTTCATTTACTCAGCGAGCCTCCGTCTGGCTGGGTTCTTTGGGCACCACGGCATGTCGCTATCGCGATCGGCCTAGACGGCGCCCTGACCACGACCGTGCCTCATGATCGCACCGCCGAACTCATCTCAAAGGTGTACCGATCCGTCTTCACTCACGCGCGCGTGAGTTTTGCAAACAAGTTATTAAGCTACTGAAAAGTATTAGATTTTCCCTCTCCAACTTGTGAAGTAAGCGGAGCAGAAAAGAATCACATTGACATTTACGTACCGATCAGTACACCCTTCAGATCATTGACTGATCAGTTAACTCATAGGTTATCAGGGAGGAGGCGCATCATGACGGACCAGCCCCTAATTGCAGGCGCTGCCACCGCCCCAAAGCGCGTCAGGCACCCAAATGGAGCCGACAGGCGCAACAACGACGCCCGTGGAGGCACCAAGGACACCCCGAAGTCTCTATCCCTAAATCAAAAGATAAATTATCTTCGTTTCCCAAACAGGGAGAGTCGAATGCCAAGTGTAACAACGACATTTGTGGCGACGATGGCCAATGCCGCTGGTCTGACGATGTCGGACGACGGTGCTTTGCTCTCTGAAGGGGAAGTTGTTTATCGCTTTCGGCCGGGCGCGGATGGGATCATGCCCGAGGCCGAGTATTTCAACGCTCTGGACTGGATACGGAGCACCCAGGAAGATGAGGTCGCTCTCATTTCCACTTACGCAGAGACCATCCAGCTGGACGATCTCGGGGTGCTGGGGCTTGCGATCAAGACGGCACCTGATCTCCGTAGCTCCATGCGCCTTATCGAGCGCTATTTCCGGCTCATGACCGACACTGTCGATTATCTTTTTGATGAAACTCAGGACCCTGCTCGCCTGATCATCGAAGAGCGTTCCGTCACTCATCCCGTCCTGCAATTTCGCAATGAATGCGCATTGGCCAGCTTTGCTCACAAGATCCGCTGCCTGTTGGGACAGGATATCCAGTTTTCCTATGCATCCTTTCGTCACCCCTGCCGAGGCACGCCTGAACGCTATGCCGAGTATTTTGGCTGCGAGGTCCGGTTCGGCGCCGACCAGGACGCCCTTGCCCTGCCCTCCACCGCGCTGGATCTGCCGGTCCGGCTCGGAGACAAGGCGGTGTCCGACTTCCTGATCCGGCATTTGGATGAGGAAATGTGTGCCTTGCACAAGAACCCGCCGCTGATGACCGATCTGATGCGCCACCTGTCACAGGCCCTGAAACATGGCTTGCCGCAAGCGGGCGACATCGCGCGCGCCATGGGGATGAGCGAACGCACTCTCTACCGCCGCCTGTCCGAAGAGGGGCTGACTTATCGAGAGGCCCTGAAACAGGCCCAAACCCAACTTGCCCATGAACTGCTGACCACAAGCGACTTCTCGATCGCCGAGATCGCATTCCTCACCGGATTTTCCGAACAAAGTACTTTCAGCCGCGCCTTCAAACGCTGGGTTGGCCAGGCACCTGCCCAATACCGGCAGGCTGCAGCGACCCAATAACTGCAGCGTGGACACCCGGTTTGGCAGATAGGGTCATATGGCTGGCAGAACCTGCCAAGACCCCCGCACCCCGAACGCCGTACAAAACATGTAACGATACCTTGAGTGCACCCTGCGCCAGACGGCCAGTGCTTTTTTTAACTATTGAGCCCAGGAAGTGGAAACCACAAATGAAAGAAATGACTTCTCTTCTTGCACTGGCACTGGCCGCTGCCATGGCGGCCGGTCTTGTGCTTCTTCCCATTACGATGCCCCGGTCTTCCGGCGTCTATGGCGGCCAGTTTCAGGGGCAGCTCGCTTTTCTTGGTCACTCTCAAACACGATAGCATGGTCACGCAAATCAACCGTGAAAGCAGCATTCTTTCTCGATCCGTCCGGTGAAGCCCGTCTCTCGTCTCATCCGCTCCTGTGGGCCTCGCGGCTTTGCCTGCCCCAATTGAGCGCCGCGTCCAGCCCCTACCTGCCCCCTGAATTCGCCGCCGACGCCCGCCACCTGACAGGCGGGAATTTCGCAGGGGGCGGTCACATCCCGCTGACGGACCCCGGGCGTCAGCCGCTTCTGGCCAACTCCATGTTGCAGTTCGGCGGCGCAAGACGAAGCGCCCCATACAGAACCGTCCGCCAAGGCCGGTAGCGCGGCAAAGCGCTTACATCCTCTCCGCTCCGCAAGTGCACGATATTGGCAGAGATAAAGGGGGGGCCAGATTATTGGATGATTGCAGCCGTATTTCCGGTCCCGTTTTGAGAAATCCACGCGTCGTTCGCGTTTCCGCGCTGTGCGACGGCGGCCTGGTTCGTATTGCCGACAATGATGACCGTGAAACCATTCGCGTCACCGTCCTGTACCGCGGCAACTAGGTTTGCGTCCCCGGTGATGGATGTCGTGGCATCATTCCCGAAGCCAAGTTGCTTGAAGAAACCCGGCGTCAGACCTGGATCGCTGGCTGCAACACCCGTGAAGCTTGCAGGTGCGGCATTGTTCAGGTCGCCTTCAACAAGAAAGACAGCCGTGTTTTGCCCCTGTTGCAGAAGGTCTAGGAAATTGTTGTCTCCGAGAATGCGGAATTCCGCGGCATTGCCGCCCCCCAATCCTGACAAATAGTTCTGGTCCGCTGAGGCGATATTGCCAGTTCCTTCGACATAGAACTCCAGATCGTTGGTGCCTTCCTGCAGCCCGAGAATGTCGTTCCGATTGCTGAACCCCGTCAGCTCCACCCAGGCGCGGTTCGTGCCGATCTGCCCCACCCCGACCCGGTTTTCATCGCCAGCGACCGTGGACATGGTGATATCATTCTGCAAACCATCCTGGCGCAGCCCCACTTCGTTTGTGTCGCCGGTGATGGTGACGAAACCGACCGAATTGCGGCGTCCGCCCTGAAAGATGCCAAAGCGGTTGAAATCCCCAGAAACCGTCAGATCCATCTCATTGCCGTTTGCACCCATATTATCGTAGCCGATACGCTGGATGAGCGCGTTGTCGAGGGCGCGGGACAGCAAAGCAGGCCCGGTCAGCTGACCGCGACCGTTGTAGGATCCGGTGAACCTGGCGCGGATGATGTTCTCGGCGAATTGCGCGGCCGTTTCGGACCGCTGCTCGACCCGCAGCAGAGTGTTTTCAGTGCCGGTCTGTTCAATCTGGGCAATCTGACCAGGCATTCCGTCCAGCTGTTCCTGGATTACGGTGATGATCTGGTTGCCATCTCCCGACCCGGACTGTCCTTGCAGAATGAACAGGCGGTTGGCGCCAGATGGGATGGCTCCGGTTGCGGCCTGAAGTACCTCTCCCACAAGGTTGCTGTTGGAGTCTTGGGTGATGTCGACCTGGTTGAAAATCGTAGGTGTCTGCGAATTGCCGCTTTGCTCAAAGCCCCGTCCGATGGTGCCCACTTGGTTGTCCGCCCCCGTCTGGGTCACGATCAGGCTGTTATAATAACCCTCCTGCAGCGCGACATCCGTATCAAGGCCCAATTGGTTGCCACTTCCGACCTGATCGATCAGCGCCTCGTTTTCCAAACCGATCTGATCAATGAAAACCAGGTTGTCCTGCGCGGCAGCCGCCACAGGAAGAAGAACGCTGAGAAGAACGAGAATGCGCATTGTACGACGGGCTCCTACGGATCAGGGGCCGGGCGCGCTGGCGCCCGGCCTGATTGATTTTTTTGCGCCAATCCGACGCTGCGGCGTCACTGAGTGATGGTCGCCACGTTGCTGTCACCGACCTGGCTTAGCGATGCGGTATTGCTGCCACCGCCACCCTGGGTGATGTCGCCATCGTTCTGGTCACCATCGATGGTCACGTAGGACGTGTTGTCAGCACCGTCCTGATCGACCAGCAGCTCATTGAGATCACCGACGAAAAGCGCCACATCAACAAGGTTGGAAGATCCGTTCTGGTTGACCCCGAAATCGTTGCCATTTCCGTTGATGCCGCTGACAACCGACACAGTATTGTCATTGCCAAGCTGTGCGATGCCGAACGCATTGCCGTCACCATTTATGGCCAGCGTACCGATCGAGTTGCGGGCACCAACTTGGTTCACCCCATAGCCGTTGGAGTCACCGGTGATGTCCACATCCATATAGTTGCCGTAGCCGTTTTGGCGAAACTGTCCGCCACCATTGTATCCGGCACGCGCATCCGAGTTGACCGGCTGGGCACCGCTGTTGTTGTTGCCCAGGATGTCGATGTACATCGTATTGCCTTCATTCCCGTTGCCCGTCAGGTCCTGATAGACCGCGCGAATCTGGTTGTTGGCACCGTCCTGCAGGATGGCAATCGTCTGCCCCTCCGTATTGGCTCCTGAGGAACCATACTGCCACTGCTTGATATCACCGATCAGGTTACCGTCACCGCCTTGCTGGGTGATGGTCATGCTGTTGCCTCCTGCCCCGGCAAAGACACGCTGACGGATTCCCTGCACCGCGTTTCCATTGGTGGATTGGGTGACGCTCAGCACGTTGAAATTGCCTGCGGTCGTGGCGTTATTATTCGTCTGGTTCAGACCGGCCCCACCGCCAAAGGTCACAAGGCTTCCTTTGATGCCGATTTCGTTGCCATCGCCCGACTGGGTAATGGTCAGCGTGTTCTGGTCGCCAGATTGGATCATGTCCGCCTTGGTGGTGCCACCATCGACCGAGCCGAAAGCACTGTTGTTGTCGCCCGACTGGGTGACAAGAGCGTTGTTTGCATTTCCGGATTGGCTCAGCAGAGCTTCGTTGCCGCTACCGGCGAAGACAGCACCAGCCAGAAGGGAAAGCGCCGTTGAGGCCGCCAGAATTGTTTTCGTATTCCGCATTGCTGTGATCCTTATTTCAGGGGGTACTTCCCCGGTTGTCGTGTGGGGGCGGTGGTCCGCCCCAGTCGAAACATTTTACTGGACGATGCCGATGCTGTTGCCGGACCCTATCTGTGCGAAAACAGCAACATTCCTGTTGCCCGTCTGTGCAACGACGGCCTGGTTCATGCTGCCGTTGATAGTGCCGGTCAGCGTGTTGAAATCGCCATGCTGGCTGGCGGCGAAGAGGTTATCGTTAGCTTGGCTGACGCCATCGACACCAACCGTCAGCGACATCACATTGCCCATGCCCTTCTGGCTCAACTCGCCCGGCTGCAGGCCGTCCCAGGTCTGGTAGCCGGTCGCGGCTACGGCTGCCGTTAACGACACAGGCGCGCTGAAGCCACCTGCCTGATTGTTGCCGTCGCCAAAGATGGACGCCGTCACAACATTAGGGCTCGCCGGACTGGACAGGCCCTGCACAACGGACAGAAAATTAATGTCGCCCTCCGCGGCGCCGCCGATGCGAAGGGTTGCTTCACCAGCATTGAACTGGGTGACGTGCACATTGTTCTGATCCCCGACTATGCCCACATCAGCAAAGCCCCAGGCCTGCTGCATGATCGCGACGGTGTTGAAGTCACCACCGTTGGCGTCTCCGTCGATAGTGACGATGGCCTCGCCGCCCGTTCCGAACACGTCTTTCTGAAGGATCGACACGATATTGTCGTCCGAGGCGCCGATGATGTTCAAAACCGCCATGTTGTCATCGTTCCACTGGCGGATCCCGATGATGTTGGAGGCGCCGTCGATCACGCCCATCGCCACGAGGTTGTTATTGCCCGATTGGCTGGACTGGTTAACAGGACCACCCTGCGCGATACCGATCTCGTTGTTGTCGCCGTTGATGTCCAACGTGCCGACCGCGTTGCCGTTCCCCCGCTGCTCCACACCGATACCGGTGTTGTTGGCAGCGATGTCAACGTTGATCATGTTGCCAAGGCCGCGCTGGATGAAGGTGGCATCATTCGCCACATCCGCCACGCCCGAAAGCGCGGTGGTGCCGTTGCTATCGCCGGTCATCTGAACGGCCAGGCTATTGTCTTCGCCGAACTGCTGAACGGTATTGATCAGATTACCGGTACCGTCCTGGATCAAAGCCGCAGTATTGGCCAGATCCGGAACTCCGCCGGTTGCCTGCTGGAGTACAGTTCGCAGCGTGTTGTTATTGCCACCCGTCTGCAGAATGGTCAGGACGTTTTCACCCGTGCCGGTCCCGACGTCGCCTTTCTGAGACAGACGGATCACGGCGTTGCCGTCCGTCGTCTGCTCGATCGTAGCCAGGTTGTCGTCCCCAAGTTGCTGGACATAGCCAGCCGGATTGCCGCTGTTGCCGTTGTAGCCCACAAGGTTGCCGTCACCCGACTGCTTAACCGAAAGGTCGTTGTTGTCCCCGTCCTGCCGAAGCGGGATGTTGGCATAGTCGGTGAACGTCGCCGTTGTACCGGCCACGTTGTTCGTTCCGGCCCCCTGGTCGATCAATGCGGCGTTGCCACTGCCGTTCTGTACAATGGCCGCTTTGTTGCTGTCCGCCCAGGCCGCGGCGGCCACTGCCATGGCCGTGGAGGTCACCAGGATTGTCTTCAGATGTGTCATCTTACGCCCCCAATGCAATATTCAATGGTCAACAGCGTCATGTTGCGCACAATTCAATTGGGTCAAACTCCTGAAATTGATCGTTAAATTCACCTGAATGCTATAGAAATTATGTTGCAAACGGGATTGAGCCCCGCCGCGGATCTGCCGCGACGGGGTGTCGATTTACTGGATGATGCCGAGGTTGTTGTACGAACCGTTCTGGACAAAGTTGGCGGTGTTGTTGTTGCCATTTTGCGCCACGGCAGCCTGGTTGTTGGCCCCGATCACCGTTCCGACAAGCGCGTTGCCACTACCCCGTTGCAGGACTGCAAAGAGGTTGTCGTCTCCGGTGACTGTCACGGTCATCTCGTTGTTGCTGCCGTGTTGCCACAGGGACCCCGCAGACATCGGAAGGCCGGTGACACCATTGGCAGCCGCAAATGCGCTGCCGGCATTGCCGCTCAATGCACCACCATTATTGTTACGATCACCGGTTACACTCACATACATCTGGTTGCCATTGCCCCAGCGCTGATGGGTGTTCAGTGAGTTGTCGTCGCCGAGAATGTCGATCTCGGCAGTATGGTGGTCGCCCTCCACCCAGTGGTCCACAAAGTTGCGGTTGCCGTGTTCCATCACCCAGGCTTTGTTGGAGGACCCGCTGATGTCGACCTGCGCCCAGTTGTTGTCGACAGTCTGCGAGATACCAACGTTGTTATAGTTGCCCCCCAGCACAGCAAGCTGCACAGTGTTCGCATCGCCGACCTGGCTGATGCCCAACTCGTTGCTGCTGCCGGTGATGGACAGTGTGCCAACAGTGTTGTTCGTCCCGTCCTGCGTCACGCCGAACTGGTTGCTGTTCCCGGAAATGTCGAGTGCCAGAGCGTTGTTGCCCTTGTTGACGTTCCCGTTGTTCAAGTCTTCGAACCCTTGTTTGAGTTCGCTTGTGGACGCACCGCTGAGAGCCGCATATCCACCCAGCGCTCCACGACCGTTGTCGTCGCCGGAGATCGAGACAGTCATCGTGTTGCCCGGGATGCTCCCCCCTGTGACGGTCTGTTTGGCAAGCGCGATGGTGTTTCTGGTGCCGGACATGGTCAGCGTGGCCGAGTTGCCGGAACCGCCCTTGTGCTTGTCCTGGAAAACCTCCGTGATGACATTGTCGTCACCGGTCTGCTGCAGGATGGTCAATGCGTTGCCGGACGCACCGACCGCACCACCGAAGCGGTTTCGTTGAGTCACCTTGCCAACTACGTTGTCATTCGAGCTTTGGGTGATCGACGCCGTGTTGCCGTTGGGAGAGGAGGCATACTGCGCCAGCTGCTGGAAGCCGTTCAGACCGATGTCGTTGTTATCGCCGCTCTGCACGATGTCCAGATCGTTGTTGGAGTTGCTCTGTGCAATCTGACGGATGTTCTGGCTGGTCGAACCCGCCTCGTTGTCGTTACCCGCGCTTTGGGTAATCAGAGCACTGTTCGTGCCCGTCCCGGATCCGGACTGGATCTGATCCAAGTAGGCTTCGTTGCCACTGCCGGCGAAAGCCGCGGCGCTCATCGAAAGGGTAAGAGCAGTTGTCGTGATATAGGTCGTTTTCAGAAGTTTCATGATAGTACCTCCCCCCAGAGGTCAAAATGATTAACACACGTAAAATCGCGGGGCTGAGGAATGCATTCAGCCCCGCGCAACTCTTTGATTACTGAATGATGCCAGCGTTGTTGGTACCGCCAGTCTGCGAGAAGCTCGCGGTGTTGCTGCTGCCGACCTGAACAACGGCAGACTGGTTGCTGTTGCCATTCACGGTAGCGGTGATGCTGTTGTCAGCGCCCCACTGCAGGGTACCGAACAGGTTGTTGTTGCCGGTCACGGAGGCCAGGACAGTGTTGTCATTGCCCTGCTGCTGGATCAGGCCCGCCTCAAAGGAAACGTGGCTGCCAGCGGCCGCCAGCGCGGAACCAGCCAACAGCGGCGTGGTGCCGGTCAGACCATTGCCATCACCAAAGACGGAAACCGTTGCGCTGTTGTCGTTGCCATTCTGCAAGACACCGAAGGCGTTGTTGTCATTGGTTACGGTAACCGAAGCACCATTGGTATTGCCCATCTGGGAAATACCAACATTGTTGCCGTTACCTGCAATCGCGGCAACGTTGACGAGGTTGCTGTTACCGTGCTGAAGAACACCCAGCTGGTTGTTGTCGCCGGTGACTTCCAGGGTGCCAACATCGTTGTCTTTGCCCTGCTGGTAGGTCCCGACCAGGTTGCCGGTGCCGCCGATGATGACATTGGCGTTGGTGCGGGTCGCATTGAACTGGCGGAAGTGGGCCGCAACCGCACCCGAGCCATTGGCAAAACCGGTGAAGTCCCCGATGCCATTGCTGACGCCGTTCATGGTGATGGTCAGGGTATTGTCACCCGAACCGTTGTTGGACACTTTCTGCTGCACCAAATCAATGTTGTCGCTGGTGCCGGACATGGTGATCGTCGCCGTGTTGCGGTCGTTCACCTTGCCTTCCTGATTGATCGTGGTGATGTTGTTCGACGTTCCGTTCTGCTTCACCGTCAGGGTGTTGGGAACACCCGCAGAACCGGGGCCGCCATTGTGGAACTGCACCAGCTCGCCGATCACGTTGCTGCCACCGCCGGACTGAGTCACGGTTGCCACGTTCGAGGAAACGGCACCCGGGTTGGAGGCTTTGCCAACCTGAGACACGCCGGAGCCGATCAAGCCGATCTCGTTGTTGTCGCTCGACTGCGTGATGCTCAGCTGGTTATAGCCATCGGCAGCCGTAAAGCCGTCCTGGGTCATTTTCAGACCAGCAGAACCTGCCTTGTTGTTGTCGCCACCGCTCTGATCGACGATCGCGCTGTTCGCCACGTCCTGCTGATCCAGGTAGGCTTCATTGCTGTCCGCAAAAGCTGCAGTGCTCAGCGAAAGCGTCAGGGCTGTGGTGGTAATCAAGGATGTTTTGAGAAGTTTCATAATTTTCTCCGTTTTGAGCCGGGGTAAATGCCCCATCAAACGGCGGGACCCTCAGGAATGAGGCCCCCGCCAAAAAGCTTACTGAAGGATGCCAGCGTTATTGCTGCCGCCAGTTTGGGTGAAATTGGCTGTATTGCTGTTGCCCACCTGGGAAACCGCTGCCTGGTTGGCGCCGCCAACGACAGACGCAACGATGGCGTTGTTGTTGCCATCCTGAAGCGAGGCCATCAGGTTGTTCGAACCGATAACGGAGCCTAAGAAAGAGTTACCCGCGCCATCCTGGGTAAATACGCCTTCTGTCAGCCCGAGGGATGCGGCGTTGCCGCTGAAGGTTCCCGACAGGGCCGTGTTGTTGTTCGCGTCGCCGACCATGGCCAGGATGAAGTTGTTGCCAGTCCCGGTCTGATCCAGCTTGGCAACGTTGTCATCGCCATTCACGCTCATGGTGGCAACGTTAAAGCCGCCATTCTGATCAATCAGCAGCGCGTTGCGATCACTTCCGTTGGTCAGGATGGCAGTCGCCACATTGACGATCCCCACCTGTTTGACACCAACGTCGTTATCGTCGCCAACGATCGGTATAATGGTGATGATGTTGGCGTTGCCATCCTGGAAACCAGCGGTCTGGTTGCCGGAACCGACAACTGAGACGGATCCGACGGTATTGCCGTTACCGGACTGAGTGAAACCAAATTCGTTGCTGTCGCCTAGCGCAGCATAGTTCACCGAGTTGCCAATGCCGGACTGCAAAATGCTGGAATCCGTGGCCCCAACCGAGCCGGCATTGGGCAGGGTCAAGCCGCCGCGGCCGTTGTTGCTGCCGCTCTGGGACACAATAGCAATGTTCCCACCGAAACCAAACGGGCCTGTACCAGACTGGGCGATCGTGGAAATCCTGTTGAACGCACCATTCTGAGTCGCGATCGCTGTGTTGCTGCCACCATCCTGATCCACGAGCTTGATGAAGTTGCGGGTGCCGTCCTGTGTCAGGTTGGCCGAGTTACCCCAACCCACCTGGACAACGCCATTGTTACCCTGGTTCAGGTTCGAGTTTTCAAAAATCAGACCTGAGTTCTCGTTTTGATTAAGGTTCCCGCCGATCTGGTTTCGCGTGTAGCTGCTGCCGTTTGCAACATTTACGTTCTGCGAGACGGTCACACTGTTCTTAACAAGACCGGTTGAAGTCTGGCGCACGCCGCTCAGCAAGTTACCATCGCCGCTCAGCGGGCCGCTACGCGGAGCATTGCCGACCGAAGACTGGGTGATAGTCAGCTCATTCCCCACCGACAAGAAGCTCGTGGCAGTTTGCTCGATCACATTGACAAAGTTGGTCACGGAGCTTTGCGTTACCGTTGCGGAGTTGTCGTCGCCGGTCTGGGTCACACCGTTGCTGTTACCACCGCGCCGGACCCCGATGAAGTTATCATCACCAGACTGGACGATATCCAGAGAGTTGCCCTCGCCGTTCTGCACCATCGCATTGCCAGAGGCTGACGAAGAACCTTGCTGACCGCCTGCCTGGTTCGTGTTGCCCAGCGACTGATCGACGCTTGCGCTGTTGTCGGATCCGATCTGTTCCAGAAAGGCCTTGTTGTCATCAGCATGGGCTGCCGCGCTCATGCTCAGCGTCAACGCAGTCGTTGCCACCAGAAAACGTTTTGAAATTCGCATTTTGGTCTCCAATTACCGTTACCAGGTTCTTCCGCCAAAGAAGCCTTCGACTTCGGAACCGCCCCAGCGGGGCGTCCTGCATCAATTGCAGGCATGCCCCGACCCAACTGTTTAAAAGGGCCCACGCACCAAGAATTTAGATGTGGCTATGAAAGATATTCCTCTGTCCATTCACCCCTCGTGCGCCCCCACGCACCGTTAACTTTCTGTTAACAATTCTGCCGCCTCATTGAGACCTAAGAGATGATTTAAATCAAGCTTTCAGTAATCAAGTTGCAAATTTTTATATAATTTTAGCTAATCCGGACCGAACTCGTTCGCACCCCGCACCCATTCACCCCAAATCCGGACGATTGTTTTCAATTAAGTGTCAATTTCACGGGGGCCCCACCAACGAATCCAAGCGCAACGCGTGCGCTTTCGTAACGTCAACACAACCATTGCTAGAATTGCCCAATTCCCCGCAAAAACCCTGACGCGAGCCTTCATCATCGACAAGTGACAGATTCGCAACACACTTATGCGAATTATTTCAACTTGGACAATTCGTCATCGCCAAGTCACTATTTGCTGCGCTTTTAGAGGTGATGGGCGCTGGACACCCAGTCGGCGTGGTTGTTATCACCCGTGAGTCGGTCAATTAGCGACGCATCACGGCAGGTTTGTAGGATTGGTGGTTGATATGAAAAATTCCTTCATTGGCTTCACTGCATCAGCACTCTTATTTGCGGGAGCCGGTGTATCTGGAGAGTTGACCTATACTCCGATCAACCCGTCCTTCGGCGGCGCTCCCCTCAACTCATCCCACCTGCTGTCGACTGCGAATGCGCAGCGCGACGCGACAGCGCGGGATGCAGTAAGCAGCTCGACCACAGGAACCGGAACAACATCTCCGACCGGAACCACAAACGCCGATTTGTTCGTGCGCCAGCTCGAAGGTCGCTTGCTTTCCGCTCTCGCGGGCCAGGTGACCGAGGCGATCTTCGGAAGCAACCCATCCGATCAGGGCACAGTGACGTTCGGAACCACCGAAGTCACGTTTGAGCGTACGGTGGATTCCATCAGCCTCACAATTGTCGACTCCCTGGATGGCACCGTGACAGAAATCGTGGTCCCGCAACTGGTAACTGGAAGTTAAAATTAGGTTTGCTGATTGCCTGGCAGATCGGGCAGCCACAGCTACGAATTAGAACGAGGATAAACATGGTGTTTGGTAAAGAAGCAGGCCTGCGAGTGCTACTCCGTGCCATGGTGGTGGCTGGAACCGCTGCTCTCTCTGGCTGCGCCACGACACCAGGGCCATTTTTTGGGACCACCGATCCGACGATTGTGCAGCCGACACCGGTCAACATGAGCCTACGCACGCTGCCAGAACCGACACGCCGCATATCCGTCTCCGTTTACGATTTTCCTGACCTTACCGGACAATACAAAGAGCGCGAACTCGTCCAGACACTGTCCCGGGCCGTGTCCCAGGGCGGTTCTGCGGTTCTGATCAAAGCACTACAGGATGCCGGTGAACGCCGCTGGTTCACAGTTCTGGATCGCGCCGGCCTGCAGGACCTCGTCCGGGAGCGCCAGATCCTCACTGAAATGCGTCGGCAGTATCGCGGTGAGACAGAGATCGATCCGAATGCATTGGCGCCGCTGCTGCACTCCGGCATCATCCTGCAGGGTGGAATCGTGGGATACGACAGCAACACCCAAACAGGTGGCGCAGGCGCACGATACCTTGGCATCGGCGGCAATACCGAGTGGCAACTGGATACCGTGACCGTCAGCCTGCGGGCTGTCTCGACCGAAACTGGCGAAGTCCTCACCAGCGTGGTCACCCAGAAATCAATCGGCTCCTCCCTGATCCGGGGTAGCGTGTTCCGCTACATCGCGCTGGACGAGCTGCTTGAAATCGAAGCCGGCGTGACCGGGAACGAACCCCGCTTGATTGCCTTGCAACAGGCCATCGAAAAGGCTGTCTACGGCACCATCATCGAAGGGGCCGAGGTCGGGTTGTGGGCCTTCAAGGACAAGGGATCCCAGCAGCGCCTGATTGCGAAGTACCGTCAGGAGAAACTGGGGGAATACCTCGGCCAGACGCTCCCCCCGGTGCGTCCAGTGACGATCTCTGCCGCCCGGATTACCCAGACGCGGCCCAAGCCGCGACCAACACCGCCCGCCCCCAGCGTGCGTCAGTTGCCGCCTGCAGTCGATGAAGGTGGCCCGGTAACGCCGCCGCCGCCGGCAGACGGCGAGGTCATTGGTTAACCTCGTTCTGCCCGCTTAGGCACTTCACTTTCTGAAATAACAGGATCGTTTCAGATCCTGGGCCAGACAGCGGAGCAGGCATATGCCTTATCCGCTGTTTGCTGTACTGCCATCAAAGGCAAATTCTCACAGTAATAATTTGTTTAAATTTAAGATAAAAACATCCAAAAAGCCTCCTTCAAGCGCCTATAGCCCGCCTCAAACTCGCCCTTATTCTATCCTTTCCTGTGCCTGCCCCAGGTCGCTGACCGAAGGCCTCGCCGTCACAGGAGGATATGCAATGAAGACACCGTTCAAACCACCTCTGGTTGCACATTTCATTTGCCTGACAGCTTTCACGCTGAGCCTCAGCACCGAAACGGCAGCAGCTCAGGACAATGTCGTTTCACTCAGAACAGAACCGGCCAATACCCTGGAGGTCCTCGTCGAGCCAGAAAATACGATAACCCTGACCATCTCAGGAAATGACAACGGCGGATTTGGCCAAAGCTGGCCCGCGCTTCCCGCATTTGCCGCCGCAACTATTCAGCCGGGCGTATTGTCGCAAACAGGCTTCGGCAATCAAATCGACCTGTCTGTCCTCGGATCAGACAACCTTTTCGCCATTGCGCAGAATGGTTCCAATAACCGGGCCTTTGGTCAGATAACCGGCACCGGCAACACAGGGCTCGTCATGCAAACCGGACATGCAAATGTGGCCGTGTTTCATCAGCATGGAAACGGAAATAGTGTAGCGATCTCCCAATCATCATGGTAACGTATTGTTAACTTTTGGGGAGTTTTTGCTTTGATACGTTTACTTGATATTACCCCTATGACGGTCGTCGTGGCGCTTTCACTGACCTCCATGGCTGCTGCTGGCAGTGGAAACGTTGTTTATCTTGAGCAGGGCGACGGCACGAGCGCGGGCAACGAGCTATTTATTGACCAAAGTGACGCAACGAATTCGCTCGTCGCCGGTGCTCCAGACGGGCTGTCACCTGCCAGCCAGTATGGCACCTACAACAGCGGCGAGATCATTCTAGAAGGCGAAGGCGCAACTGTTTACTTCAGTCAAAACAATGCCTTAACCGGATCACCACTTGGCAATTCCGCGACCATCTTTGGCGGTGAATTGGCCTCCATCGTGTTGTCCCAAACCGGCTCCAGGAATACCGGTGAGATCTCAGTGACCGGCACCAATAACTCCGCGGGCCTTCTGCAGACCGGCAATGGCAACGATGGCAATGTCGACGTGTCCGGCTCCAACAATTCCGGCACCTTGGTTCAGACCGGCAATCAGAACAGTTTCAGCCTGTCTGTGGCCGGTGATTCGACAAATGTCACCTACACGCAGATTGGTAATGGACTGTCAGCGGTGAATGGAGCGGGGCCAACCGTCATTTCAAACGGCGGAACTGTTCTGATCACGCAGACGCGCTAGGCTGGCTGCGCCATGCGTCGACTGCTTTCGACCCTTGGACTTGCCTGCACCGTTTTGATGTCCGCGGGAACATCCACCGCCACAGCGCAATCCGCTGCAGCTGAGATTTCGATCATTCCCACCGCTCAAGGTGTGGAAATCGAAGGTCGCGTGATCGGACTGGACGAGGGTGAGGTGCAGGCTGCTCTGACAATCGTCAAATCCGACTCTGGCGGAACCTCCAACCTGACACAAAGCCGTGCAATCGGAATACACCGTGGGGAACGTCATGTCATAGGCAAGACGACCCTTTCGATACAGCCCGGCGGCAAGCTCTCGGTCGAGTTATCCGTAACGCGAGACGGAGCCGAAATCGCCACCGCGGTGTCCACATTCGGACCATAATTTCCAAGGAACAGGAATGGTAATGCTCAAATCGCTTTCTCTGGGTGCGCTTGCCGCGCTTGTAACGCTGATTGCGCCCCCGTCGTCTGCTCAAACTAAAGAACAGCTGCTTGAAGCTTTTTCCGGGAACTGGGTGGTCTTCGACACCGCATTCTCGACCAGTTCCACACCGTGTTCGCTCAGCCTGGAAAACAAGGTGGAACTCCACGGGGTAGTTGAGGAGTCTCAGTTGCGCCCCGTCGCCAATAGCCAAAACTGCGTTGTGCCGCTGAACAGCGTTTCAGCTTGGGACATCGAGCAGAACCAGCTTGTCCTCTACGCTCAGCAGGATGTTGTCGTTGCTCGGTTGGGCGGTAACCAATCCCGTGTCACAGGCGATCTGTCCGATTCTTTTGTCAGCCTCATTCTGGAACGACCAAACGGCGACGCCTATCAGGCCGCCTTCAGCCAGGCTGTGCGCCAACACCGTTGCATTTACCTTGGCTACACAAGCGACTGCGCAGAACGTTCCGATCTGGCAGCCCCTGTCATGAGCGAAGATGGGGGTGTCGTTGCCTCTCTGGGCCTTCTGGTCAACCTGAATGTCCGCGATCAGCCCAGACGGGATGCGCGGATCGTGGGTACACTGCCGCAGGGCGCATGCCTCAAGGTGAATTACTGCACTGTGGCCTCGGACGGTATCTGGTGCCGAGCCCGCTTCGGAGAAGCCAGCGGCTGGGTCAGCAAGACCGCACTGCGCCAGGAGAAATGGCCTGTCGCGACCTTCGTCAACGGCTGTGAAGCAGAATAATAGCTAAAGACAAGCGACCGTGTTCTCAGAAGGATGCGGTCGCCCCTCTGCAGCCTCGCAGCACTGCTCCGCACGCCGCCAGAGGCGCCAAACTGCAGGCATCAAAACACAACGCGTCCAGAACATCAGATCCGGGCGTCAGGCGCTATATGTCGCTTTCGGGTATTTTTTCTTCCAACGGCGGCAAACGTTGTTTGCGTTGCAGAAGTTTTTGGTAGCGGAGGAGGGACTTGAACCCCCGACACGCGGATTATGATTCCGCTGCTCTAACCAGCTGAGCTACTCCGCCACTCGCTGTGTGGAGGCGATTTACGGAATGGGGCCGGTGGGGTCAAGCAGGAAAATCGGCTCTGCAGGATTTTCTGGTCAAAAAAATGCGCCGTCTTAAAATTTTACAATATTTACAGCACCTTAAGCCATCAAACAAAATGACCGCGAAGACAGGCACTGTGAAACACATCGCAGCCTTGGCACCCGAGCGTTAGGCTGACTGGACGCCCCCTCCCCTACCTCACCCGCTGCGAAGCGAAACCCCGCGCTTTCTCCGCGTTTTTCAGAATCGCATGCCTCGCCGGGCTGCGGCGCAGTCACCGCGCAAGCGCCGCCTTCATCGCAGGGTCAGGGAAACAAGTCGGGGGCTGCCCCATGGCCTCCTGCCAGCGCCCGATGGAGCGGCGTGTCTTGTAACCGGCCAGCCCATCGGCGCCGCCAACATCATGCCCCTGCCCTATGAGCGTACGCTGCATGGCAGCCACATCCGACCGCAGCAGCCCCCCGACACTGCCCCAGCGGGCGTGAAAGTCACCGACACCGAACTGGATGCGGTCCCCCACGTGCCCCACGAAGAGAGCGTATAGATCGCTCATGTTGTAATCCTTCAGGACATAGAAGTTCGGTGTCACCACGAAAGCGGGGCCGTAACGTCCGGCGGGCATCAAAAGGTACCCCTGCTGGGACCGTTCATGCTCCGGGAAGGGGCGCCCGGAGACACGGGTGATCCCCATGGCCTCCCAATCGGAAATAAGGCGGCCCTGATCTGGGCCTTCCAGCGTGCAAGAGACGCTGCCTGGAACTGAAACCTCAAACCCCCAGTCGCGCCCAGTTTGCCAGCCATGCCGCTTCAGATAGGTCCCGATCGAGGCGATGGTGTCGGCCTCCGAACCCCAGATATCCGCGCGGCCGTCGCCGTCGCCGTCCACGGCATGTTGCAGAAAGTTCGTGGGCATGAACTGCGGCTGGCCAAGGGCGCCAGCCCAGCTGCTCTTCATTGCATGGGCGGGCACGTGACCTGCCTCCGCGATCTGCAGCGCCGCGATCAACTCGGCCGAGAAATAGTCCGCGCGCGTGCTCATGAAGCCCTTGGTGGCGAGGACCTGAAAGGCATCATGCGGAATGGCCGCCCGCCCATAGGCGCTTTCCCGCCCCCAGATTGCGAGGATGATCCGCCCGGGTACGCCGGTTTCGCGTTCAACCTTCGTCAGGCTGGATTTGTGGCGCCGGGCCATCTGGCGCCCGGTCGCCGTGGCGCCATCGACCGCGCCGCGACCGAAGTATTTCCCGGGCTTGCCGAACTCGGCCTGCCGCTGCGTTTTCGGCGTCTTGACCGGTGCGCCGGGGGGCACCAGATCGGGCAGCTTCCAGTTCAGTGTCACGCCATCAAATGCAGTGTTGAACGTCCGGCGCGAAACACCCGCACGCCGGGCCTGCGGCCAGACCTCCTGCCGCAACCAGGTCTGGAACTGGCGTTCAATTGCAGCGCGGTTCTGAGCCAGGGCCGAACCGGCGCCGCCCAGCAACAAAGAAACAAGCAGGAGAGCACGCAACACCATTGGGGACCTTCCGGGAAACAAACATCCTACTGATCCCACCCGATCACGGACCCCATGACAAGGGCTGAGCCTCAGCTCTCCGCGTTAGCCTCGGCCAGAACCCGCCGGGCCACCCGGAAGCACTCCAGCGCCTGCGGTACACCGCAATAAATCCCGATCACATGAATAATCGCCCGCAGTTCATCCTGTGTGACACCATTGTTCAGCGCGCCTCTGCAGTGAGTTTCCCACTCCTGCATCTTGCCCAGCGCGCCGATCATGGAAAGGTTCATCATCGACCGGGTCTTGGCATCGATGACATCATCGCCCCAGCCAAACCCCCAGCACCAGGCGGTCATCGCCTCCTGAAAGGGGCGGCTGAAATCATCCGCAGCGGCTAGATTGGCATCTACATATTCCGCGCCAAGGGTGGCGCGGCGCTGCTCAAGCCCCTTTAGAAACAGATCTTCGTCAAATGTGCTCATGCTGCGGCTCCGTGAATGCAGGATTTGGCGCCGGGTTCAGATAGCCCGGCGCAGCCAAGATGCCACTGATCTCAGCAGTATGGCCAGCATTGTCACATCAGAACGATGGATCAGGGCAGCGGAGCAGTCCGGAACAGACGGATCTTCAACCCGCCATGTGCGACCGGTGCCCCGAAGGGCAAAAAGGGCAGTTGGGTCGCCTTTGCCAGACCGGTTTCGCTGGTCACGATACCCACCTGCCAGCCGGAAAATCGCTCTTTCAGGACCTGCCCCAAAGCACCGTAAAGCGCGAAAAGCAGTTTCTTGTTGCCGATCCGCGCCCCATAAGGCGGGTTCACGATCACCAGCCCGGGCGCCCCCTCGGGCGGCATCAGATCGCTGACCGCAGCCTGCGAAAAGGACGTGCAGCCTGCAACACCCGCACGGGCGGCATTGGCAGTGGCCATCTCCACCGCGCCCGCATTCCGGTCGGATCCGTAGAACCGCAGCGGGGTCTCCTGCGAAACGACTGCGGCTTTCATCGCGGCAAAAGCATCCGCATCAAATGTCGCAAGTTGCTCAAAGGCAAAGCTGCGGCTGCGCCCGGGCGCCAGCCCCATGGCGATCTCGGCGGCCTCGATCACGAAGGTGCCGGAGCCGCACATCGGGTCCACTACTGTCTGGCTTCCGTCGAACCCGCATTCGCGCAGAAACAGCGCCGCCAGATTTTCCCGCATCGGCGCCTTGCCCACGGCCGATTTGTGGCCACGCTTGTGAAGCCCCTCGCCCGAAGTATCGACGCTGAACTGGCACAGGTTGTCCTCAATCCGGCATTTCAGCGTCACGCCTGCGCCGCTCATCTCATCACTGGCATTGGGCGGAATGATCGTGGCGCCCAGCTCTTCGGACAGGGCCCGTTCGATCCGCTGGGCGGCAGCGCCTGCGTGGTAGATTTTTGACTTCTTGTTGGTCGCCACCTCGACGCGGATCGGAACATCCGCGCGCAGTACATCCGCCCACGGAAATTTCCGGGCGCGTTTGTCCAGTTGCGCAAGGTGGAAGGCCCGGAAAGCACCGATCCGCGCCAGCACGCGCGCCGCGCCGCGCAGGTACAGGTTGGCGCGCCAGACCTCGGGCCAGCCGCCCTGCACCGTGACACCGCCGGGTACAGCCCGGGGATCGGAAAATTGCAGCTCGCGCGCCTCGGCCAGCAGGGCCTGTTCAAGCCCCGGCGCCGCGGTCAGAAAGATCTCGAATGTGGATTCATCTGTCATGGCACCTTCCTTAGCCGGAAACTCAGAACACCGCGACGGGAAAACGCGATTCTCCCAGCGCCCTCGCCATCCCCACAACAAGAGCCACCAATCCGGTTGATGCTGCGGTGCGGCAGCGGGTTTTCGCTGCGCCCGCATTGCAAACAGGTATCCTCAGATCAACTTTAATCACAACATTGTCAGACACTTACATCATTACTAATTTTTTAGTTTGACAATCCGCCGCACCCTATGAAACTCCTGTAGCAGTCAGGTGCGAGCAACGCACATCTGGCCTTACTGACTTTAGGGAGGAGAAAGATGCGGAAGTATCTTTTGTCCGCAGCAGCGGTTTGCGCCGTGGTTGCGGGCCAAGCAGCATATGCCGACGAGGCAGCTGCCAAGAAATGGATTGATGAAGAATTCCAGCCATCGGCCCTGTCCAAGGATGAACAACTGTCCGAGATGCAGTGGTTCATTCAGGCGGCAGAGCCTTACAAGGGCATGGAAATCAACGTGCTGTCCGAGGGCATCCCCACGCACAGCTATGAATCGGAAGTTCTGACAAAAGCCTTTGAAGAAATCACCGGCATCAAGGTGAACCACCAGATCCTGGGGGAAGGCGAAGTCGTTCAGGCGGTTCAGACCCAAATGCAGACCAAGCGGAACCTCTATGACGCCTACGTCAACGATTCCGACCTGATCGGCACCCACTCGCGTCTGCAGCTCGCTTATAACCTCAGCGACATGATGGAAGGCGATTTCAAGGCGGTGACCAACCCCGGTCTCGACCTCGACGACTTCATGGGCACCCAGTTCACCACCGGTCCCGATGGCGATCTGTACCAGCTGCCCGACCAACAGTTCGCGAACCTCTACTGGTTCCGCAAAGACTGGTTCGACCGTGAAGACCTGCAAGCGGCCTTCAAAGAGAAATACGGCTACGATCTGGGCGTCCCGGTTAACTGGTCCGCTTATGAGGACATCGCTGAATTCTTCTCGGAAGATGTGAAGAACATCGATGGCGTCGATATCTACGGCCACATGGACTACGGCAAACGCGCGCCTGACCTTGGCTGGCGGATGACCGACGCCTGGCTGTCGATGGCGGGCGCAGGCTCCAAAGGTGAGCCGAACGGTGTGCCGATCGACGAATGGGGCATCCGCATGGAAGCAGGCACCTGTAACCCGGTTGGCGCCAGCGTCACCCGCGGTGGTGCCGCGAACGGCCCGGCTGCGGTCTATGCGATCCGCAAATGGGACGAATGGCTGCGCAAATACGCGCCTCCAGGTGCGGCGTCTTATGACTTCTACCAGTCCCTGCCCACCCTGGCCCAAGGCAACGTGGCACAGCAGATCTTCTGGTACACCGCCTTCACCGCAGACATGGTGAAGCCGAAGTCCGAAGGCAACAACACCGTCGACGACAGCGGCACCCCGCTGTGGCGCATGGCGCCCTCTCCGCATGGCCCCTACTGGGAAGAAGGCCAGAAGGTCGGCTATCAGGACGTGGGTTCCTGGACCTTCCTCAACTCCACTCCGCTGGACCGCGCGCAGGCTGCATGGCTCTACGCTCAGTTCGTGGTGTCGAAAACCGTGGACGTGAAGAAATCCCACGTGGGTCTCACCTTCATCCGCGACAGCTCGGTCAACCACGAGAGCTTCTCTGAACGTGCCGAGAAACTCGGTGGTCTGGTGGAATTCTATCGTTCGCCCGACCGCGTGGCATGGTCGCCGACCGGTGTGAACGTTCCGGACTATCCCAAGCTGGCCCAGATCTGGTGGCAGCAGATCGGTGACGTAAACTCCGGCGCCTTCACGCCGCAGGAAGCGATGGATCGTCTTGCTCAGGAAATGGACATCACCATGAGCCGGATGCAGCGCGCTGACGAGCAGGCCAACATCTACGGCGGCTGTGGTCCGCGCCTGAACGAAGAGAAGGACGCGGAATGGTGGTACGCCAATGGCGGCGCCAAGCCGAAGCTGGAGAACGAGAAGCCTCAGGGCCAGACCGTCAACTATGACGAGCTGGTTGCCCGCTGGGCCAAGAACTAAGGGCTCCCTCCCCGCCGGGCGGCTCTCCGCCCGGCCGACCCACCCCGAAGCGGCCCATGTCCTGCTTCGGGGCATTTGCAAACCCCACGGAAGCGCGGATCGCGCTTTGGCTCTCTCGCCGACGCCCGCAGCGGCGCAGCGCAAGCGGGCCCATTCTCCGGAAAGACCAACCAAGATGGCTCTTGAACTTAAAAACGTGGTCAAGCGCGTCGGCGCGATTGAGCACATAAAAGACACGTCTCTGATACTGGAGAGCGGTCACTTCAACGTCCTTCTGGGCGCCACCGGGTCGGGCAAGACCTCATTGATCAAACTGATGGCCGGGTTGGACCCGATTTCCAGCGGCAGCGTGTGGATGGAAGGCCGGGACGTGACCCGCCTCAACACCCAGAAACGCAACATCAGCCTGGTGCACCAATTCTTTATCAACTACCCGCACATGACGGTTTTTGAAAACATCGCCTCCCCCTTGAAGGTCGCAGGCATGGCAAAATCCGAAATCGAAGGCCGGGTAGAAGACGCCGCGGATATCCTGCAGCTGCGCCCGATGCTGCACCGGCGCCCGCATGAACTCTCTGGCGGTCAGCAGCAACGCTGCGCCCTTGCCCGCGCGATTGCCAAGGAAAGCCAGGCGGTGTTCCTGGACGAACCGCTGGCGAACCTCGATTACAAACTGCGCGAAGAACTGCGCGACCAGCTACCAGAGCTTTTCGCCGGACGTGGTGCCGTTGTGGTCTATGCCACCTCGGAACCCGAAGAGGCGTTGCTGCTGGGCGGTAAGACCGCGCTGATGCGCGATGGCCGCGTTACCCAGTTCGGTCCCACCGCAGAGATCTACCGCGACCCGCAAAACGTGGCCGCGGCCCGGGTGTTCTCGGATCCGCCGATCAACACCGCCGAAATCACCAAACAGGGTAACATGGCCCGGCTGACCCCGGATGTGACCTGGGTTCTGGAGGGCGCTGCCGCAGATCTGGCGGATGGCACCTATACCGTCGCGATCCGCCCCTATCACGTGCTGCCCGTCGCCACCACGCAGGCCACGGTCCGCATCGCCGGACGCGTGCAGGTGACCGAGCTTTCGGGCTCCGAAAGCAGCGCCCATTTCGATCTGGGCCTTGGCAGCACTCAGGGCAGCTGGGTCTCCCTTTCGGCCGGGGTTCACCCCTACCAGGTCGGTGAAATGCATGATTTCTATATGGATCCATCCGCGTGCTATTTCTTTGCACCCGATGGCTCCCGCGTGGCGTGAGGCAAGACGATGGCAAAAATTACCCTTTCAAAACTACGCCACAGCTACCTTCCGGCGCCGACCTCCGCGTCCGACTACGCCCTGAAGGAGATCGATCTCGACTGGTCCGACGGCGGCGCCTATGCGCTGCTTGGTCCCTCGGGTTGTGGTAAATCCACCCTGCTGAACATCATATCAGGGCTTCTGGTGCCTTCCGAAGGTCAGATCCTGTTTGATGGGCAGGACGTCACCAAACTGCCCCCCGACCAGCGCAATATCGCGCAGGTTTTCCAGTTCCCGGTGATCTACGACACGATGACCGTTTACGACAACCTCGCCTTCCCGCTGCGCAATCGTGGCCGCGACGAGGCGACGGTGGAAAAACGCGTCATGGCGATTGCCGAGATGCTGGAAGTCACCGAGATGCTAGATCAGAAGGCCGCTGGTCTCTCCCCGGACAACAAACAGAAAATCTCCATGGGCCGTGGCTTGGTGCGCGAGGATGTGAACGTGGTCATGTTCGACGAACCGCTCACCGTGATCGACCCGCATCTGAAGTGGAAGCTGCGCTCGAAGCTGAAAGAGCTGCACCAGCGGGTCAAGGCAACGATGATCTACGTCACCCACGACCAGACCGAGGCACTGACCTTTGCCGATCAGGTGGTGGTGATGCAGCTTGGCGAAGTGGTGCAGATCGGCACGCCGGTTGAGCTGTTCGAACGCCCCGCGCATACGTTTGTCGGCCATTTCATCGGCTCGCCGGGCATGAACATCCTGCCCTGCACGTTTGAGGGTGAGGCAAAGATCGACGGCCAGCCAGTCGCCCTCGAAGGCCCCGTGCGCGGCACCCCTAATGGCAAGACCGAGATCGGCATCCGCCCGGAGTTCGTCTCGCTCTCAGACAGCGGCCTGCCCGCCACCGTCACCAAGGTGTCCGACATCGGCCGCCACACGGTGGTCGAATGCAACTGCCTTGGCCACAAGGTGAACGCCGTGATCGAGGAAGGCGCCGCCCCGCACAAAGGCGATGAAACCCACCTCGCCTTCCGCCAAGACCAGACCCGCCTTTACGTGGACGGCTGGCTCGCCACAGACCCGGAGTAACAGCAAATGAAAACCGAAAACCAAAAAGCATGGTTCTTTGTGCTGCCGGTCCTGTTGCTGGTGGCCTTCAACGCGCTCATCCCGATGATGACCGTCGTCAACTACTCGGTGCAGGAGACTTTCGGCGACAACGTCTTTTTCTGGCAAGGGCTCGACTGGTTCGAACAGATCCTGCGCTCCGACCGGTTCCACGCCGCCCTTGGACGACAGTTCCTCTTTACCTTCCTGATCCTGATCATCGAGGTGCCTTTGGGCATCGCGATTGCGCTGTCGATGCCACGCAAAGGGTTCTGGGTGCCGGTCTGCCTCGTGCTGATGGCGCTGCCGATGCTGATCCCCTGGAACGTGGTGGGCGCGATGTGGAACATCTTCACCCTCCCCGATATCGGCCTTCTGGGTTATTTCCTGAACCACACGCTTGGCATCAACTACGACATGACGCAGGATCCGGTCGCGGCCTGGGTGACCATCGTCACCATGGACGTCTGGCACTGGACCTCGCTGGTGGTGCTTCTGTCCTATGCGGGTCTCGTCTCGATCCCCGACGCATATTATCAGGCAGCCAAGATCGACGGCGCCTCTAACTGGGCGGTGTTCCGGTTCATCCAGCTGCCCAAGATGAAAACCGTCCTGACCATCGCGATCCTGCTCAGGTTCATGGACAGCTTCAACATCTACACCGAGCCTTTCGTTCTGACCGGCGGTGGCCCCGGCAACTCCACCACGCTCCTGTCGATCGATCTGGTGAAAATCGCGCTGGGTCAGTTCGACCTCGGCCCTGCCGCCGCGATGTCGCTCATCTACTTTGCAATCACGCTTCTGGTCAGCTGGCTGTTCTACACGCTGATGACCAAAGACGATCAGAATTAAGGGAGGGATCAGATGCAGAAACGTTCCATCGTCCCCATCGTCTATATCCTGTTCCTCATGCTGCCGATCTACTGGCTGGTGGCGATGAGCTTCAAGACAACCAATGAAATCCTCGCGGGCTTCTCGCTCTTTCCACAGACCTTCACGCTGGAGAACTACAAGGTCATCTTCACCGATCCGACCTGGTACTGGGGTTATATCAACTCGATCCTCTACGTGACAATCAACACGGTGATTTCGGTCGCGGTGGCCCTTCCGGCCGCCTATGCCTTCAGCCGCTACCGCTTTCTCGGAGACAAGCAGCTGTTCTTCTGGCTGCTCACCAACCGGATGGCCCCTGCAGCGGTCTTCGCTCTGCCCTTCTTCCAGCTCTATTCGGCTGTGGGGCTGTTCGACACCCATCTGGCGGTGGCGCTGGCGCACTGCCTGTTCAACATCCCGCTCGCGGTCTGGATTCTCGAAGGTTTCATGGGCGGCATTCCCAAGGAACTCGACGAGACCGCCTATGTGGATGGCTATTCCTTCCCGCGGTTCTTTGCCGTGATCTTCATCCCCTCGATCAAGGCCGGGGTCGGCGTTGCTGCCTTCTTCTGCTTCATGTTCTCGTGGGTGGAGCTGCTGTTGGCCAAAACCCTGACAGCCGTGGCGGCCAAACCCATCGCCGCCACCATGACCAAAACCGCCTCCAGCGCCGGCTATGAGCTGGGCCTTCTGGCGGCTGCGGGCACATTGACAATCATTCCGGGCGCCATCGTGATTTGGTTCGTCCGCAACTACATCGCAAAGGGTTTTGCGATGGGGAGGGTTTGACATGCTATCATGGATGGCCTGGACCTGGCCGACGGCGCTGGTCTTTATCGGTATCTTTTCTGCAATCGGCGTTCTCATCGCGCTTGAGATCCGCCACCCCGGCGGCGACCTGCGCAAGGGGGTCCTGGGGCTCGAAACCACTCGCGGCGACCGGCTGTTCATCAGCCTCCTCGGGACCGCCTATATCTTTCTGGCCTGGCTCGGTCTGATCGGCATGCCCCTGTGGATCCCGCTCGGCCTGTCTATCGCCTGGGGCGTCTTCTGCTTCTGGAAGGTGTGACGGTGGGCCCACCCGGCGGGTCAAGGAGGCCGAAGGCCCCGCCAAAGGCGGCTTATCCTTGACGCGCACGCCTTCAATACCCTTGAAAACGGCCTTGAGAGGCAGATCTGCCCCTCAAGGCCTTCTCAGCAAATCGGGCATTTTCTGCTGGTGTACAGAGGTCTCTGCACCGCGAGGTCGGGCAACCAGAAATCTGCGTACCTGGCCTCTGCTAAAAAAATAGTTTTCAACCCCTCCCCCTTTCCCCTAGCATAAGCGGAAGACCAAAATGGATCAGGCAACTGCGCGCATGCGAAAGAAACAGGACAAATCGCTCCTCACCGAAGTGGAACTGGAGTTCATGACCATGGTCTGGGAAACCGGCGGCGGCACCGTGCGCGATATTCTGGCCGAGCTGAACAAGGTGCAGGAACGCGCCTATACCTCGGTCGCAACGGTCCTGAAAATCATGGAGCAGAAGGGTTTTCTTACCAGTGAACGGGCCGACCGGTCGCTGGTCTACCGCCCCGCTGTTCCCAAGGCAGAGTACCAGAAAACATCTCTGAAAAACCTTTCGAGCAAACTCTTCAACGGAGCCCCGGCCGCCCTTGTTGCCCGGCTTGTCGATGATGAGGACGTGACCGACGAAATGCTCGAAGAGATGAGAGCGCTTCTGGAGGAAAGGCTGGGGGACAATGCAACCTGATGCTCTACTGAATGCCTATCTTGATCTGAACCTGCTGCTGTTTGCGGGCGCGGCGCTCTGGCTGGTCGCGCGAAAACTGCTGTCCCGCAGCGCTTTCGGCTCAACCTACCGTCCGCAATTGCAGCTGTTGAACACGGTGACGCTGCTGCTCGCGCTGTCTCCGCTGCTGGTATTGGCCCTGACCAGCCTGGTCTTTGCCCATCCGCCCAATCTGTCGGACCTTCTGGTTGCGCAATATCTGCAGGGTCATGTCGGGATGAGCGCAACCCGGTTCGAGGATCTTCTGGGCCTGCGCGAGAATCTGGTTCGCACCCTGACCAGCGATCGACCTCTCTGGGCACAGGCGACGCTGGCCGCTTTGGCCGTTGGCGCGGCCTTCTGCACGGCGCAATTGGCGGTGTCGGTCCTGCGCCTGCGGAGCAGCCTGCGGCAGGCCTTTGCCTGGAAGCGCATCGGCAGCGTGCGGCTGCTGTTGTCGGATCAGGCCCGCGTCGCCTATTCCACCCGCAGTCTTTTTACGCGCTACGTCGTTCTGCCGACCGCCCTGCTGGAGGATCCGCAGGATCTGCGCCTGACCGTCGCACATGAATTGCAGCACTTCCGGCAGCGCGACATCGAATGCGAATTTCTCCTCGATGCGCTGCGACCGCTGCTGTTCTGGAATCCCGCCTTTTACCTGTGGCGCCGCGAAGTGCGGCTGCTGCGTGAATTTGCCTGCGATCAGGCGATGATGGCACGGCCTCATTTCGATCTGCGCGCCTATTGCGAATGCCTGATCCGCGCCTGCGCCCATGCGGCCAAGGACCCGGTACTGTTTGCCCGCCGCAGCCCTGCGGTGGCCCTGGTGGATCGCCGCGAAACAGCTCGTGGCGCATCAGCGCTGGAGCGCCGCCTGCTCGCCGTGACCGCCGGCCAGAGCGCAAAAGCCAGCCCGCTGGGCTGGGCCGTCATCTCGGGCCTGATGGTTGCTGCGGTGATGACAACAGCGCTGTTGCTGCAACGCCCTGCCGACTGGAGCCATGATCGGATCATGCTCTCGACCATCGTGAACCTTGAACGGATGGCTAGCCGCGCGGCCACCACTCCGCAGACCGCCTCCGCCGCCCTGACAGGCAGCTTCACGACCGCTGGTTTTGGCACGGACCGCCCGTAAAAGGCAGGCACGTCCCTCCACCGCCTTTCCTCCCTGCTTGCCTCTGCAAGCGATTTCCGCGCGCGACCTGTCCTGGGTCTGCAGCGGATAATTGCGGCCAAACCTTTGCAGAACCCGCAAAAGATCCTATCAAGGCTTCAGGAGGAGCCAAACCGAATGAAGCTGAACCCCGTCGATATCTCGAAAACCGCCTCGGCCTCGTCGATCGTTTTCGAAGCCCTGCGCAAGGCCATCATCGAAGGTGACCTGAAAGAGGGCGAACCGCTGCGGCAGGATGAAATCGCCGGGCTGTTCAACACCAGCCGGATCCCCGTCCGCGAGGCAATCTCGCGGCTTGAGGAACAGGGACTGGTCAAGACCCAGCGGTACAAGGGCGCGGTTGTGTCTGGCCTTTCCCCGGAAGAGGCACAGGAGATTTTTGATCTGCGGGCGCTGATCGAACCCGAAGTGATCCGCCGCGCGGTCCCGCAGATGACGCCAGAGGTCCTGGAGCAGGCCCGCCAGTGTCTGGAAGCGTTTTCCGCATCGGACGATCCCCTGACCTGGGGCCAGCTGAACCGGGATTTCCATTCGCAGCTCTACGCTGCTAGCGGCCTGCAATATCATCTCGATGTGATCGACAATGCCATGGACCGGGTCGACAGATATTTGCGCGCGCAGCTGGTGCTATCCAACGGCATGCAGCGCGCCCATGAAGAGCATCTTGCCATTCTTGAGGCCTGCAGTACCGGCGATGCTGCCCTCGCTGCGGAACTGACCCGGGCGCATATCGCAGATGCCTGCACTTCGCTGGTGGAAAACATCGCCAACCTGCGCTGACGCCCAGCACACCAATGAACTGTCCAAAGTTTACCGGCAGTCATGGCCTCCGCAGTGCCCTTAAATTGCTCTGAACCTCGGCAAATAGGGCGTTTGCGCAGCATCACATCAGCCTATGAACCAATATTTTAACGCAAAACGGGAAAATATTTCCGCGGAACGGTGAATGATTGTAGAACTGCCGCACGGCGCGTCAGGGGGCAGAGCGCGCTATCCATTTCTTATTCCACTGTCTGACCTGGCCTCGGTCTGGAGAACGCTCGATTGAACGTGACACCCCGCAGAGTTGTCTTTCTGGGCGCCGGAGCGATCGGGTGTTTCCTCGGCGCGCATTGGGCAGCGGCCGTGCAGGCGGCGGGCGGGCGTATAGGCCTGATCGGACGCGACGCCACTTGGGCACAGATCGGTGCCGGACCGCTGCGACTGACCGGCGGCACGGCGGCGGACACTGACTTGTCGCTTCTGGACCTGCACGACAGCCCCGAGGCCTTGTCAGAGGCCGATCTTATCGTGCTGACGCTCAAATCCATCGGGCTGGAGCGGGCGATCGAAGAGATCCGCGCCTACGCCGCCGAAGGAACGCCAATCCTCTGCCTGCTGAACGGAGTGTCCGCGGTGGAGCAGCTGGGTGCCGCCCTTCCCGCTCATCCGGTCATCGCCGGTATGGTGCCCTTCAATGTAGTCTGGGCATCCGGCAACCACCTGCATCGGTCCAGCGCCGGGCAGCTGAAGTTGGAACGCACCCCAGTCAGCACTGCCCTTGCCGAGATCATCGCGCCCACCGGCGCCCCGGCAGAGCTGCAGGATGCGCTGAAGCCCATTCAATACGGCAAGCTGCTGTTGAACCTGATCAATCCGATCAATGCCCTCAGCGGCCTGCCACTTCATGCCATGCTCTGCCAATCGGGGTACCGCCGGATATACGCGGCCACGCTGCGCGAAGCGCTCCGGGTCTATGACGAAGCAGGGGTTACCTGGCAGACCGTCGGTCCCCTCTCCCCGCGGCTGGTGCAATGGTTGCTGCGTTTGCCCGACGCGCTGTTCAATAGGACATTGCTGCGGCTTCAGAAACTCGATCCGGCGTCGATGACCTCCATGGCCGTCGATCTGGCCGCGGGCAGGCCCACCGAAATCGATGCGATCACCGGCGAAATCCTGCGCTTGGCCGCAGCTGCCGACTGTCCGGCGCCCATCAACAGTGCCCTTTACGACCTGATCAAAGCCCAAGAGGCCGCGCCGACGCCACAGCAAGGCCATTCGGCAGCCGCCCTGGCCCAACTGCTGAGACTGTAAGATGACCCCGTCCGCACAAACACCCATGGTCTTTGGTCCGCTGAAAACACGGAACACGCCGAAACAGGCCCGCGCTGTCCAGCGGATCCACATCATTCTGACCGCTACGGCTGATCTCTTGTCAGATCATCCGGTGCAAACGATCACGACCACACAGATTGCCACTCATGCCGGGATCCCGGTCAGCTCCATTTACCGCTATTTCTCCGATGTGGAGCATGTGTTGCGCGAGCTCTACCTGCAAAGCGCGCAGGAACTGCGGGACAAGGTTCTGGAGACGCTGGAAAACACCGAAACAAGACCGGGCTGGCGCGACAGGTTGCATCACATCATCCTTACCCAGAGAGACTATGTACGGAACAATCCTTACTACCGTCTGCTGCTGATGTATTTCGTCTCGGCCCGTCCAGCAGTCGCTGCCCGAGACCGGGAACGTGAATACACCACCGAACTAATGGAAATGCGCTGGAAACGCGGTCAGGACGGGTTTCATGGGGGCGATCCAAAGGTGGTGGCCCAGACGGTACTGCAGATCGCGGTTGCCATGGAGGATATGATCGCGGCTCAGTCCAACCCAGAAAACGCTGATATCTACGCGCAGGAGTTTCTCACCCTGCTGGATTCCTATCTGGCGAATTACTTAGAGGACTAATCCCGGTCATCAGGCAATGCTGTCCGCCCGTCCCACTTGGCGGCCCGAAAAAATACAGCCGCCCAGAAACGTGCCCTCGAGCGCGTTATAGCCATGATAGCCACCGCCGCCGAACCCGGCGACCTCTCCCGCGGCGAAAAGGCCGGGAATGGTCTTGCCATTGGCATCGACCAGTTGCCCATTCAGATCGGTCTGAAGACCGCCCAGCGTCTTGCGAGTGATGATGCTGAGCCGGACCCCGATCAGCGGACCGTTGTCGGGATCCAGGATCCGGTGCGGCTTTGCCGTGCGCATCAGCCTGTCACCGCGATAATTGCGGGCCGCGTGGATCGCCATCATCTGGGCGTCTTTTGAGAACGGGTTGTCGATCTGCGCGTCCCGGGCAGTGATTTCGTCCCGTATTTTTCCGGCATCCAGCAGGCTGTTCCCTTGCAGTGCATTCATCCTGGCGATCAGATCCTCCAGCCGGTCAGCTACGACAAAATCCTCGCCGTGCTCCTTGAAGGCTTCCACGTTGGGGGTCGCCTTCTTGTTCAAAAGTCGCTGTTTTAGGACCTGTTTCCAGCTTTTGGAGGCAAGGTCCGGGTTCTGCTCTGATCCGGATAATGCAAATTCTTTCTTGATGATTTTCTGCGTGGTGATGAACCAGGAATAATCATAGCCCGTGGCCAGAATGGCCTTCAGCGTGCCAAGACTGTCGAAGCCCGGCATGGCAGGCGGCGCGAAACGCTTGCCGGTCGCATCGAACCACATTGAGGACGGTCCCGGCAGGATCCGGATGCCATGGTTCGGCCAGATCGGATCCCAGTTCTTCACGCCTTCGGTGTAATGCCACATGCGGTCGGCGTTGATCACATGGCCACCGGCCTGCTGGGTGATCGCGACCATACGGCCGTCCACATGGGCGGGAACGCCTGCGATCATGTGTTTTGGCGCGGCCCCCAGCCGGTCCGTCGGCCAGGCCTTGCGCACCAGTTCCAGGTTGCCACCGATCCCGCCCGAGGCCACCACCACGCTGGCTGCGCGCAATTCAAAATCGCCAATGACCTCGCGGTTGGTCTTCTGCCCGCGGGCGCTGGTGTCTTCGGCAAGAACCTCGCCGCTGATGCCCGTGCAGGCGCCGTTCTGCATCAGCAGATGCGAGCAGCGGTGGCGGAATTTAAGGGCAATACGCCCCGCCTTTTCATGCTCCCTGACCCGGCGCTCGAACGGCTCCTGCGTGCAGGGACCCACGCCCCAGGTCAGATGGAACCGCGGCACCGAATTGCCATGCCCCGAAGCAAAGGAGCCGCCCCGCTCGGCCCAGCCGACGATGGGAAACCAGCGCATGCCCATGTCATGCAGCCAGGGCCGCATCTCACCGGCCGCAAAATTGATATAGCTTTCGGCCCATTTGCGCGGCCAGAGGTCTTCGTCACGATCGAAACCGGCGCTGCCCATCCAGTCAGAATAGGCCAATTCGCGACTGTCACGGATCCCCATGCGGCGCTGTTCGGGGCTGTCGATCAGCATCAGCCCGCCCAGCGACCAGAAGGCCTGCCCGCCAAGAAAACCTTCGGGTTCCTGATCGACGATCATGACCGTCTTGCCCCGGTCCGCCAGTTCGGCGGCGGCCACCAGTCCGGCCAGCCCCGCCCCGACGATAATGACATCTGCCTGTTGCTCAGCGTGTTTCATCGTTTCCCCTCCCGACGCGCGGCAGGCTGCGCAACTCCTCAATTGCACCCGGATTCCCCGATCCCTGCCCCGCTGTGCCCCGCATTTGCGATTGAAACCCGAGACCTCGATCAGGCTAGCAGCTCAATCCGCGCCTGCCCAGAATAACCACAGGGCAGCCAACCCGCCCGATTTTGGCCTTTTTGACACAGGTCGCGACCGACGTATTCATGCTCTCGACGGCGGTCGTAAACACGGCATAAAATCCCGCCAAACGGGAACTCTAAACAGGTGAATAACTGGTGGGAAGCAAGGCAGAGTTGGTGCGGTTTTGGTTCGAGGAAATCTGGTACCGGAACAACGACCAAATACAGGACGAGATGTTTTCAACCGGTGCAAAGGCGAGTGGCCCGGTGTCCAATCTGGCAGACAAGGATTTCAGGTCCATCGATATCGTCTCGGCCCTGAAAGCGCGCCTTGAATGCACACCAGAGGTGTCCTTTTCCGTCTTCGAAGAGCTAGGCGACTGGGTAATTACCTGTTTCACGGTAGCTGTCACGAAACACCCCACACGCCCGCCTTTTGATTTTGACGGCCAGATGATGTTCCGGATTAAGGACGACAAGATCGCCGAAATTCACTCGAACCTCAATTATATCAAGATGTTCGAAGGCCTTGGCCAGATGCCGCAGGATACGTTGCTGATTTCCCTAACCGGGGCCGAAATGCAATGGAAATGACGCGTAGCGCGTCCTGACCTTCCGGGATCAGTCCTCTGGATCCGGAGAGTTCGGCGCCTCGTATGATCCACCCATGGCAGCGCGCGTCTGTGCGAAATCCAGCAGTTTGACCTCGATATTGGCATTGACCGACCCGTCTTCAAAGGCCCCGTGCAGATCACGCAGCCCGGCAGGCAGGCCGGTCAGCTGTTCGATGGCCTCATCCACATGGCTGACCGCGTGGATCTGGAACTGCCCGGCGCGCACTGCCTCCACCACCTCGGGTTTCAACATGAGGTTCTCCACATTGCTGCGCGGGATCAGAACCCCCTGACGGCCTGTCAGCCCCTCGGTACGGCAGACCTCGAAAAACCCTTCGATCTTCTCATTCACGCCGCCAATGGGTTGGACATCGCCCATCTGGTTCACCGATCCGGTCACCGCAAAGGACTGTGAGATTGGCACCTCGGCAAGGGCCGACATCAGGGCGCAGAGCTCTGCCAACGACGCGCTGTCGCCTTCGACGCCGCCATAACTTTGCTCGAAAACGAGGCTGGCCCAAAGCGACAGGGGTGCGTCCGGTACATAGCGCGCCGCCAGGTAGCCAGAGAGGATCAGCACCGCCTTGGAATGGATCGGGCCGCCCAGCTTGGCCTCGCGCTCAATATCAACAACACGTCCGGACCCTACGCGAACGCGGGCGGTGATCCGCACCGGCGCGCCAAAGCTTTCTTCGCCCAGCGCCGAAACGGTCAGCCCGTTGATCTGACCGATTTCACTGCCCCGGGTGGAAATCAGGATCTGCTCCCGCGCGATCATCTCGCGCATCCGGTCGCGGATCAGACCACGGCGTTCTTCGGCAGCAGTGATGGCGCCATTCACATGTTTTGCCGAAATGGCCTCAGCGCCCTCCTGGCGGGCGTAGTGATTGCCTTCACGCAGGATATCCCACAAGGTCTCGATCCGAAGGCTCAGCTTTTCCTGATCCGCCGAGGCGCGCGAGGCGGCATCGATCAGCGCCGCCACACCATCAGCGGTCACCGGGCGCAGCGCCTCTTCCTCCACCAGCGCCGCAAGCCGGCGGGCAAACAGCGCAATACTGTCCGCATCGCGCACCATGTCAGGCCCGAAATCAGCGGTCACGCGGAAGAACTTGTCAAAATCCGGATCGTATTCCGCCAGCAGCATGTGCAGCATACGATCCCCAACCAGCACAACCCGCACATCCAGCGGGATCGGTTCGGGTTTCATCGTGGTGGTCGAAATCAGCCCCAGCCGTTCACCCGGGGTGATCACATGGACCGCCTCTGTTTCCAAACAGCGTTTCAGCGCATCCCAAGCCAGGGGTTCCGCCAACACCCGGCGGGCGTCCAGCACCAGAAAGCCCCCGTTTGCCCGATGCAATGCCCCCGGTTTGATCTGGGTAAAATCGGTGACCAGCACACCCTGCATCGCCATGTAGTCGATCTGCCCCGTCAGATTGGCCAGCGTCGGCAGGCTTTCCTCAACCACCGGCGCCCGGTCCGCATCTCCCTCATGGGTCACCACAACATTGACATGATAGCGGTGAAACTGCGGATCCTCGCGCAAGGCAGCCAGCCCGGCGGGAAACGGCGCCTTGGAGCGCCCCAGGTCCAGTGACAAGAACAGATCCGCATGGGCCACCAGATCATCCCGCAGGGCCGTGAAATACGGACCAAGCTCGTCAATCTCGACAAAACCGCGACAGGCCCTGTCGACGGCGGCATCCACTGCGATCCGCGCCATTTCCGCATTGAGCCGGGTCAACGCATCGCGCTGTTCCCGCTCCAGTTCGGGCTGGTCCAGAAGGAAATCCTCCAGCTCGCTCTGAATTTCCGCAACCGCGTCGCGGATCTGTATCCGCTCTTCTTCGGGCAGCTTTTCGATCACCTCCGGTTTGACGATCTCATCGTCGCGTTTTGCGGCCAGGGAAAACCCCATCGGCGTACTCAGGATCGCGACATTCCTGGCTTCGGCCTTCTGACGCAGCGCATCAAAGGCCTCTTCGCGCCGCGCATTGTAATCCTGCTCCAGCGCCATCCGCTTGTTCTGGTAGTCTTCGGACACCAGCAGCGCCGGGATATGATTGGCCAACTCCTCAAGCAGCCGGGCCATCGCGTTGCGCAGCCGCACGCCCTGCCCGCGCGGCAGACAAATGGCGTTGGGCTGATCGGCGTCCTCAAAGTTCTGCACATAGACCCAGTCCTTTGGAATGGGGCGGCTGGCGGCCTCTTCCTCCAACACGCGCAGCACGGCGGATTTACGGCCACTGCCCCGTGGACCCTGCACATAAAGATTGAACCTGCGGTGTTTCATCTGCGCCGACAGGCGGATCGCCTCCATTCCCCGGCCCTGGCCCAGCGGCCCTTCAAGCGGCTCAAGATCGGCGGTGGTTGCAAACTCGAACTCCGTCGGATCGCAGACCCGTCTCAGTTCATCGGGCGACAGTGCCGTATCAGACATGCAAGCTCCTGATTTGGTTCAGCAAGGGTGTGGGAAAGGTGGCATACTTGCGATCACCCCGCCAGTGCCCAGACACAAGCCTTGGGTGAAAGCGCGGGCAGACACGATCCTTGAAGGGACCACCGGACGCGTTGCCTTAGCCCTATCTCAGGGCGTTTCTGCGGAGGTTGCCTTGGCCGCCGCATCCAGAAGGCGGACGACCTCTCCATCCGAGGTCTGCGAAAAATCGCTGTAGAAGCGCCCAATTGAACCGAAAGGAAAAGGCATTTTCAGACAGATCAGCTCATCCACTTCGTCGCGCAAACTCTCGGCGACATCGCGCGGCGCCACCGGCACCGCCAGCACCAGCCGCGCCGGTTTGCGCGCACGCACGGCCCGCAGCGAAGCCCGGACCGTGGCCCCGGTGGCGATGCCATCATCCACGACAATCGCCGTCCGCCCCCTAAGCGGCACCTGCTTGCGCCCTTTCAGATAGACGTCCCGGCGGCGCCTGATTTCCTCCAACCGGGGCTGTGACATCCGTTTGATATCCGCCGCCGCAAGGCCAAAGGATCTGGCGATTTCCCGGTTTGTGACAATCTTTGGCTCCGAGCCGTTCACCACTGCCGCCACAGCGAGTTCGGGTTGCTCAGGAGCGCCGATCTTGCGGACCATGATCAGATCCATCGGGGCATTCAGCGCGCGCGCAACTTCGGCCGCGACTGGAACGCCGCCGCGCGGCAGCGCAAGGATCACCGGGTCTTGATACCCTTTGCCAGACAGTTCGGCCGCAAGGGCCTGCCCCGCATCTGTTCGATCTTTGAAAAGCGTCATTGCAGCCGCCTCCTGTCGCATGCCCGTATCCACATTCGGTTCATAGCCAGCGAATGCGGATACAGGAATACTAGGGGCGGGCTGCGCTGTCCTTGATCGACCTCAATCCGCCTTGGCAGGTGCCACAGAGAGCTGCTCTGCCCCCTGCCACCATACCTCACAGTCCTGCACCGTGACCTGAGCGGAGAGGCCGATCCCGACCAGATGCGTGTCACCGGGCACGTCAGCCGGAGTAATGCTAACGTCCTGCCCAACCACCTGAATAAGCCAGCCCCGCCCCGGCCTGCCACGCACGAACCCCTTGATCCGGAACAAGCCGGGTGGGCGGGTCTCAACGATCAGGGCGAGTTCCTCCCGGCTGAGAACGATATCCGCGCTGTAATGCCAATGCATGTAATCCGGGTGTGGCCGTGTCCTCCGCTGCGGCTTGCTGCCAGGGTCCGGCTGCAACAGCAGCAGTTCGGCCACATGGTCTGCATCGCTCAGCAGAACCGGGGCCGACCGGCTGTCGGCGGCCAACCCAAGGGCCACCGCCGAAGGAATTTCGTCCACCTTGCTGACCAGCACCAGATCAGCGCAGGCCACCTGATCGCGGATCTGCGGGCCGATCAACGTATCGCTGGAAAGGCTCTGATAGCTGCCCGCATCGACCACGGTCACGATGCCGCCAAAACGCATCTCTGGCTCTGCCACGGCGGCATTGGCAATCTTTTGCGGATCAGCAATGCCGCTGGCCTCGACGATCAGGTGATCCGGGCGCGGATCGCGGTCGAGCACATCGGCAATCGCCATGAAAAGGTCCGCCCCCATGGTGCAGCAGACGCAGCCATTGGTCAGGGTCAGCGTATCCTCATCGGCGCTGTGCAGAAGTTCGGCATCGATATTGATGGCGCCGAAATCATTGACCAGAACCATCAGACGCTGGCCATGCGGTGCCGATAGAAGGCGGTTGATCAGCGTGGTCTTGCCCGCTCCGAGGTACCCCCCGATCACGGTCATTGGCAGGCGGCTGTCAATCATGGCGGGTCACAGCAGATGCACCTGACCGCCCGACACTGTGCCCAGAACCGGCACGTCCTTCAGCGCCACCGGGTCCACCGCGGTCGGGTCCTCCCCCAGCACTGCGAAATCGGCTTTCTTACCAGTCTCGATACTGCCGATCTCATCATCAAGGCGCAGAGTATAGGCCGCGCCAAGGGTGATCGCATGCAGGGCCTCTTCCACCGTGATCTGTTGCGCCGCGCCCAGGGTCCGGCCGCTCATGGTCTGGCGATTGACGGCGCACCATGCGGTGAACAGCGGCGCCAGCGGCGTTACCGGGGCATCGGAATGGATCGTCATATGCACACCTGCGTCCAGCGCGCTCCGGCAAGAATCCATCCGCAGGGCGCGATCCTCGCCAATGGTTGCCTCTGCGTGCTGATCCCCGAAGTACCAGATATGATTGGCAAAGATATTGGTGCAGATCCCCAGTTCCGCACAGCGTTCGAACTGATCACGCCCCATCATCTGGCAATGCTGCAGCACGTGGCGATGCCCCTGCCCCGGCGCCCGGCGCAGAGCCGCCTCGATGGCATCAATGGCGACCTCAGAAGCTTCGTCACCGTTGACGTGGATATGCATCTGCACGCCTTCACGCTGCATCACTTCGCACAGGGCGTAGATCTGATCGGGTGCAGTGTTCCAGATGCCATTGGGCTGTCCGCCCACATAGCCGGGCCATTTCACCCGCGCGGTCCAGCCCTGGATCGAACCATCGGTCATCAGCTTGACCGCCCCGAGGCGCAGCTTGTCGGTGGAGCGGGCGCGCAGATCCTTGGCCCGGGCGGCGATCTGTTCGGGCGTTGCCCCCATTGCACCCTGCGCAGGCACGATGCGGACCGGGAAATCCGGTGCGCCCGTCACCTCGAGCATGACATCCAGATCGCTGTCTTCCATGGTAGAGAAGAGATCTGCGATGGTGGTGACGCCCGCGCGTTTGGCGACCTCGCCATAGGTCCGGATCGATGGCGCCTGCTGGGCCAGGCTGCGGAAATCGATGCCAAGCCGACGCATCACCGGGAACATTGCTGCCATTTCCTGCAACTCGCCGGTCGGGCTGCCGTCAGGATCCTTTAGAACCCCTTCGGCATTTGTTTCCCGGCTGTATCCCGCCAGCTCCAGCGCCTTCGAGTTCACGCACATCAGGTGGAAATTGGAATAGATGATGGCAATCGGGCGGGTGGTGCTGATTTCATCCAGATGGTGCCGATTCAGCCGCTCGGTGGGCAGGAAAATCGGATCAAATCCCCAGCCGATCAGTGGCACGTCCTCACCCAGAGATCCGGCGTACTCCGTGAGGCCGAAAATCACCTCGCCAATGTCCGTCATGCCCGACCACATACGCCCGTCGGGGTCGATCCGGTCGTGATATCCGGCATAGGCATAGTTCCACATCGCCCCAGCCATCATATGAGCATGACCTTCGACAAAACCGGGCATCAGCACCGCATGACTGAGGCTGTCATCGCGTTCGACAGCGCCCCATTGCTGCGCGCAATCGGCATCGCCAACAGCCAGAATTTTACCGTCCTGCACCGCGACATGGGTCGCTACCGGAGTGTTCGGATCCTGAGTGATGATTTTTTTTGCTTTGAAAACAGTGATTTTTGACATGGAGCACCTTTGGGTTCCCCTTTGGGATATCCAAGCTTTGAACATTGGAAAAATGTAATTACTGTCGAGGTAACCCGCAAAAAATGCAGGAATTGATATGCGTTTCACGCTCAAACAACTTCGCTACTTCGATGCGGCGCTGCGGACCGGCTCCATCGCACGGGCCGCTGTCGAGATGAATATTTCGCAATCCTCGATCACCGCAGCCATCGACATGATCGAGCAAACGACGGGCACTGAACTCTTGCGGCGGCTGCCCGCGCGCGGGATCGTACCAACCAGCAGCGGGCTGGCCGTAGGCGAGCGGGTTCAGGAGTTTCTTGAACAATCCAGGATTTTTGAATCGGATCTGATGTCCCTGACCGGTGATCTGGCAGGGACCCTGCGAATGGGTTGTTATGCCCCGACCGCACCTTATGTGCTGCCGCCGATCCTGAAGCGGATTTCCGAAGACTACCCGTCGATCAGTATCGAGCTGAAAGAGGGCGACATGCAGTCGATTGCCGATCTGCTGAGTTCCGGCGCCATTGATGTGGCGCTGACCTACCGGCGCACCACGCCGGAGGCGCAGCCTTTCATTCCGATGTTCCGGGCCACACCGATTGCACTGATCCCCGACGAGTCACCCTTGGCCCAAAAGCCGGAGGTCGATCTTCAGGATCTGGCGGAACTGCCGATGATCCTTCTGGACCTACCGGGGACACGTGCCTATTTTTGCAGCCTTTTCGAAGCCCGTGGCTTGCGCCCGAATATTGCGCATACCACCAAAAGCTCGTCTGTCCTGCGGGGGCTTGTTGCAGCGAACTTTGGCTATGCGCTGATGAATATCTGCGGCCCTAACGACCGCGTCGGACAAAGCGGCTATGTCGCCCGCCCGATCAAGGGCGATCTGGAATCACCACAATATGGAGTGGCTTACACGCCTGCGTCACAAAAATCTGCCATCGTGAAATCGGTTCTGGCCTCCTGCCGCGAGGTGGCGGAGCGCGGGGATTTTGATGATTTACTGTTTTCTAACCCGCAGGAAACACCCTCCTCTGTTCACATCTTCCGCTAAAAAATGAGACTTTCACCCCTGCAAAAGACTGTTTTCTGAGACGAGTGAGCGAGACTAGCCTGATTGAAACAGCAAAAAAACGATCAGGGAGATCCAGATGAAACTCATGTCACGCCTCTTGGGCGCGGCCGCATTTGCCGCACTATCCTCTACCGCCCTGCCCGCATTTGCCGACGGTGGCACGCTGGTCATCGCCTCCAGTCAGGTGCCGCGACACCTGAACGGCGCGGTGCAATCGGGCATCGCAACCGCCGTGCCGTCGACGCAGATTTTTGCCTCGCCCATCCGTTATGACGAAAACTGGGAGCCGCAGCCCTATCTGGCGAAAAGTTGGGAAACCTCCGAGGACGGCCTGACCGTCACGCTGAACCTGGTCGACAATGCCACCTTTCACGACGGAGAGCCGATCACCTCGGAAGATGTGGCCTATTCCATCCTGACCACAAAGGAAAACCACCCTTTTAAATCCATGTTCGCACCGGTCGAAAGCATCGACACGCCAGATGCGCATACGGTTGTGATCAACCTCAGCAATCCGCACCCGGCGCTGCTGCTGGCGCTGTCGCCCGCGCTGGCTCCAGTCCTGCCCAAGCACGTGTTCGACGATGGGCAGGACATCAAATCCCACCCGATGAATTCCAAACCTGTCGGGTCCGGCCCCTTCATGCTGGAGGAATTCAAGGCAGGCGAGGCCATCGTTCTGAAGAAGAACCCAAATTTCTTCCTCGACGGGCGCCCCAAGCTGGATGAGATCATCGTCCGCATCATCAAGGATCCCTCGGCGCTGCTGATCGCGATGGAAAACGGCGAAGCGGATATGTACCCCTTCATGGCCGGCAGCCAGGAAATCCGCCGCCTTGAAAAAGCCGACCATCTGGGTGTCACCGCCGAAGGCTATGCTGCGGTTGGTCCGCTCAACTGGCTGGCCTTCAACACCGCCTCGCCCAAGCTGAGCGACGTGCGGGTGCGTCAGGCGATTGCCTATGCGGTGGATCGCGACTTCATCACCAAGGCGTTGCACAGGGGCGTTTCCACGCCGCAACGGGGTCCGATCATCGAAAGCTCGCCCTTCTTTGACGAGAGCATCCCCGCCTATGATGCCGATCTGGACAAGGCAAAGGCCCTGATGGCCGAAGCCGGGTTTGCTGACGGGATGGAACTGACCATTGATTTCATCCCCGGCCCCAAAGAACAGCAGCAGTCGATTGCCGAATACATGAAATCGCAGCTGAAAAAGATCGGCATTGCCGTCACCGTGCGCGCCGCGCCGGATTTCCCGACCTGGGCCGGCCGGGTTGGCGGCCATGACTTCGAACTGACGATGGATATCGTGTTCAACTGGGGCGACCCGGTGATCGGGGTGCACCGTACCTATCTCAGCGACAACATCCGCCAAGGCGTGATCTGGTCCAACACCCAGCAATACGCCAATGCAAAGGTCGATGAACTGCTGAACGCCGCCGCCATCGAAAGCGATCCGGCCAAGCGCAAAGAGCTTTATGCAGAGTTCCAGCAGATCGTCGCAAACGACCTGCCGGTCTACTGGATCAACGCGCTGCCCTATCACACGGCATATGACAAGAAACTGATGAACGTTCCTACTGGCATCTGGGGCACCATGCACCCGATGGACATGGTCTCCTGGGGCGAATGAGCCCGGGCCTGATCGGCTGAACCGGCGGGCGCCGACAAACAGAATACTGGCGCCCGCCCTCTTTCTTTCTGCCGGGGACATGTAATGAATGCTTCGTTTTTGATACGCCGGATTGGCTATGGGCTGGTCCTGATGCTGGGTGTGGTGGTCCTGAACTTCCTGCTGATCCGCCTGGCGCCGGGTGATCCGGCAGTGGTGATTGCCGGGGAAATGGGCGGCGCCACCGAAGAGATGCTGGAAAGCATCCGCGAAGAATACGGGCTGAACAAGCCGCTGATCACGCAGCTGGGCATCTATGTCGGCAACGTGGTGACAGGCGACCTTGGCGAAAGTTTCTTCTTCAATCAGCCTGTTGCCACCCTGATCGCCCAGCGCATCCTGCCGACCATCCTGTTGGTAGTCACGGCTCAGGTCCTGTCGATCATCATCGGGGTTTTCCTGGGGGTGATCGCAGCCCGCAAGCCCAATGGCGTGATGAGCGCCTTCGTCTCGGTCTTTGCCACCATCGGATATGCGGTACCGGTGTTCTGGACCGGCATCATGCTGATCATCCTCTTTGCCAGCGTTTTGCCGATCTTCCCTGTCGAAGGTATGCAATCGGTCAAGCTGCGCGATGCGGGGATCTTTGTGCAGGCGCTGGACGTGCTGCATCACCTCGCCCTTCCGGCCTTTACGCTCGCCATCATCTATCTGGCGCAATACGCCCGGCTGTCGCGTGCCTCGATGCTTGAGGTGCTGGGATCCGATTACATTCGCACCGCCAAGGCCAAGGGCGCCTCGCAGCGCTCGATCCTGTTCAAACATGCGCTGCGCAACGCGGCCCTGCCGATCCTGACGGTGGCCGGCCTGCAATTCGGCAACCTGATCTCGGGCGCGCTGCTGGTGGAGACCGTGTTCAACTGGCCCGGCATGGGGCGGCTGGCCTTCGATTCCATCCTGCGCCGCGATTACCCAACCATCATGGGGGTCCTGTTCTTTGCCAGCGCCATGGTGGTGATCGCCAATATCCTGACGGACATGAGCTACCGACTGGCCGATCCGCGACTGAGGGGGAAAAGCTGATGTCCGATAACACCGCAACCGACACGTCTGCGGCCTAGCATCAGGCCCAAAGCCCGGCACTGGAAGCCTGGCGGATGTTCCGCCGCAACATTCCGGCCTTGTTCGGGGTGGTGCTGCTGACCCTAATCATCGGCGCGACGCTATACGGCACCTTCTTTTACAGCGGCGATCCCTTCGACATCGTCTGGGCTCCGCATGAACCGCCCGGAGTGACGCCCGAGTTTCCCCTTGGCACCGACTATCTGGGCCGGGACATCATTGCGGGCATGCTGACCGGGGGCGGGCCGACCCTGGCGGTCGGGGCGGTTGCGGCTGCGATCACCATGGTGATCGGCATCGCGATGGGCGCCTTGGCCGGGTACTATGGCGGCTGGGTCGACAACCTCTTGATGCGCGTCACCGAGTTCTTTCAAGTGCTGCCTGCCCTTTTGTTTGCCATGGTGCTGGTAACGCTGCTGTCGCCCACCCTGTTCACCATCGCCTTTGCCATTGGAGTGGTTAGCTGGCCGCAGACCGCGCGCCTGACACGGGCCGAGTTCCTGAAGATCAAGAACCTTGAGTACGTCACCGCCGCCCGTGCGATCGGCGCCCGGGACAAACGCATCATCTGGACCGTGATCCTGCCCAATGCCCTGCCGCCGCTGATCGTCTCAGCCACGCTGACTGTGGGGGTCGCGATCCTGTTCGAAGCAGGGCTGAGCTTCCTTGGACTTGGCGATCCAAATGTCATGAGCTGGGGCCTGATGATCGGCGCCAACCGCGAATACATTCTGGACGCCTGGTGGCCGGTCACTTTCCCGGGGCTTGCGATCTTCTTTACCGTCTTTGCCGTCAGCCTGATCGGAGACGGGCTCAACGATGCCTTCAATCCAAAGCTGAGGGAACGATGAACCACCTTCTCGAAATCGAAGACCTGCGCGTCACCTTCAACACCCGCTATGGCGAAGTCACCGCGCTGGACAGCATTTCGATGCATGTCAGCGCCGGTGAAACCCTGGGCGTGGTGGGCGAAAGCGGCTGCGGCAAATCCATCACCGCCCTGTCGGTCATGGGGCTGATCCCAACCCCGCCCGGCCGCATCGCCGGTGGCGCGATCCGCCTCAATGGCGAGGATCTGACCCGTGCCTCTGAATCCCGGATGCGCGCAATGCGCGGCTCGGAAATGGCGATGATCTTTCAGGAGCCGATGACCTCGCTCAACCCGGTGTTCACTGTCGGGGATCAGATTGCCGAGGCCATCATGCTGCACCAGAACGTCAGTCGCGATCAGGCCCTGCGGGATGCGGTGGCGCTGCTGGACCGGGTCGGTATCCCGTCGCCCGATGCACGGGCGCGGGATTATCCGCACCAGCTGTCTGGCGGCATGCGCCAGCGGGTGATGATCGCCATGGCCGTAAGCTGCCGCCCAAAAGTGCTGATCGCGGATGAGCCGACAACCGCGCTGGATGTGACGGTGCAGGCGCAGATCTTTGACCTGCTTAACGAAATCCAGCGCGATTTCGGCTCCGCCATCATCCTGATCACCCACGACATGGGCGCAATCAGTGAAATGGCGGACCGGGTGGCGGTCATGTACGCCGGGCGGGTCATCGAGGAAGCCAGCGCCGACGATGTGCTGGACTATCCGCAACACCCCTATGCGCGCGGGCTGATCTCCTGCATCCCGGCCCTTGGCAAAGGCGATATGCCGGAGACCTTGGCGGAAATCCCCGGCGTGGTGCCGCCGCTGCATTTGCTGGGGGCGGGCTGCGCCTTTGCTGATCGCTGCGCCCATCGCACCGATCGCTGCACCCGTGAAAAGCCGCTTCTGGCCACCCATGGCCACCATCCCGCGGCCTGCCACGCGGTCGAGGAGAACCGGATATGACAACGCTTCTGGATGTACGGGATCTGAAGGTCCGCTTTGCCCTGCCGAAACCTTCGCTCTTTGCACCGCAACCCTTTCTGGAGGCGGTGCGGGGCGTGTCCTTCACGCTGGAGCGGGGCCGTGCCCTTGGCATTGTCGGCGAAAGCGGGTCAGGCAAGACCACCGCGGCCATGTCGACAATCCGGCTGGTGCCTGCGGCTGGAGGCGAGATTCTGTTCGACGGTGAAGACCTGCTGCAACTGGATGACGAGGCGATGCGCGCCCGTAGGCGTGATATCCAACTGATCTTTCAGGATCCCTATTCCTCGCTCAACCCGCGGGCACGGGTGGTGGATATCGTGCGCGAGCCGATGGACCTGATGAATATCGGCGATGCCGACAGCCGTCTGGCCCGGGTCAAGGAGCTGTTCGAACTGGTGGGCCTGCGCCCTGATCAGTTGAACCTATTCCCGCACCAGTTTTCGGGCGGGCAGCGGCAGCGGATTTCCATTGCACGGGCGCTGACCACCAATCCCCGGCTGCTGGTCTGTGACGAACCTGTCAGCGCCCTCGACGTCGCCATTCAGGCCCAGATACTGAACCTGCTGGCGCGGCTGAAACGGGAACTTGGTCTGTCCTACCTGTTCATCAGCCACGATCTGGGCGTGGTCCGGCACCTCTGCGATGATGTGGCTGTGATGTATCTGGGCCAGATCGTGGAGCAAGCCAGCCGGGAGGAGCTGTTCGACACTCCGAAACATCCCTACACGCAGGCCCTGCTGGCGGCGGCGCCCTCTCTGGCGCGGCGCAAGTCCAAAGGCTATGTGCGACCGCTGAAACTCTCCGGCGATCCGCCCAGCCCGATCAATCCGCCAAAAGGCTGCGCCTTTGTGGACCGCTGCCCGCTGGCGCAGGATCTGTGCCGACAGGAGCAACCTGTCCTGAAACCCAATGGGGCCAGCCAGGTCGCCTGCCATTTCGCATCCGAATAAAGCCCGCAGCCCCGTTGCGGGGCTGAGGAATGCTCTTTCCTATCCCGCAGCCGGGATCATGAAGCCATCAAAGAACTGGCTGAGCGCCTCATGGGCATCCAGTGGCAGAACCTGGGCCACGTGCTGATCCGGACGCACCAGCACCATGCAGCCCTGGCTCCGATCAATACCGCGCATGTCAAAGATATCCTGCCCCGATTTCAGATCCGGGCAGAAGACCTTCTCGTAATCGCGCAACCCGTAGCGTCCCTTCAAAGGCCGCAACAGTGACGGCATGTCCCCCGGCGTCAGGCTGCGGTGCTCCTGCTGCAGCACCGCGCGCACATCCAGAACGGAATCGATATCTGCCCCCTTTGCCGTGTAGCGCCGCAAAGGTGAGGCGGCATCGCCTTCCAGATACTGACACAGCGCATGCAAAGCGCCGCCTTCCTGCCCCCGATCATCGGTCGCGGCAAAGGCGAAGAGACGCCAGCGCCCATCGGCCCGCACCACATGGCCCAGCTGCAAGGGACGCGCATCCGCCAGCCGGATCACCGGCGCCGAATGGAACCGCATGCCCAGAGGAAACCCGCTGGCCAGTGCCTGATGGGTGTCCGCTCCGGTCAGAACCGAGGGCGCGTATTGGATCGCCGTGCCGGCAGTGAACCGCCCGTGCTGCACGAAATATTTCTGGAACTCCTCGGGATCGACCCCGCCCTCAGCATCGCCGGTCTTGGGCTTGGCGCTGAACATACGGGCGAATTCGCGGTCGAAATCAATCAGCATCTTTGCCACCCCCTGCCGTTCGGCAGAATAGCTTTGCAGGATTTCGGGCACCGCCTGCTTGCGCAGGACAGCGGCCAGTTTCCAGCCCAGATTGAACCCGTCGCGCATGGAGACGTTCATGCCCTGCCCCGCCTTGGGACTGTGCGTGTGGCAGGCATCCCCGGCAATGAAGACGCGCGGCAGCTGACTGTCGATGTTTTCGGCCGGAACGTCGTCGAACTTGTCGCACAGCCGCTGACCGATCTCATAGACCGACCACCATGCGGTTTCCTTCACCTCCAGCGTATAGGGATGCAGGATCCGCTGCGCCGCCGCGACCAGTTTGTCGAGGGTGATATTACGGCTGGCAACCCGCTCATCCTCTTTCAGCTTGTCCAACTCGATATAGAGCCGAACCATGTAGCCGCCCTCGCGCGGGATCACCAGAAGGTTGCCCTCTTCCGCCGAATGCACGGTAGCCTTCATGCGGATATCGGGAAAGTCGGTGACGGCAAGAACATCCATCACACCCCAGGCCTGATTGGCAGAATCGCCAGTCAGCTTGCGCCCGATCGCCTCGCGCACCCGGCTGCGCGCGCCATCGCAGCCCACCACGTATTTTGCCCGCAGCTCATGGGTTTCTCCCTCATGGCCGGGTTCCGTGCTCTCCAGCGTTACGGTCACCGGATACTCCGCATCTCCGGTCACCGTCAGATTCTTGATTCGCTGGTTGTACCAGGGCGCCATCGCCGTCGGCGCATTGGCCATAGTCTCCAGAAAGAAATCATGCACCCGCGCCTGATTGAGGATCACATGGGGGAATTCGGACAGCCCATCCTCGGTATCCTGAATGCGGCCACTGCGGGTGATGCTGCCGGGGTTTTCTGCATCCGGACGCCAGAACGAGGTTTCATTGACCCAGTAGGATTCCTTCAAAACCTTCTCGCTGAAGCCAAACGCCTCGAACATCTCCATCGAGCGGCAGGCAATCCCATCCGCCTGCCCCACCTGAATGGGGCCGGCGCGTTGTTCGACGATCCCGGTGCGGATGTCCGAAAACGCAGCCAGCTGGCTGGCAAGCACCAGCCCCGTGGGGCCGGTACCGACAATCAGAACATCCAGCGTGTCAGGCAGTGGCGCCGTATCCCCCCCGTTTTGGGTAAGGTCCGTGTGCACCGCGGGGTCGCCCGGGCGAAATCCGTTCAGGTGATATTGCATGCGCTTTCCTCCACGATCTCGGCACTTGATAAGTCCACTTACATTTTAGGGAGACTGTGTGTCAATTATTATATGTATACTTACTTTAATTCGTGAAACATGTCGAAATCCCAAGTATACACAGCAGAAAGCGCCCCGCCGGGGTCCCCCAACGGGCCGGATGCAGGCTCTAAATGTCCTTGAAGTGACGGATTACCAGCGCTTCAGCGCGTCTTCATCGGCGTCCTTGGCAGCGACCCATTCGGCCTCGCCATCCCGCAGGACCTCTTTCTTCCAAAACGGAGCCCGGGACTTCAGGTAATCCATCAGGAACTCGGCCGCCTCAAAGGCGTCCTTGCGGTGGCGAGCGGCGGTTGCGACCATCATGATACGCTCTCCGGGTTCCAGCCGCCCATAGCGGTGGATCACCAACGCATCCGCAAGATCCCAGCGCGTCATCGCCTCGGAGGCGATTTTTTCCAGCGCCTTCTGCGTCATGCCGGGATAATGCTCAATCTCCATCGCGGCCATGTCGCCGGTGTCTGCATCGCGCACGACGCCAGTGAATGTCACCACAGCCCCGGCCCCGGCCACTGCATCGGCAAAAGCTTCGGTGACCGACCCAAGATCAAAAGACGCTTCCTGCACCAGAACGCGCATCGCTTAGCCCCCCGTCATCGGCGGGAAAAAGGCTACTTCCCGAACACCCTCAAGCGGGGCATCAAAATCGGAAAGCTCCTGATCCAGCGCCACCCGCAGGGCCGAGATATCGGCAAAGGCCGCCGCATAGCGCGGCTCCCGTGCGCGCAATTCCTCGACCAGATCCGACACGGTTGCCGCCGTGGTTTCAACGCGCTCGCGCGGCAGGCCGATCCGTTCACGCACCCAGGCAAAATACAAGACATCCATCAGCGCGTCTCCTTCAGAAATGGCAGGGCCTTTTTCAGATAGTCGGCCCCGGTGATCAGGGTCAGCGCCGCTGCAATCCACAGCAGCCACAGCCCGATGCGGCCGGTCCAGACCATGCCTTCGAATTTCCATCTGAGGCCGGTTACATCTTCGACCTCTCCTGCAAGGATCTGCCCCAGCAGCTCATCATCCATCCCGAAGGAGGACATGACCAGATAGTGCTCGAACACCCCTTGGCAAAACAGGGTGGCGATGGCCGTCATCTGGGCCGTCGTCTTCCACTTGGCCAGTTTGGTGACCTTCAGCGTGCCAGCCGTATCCCCCAGGTATTCCCGCAGGCCAGAGACGAAAACCTCACGAAACAGGATGACCGTCGCGGGCAGCACCAGCCAAGGCGCCCAATGCTCGGCTGCATAGCCAACAAGGATCATCAGCGCGATCACCACCATCGCCTTGTCCGCAATCGGATCCAGCATCGCGCCGATCTTGGTCTCCTGCTTCCAGGCACGAGCCAGATAGCCGTCGAACCAATCGGTCACCGCTGCGCCGACAAACAGCAACAGCGCAAACCAATCCGCCAGCGGACGGCTGAAGTAGAGAAACATGATGGCAAGACCGGGTGCAGCCAGCAGCCGCACGATGGTCAGGATATTGGGCAAGGTCCACGTCATGGACGCACATTATCCGGCTGTTTCACAAGTGGAAAGCAGGCTTAATCAAATTTTGACGTGGTCCGGCAAAGACCGGCCGCGACCAATTGTGTCGCTGCAGATCCGCTGCGCCGGGAATGTGGTCCGATCACCCAACCGAGGTATCCAAAAGTGCGCCCTTCTTTTCACCGTGATGACTGGAATGATCGAACTTCCGGTGCACCTCGTTCAGGCGATTGCGGTCGTCAAAGATGTGGATGTTGATGACCCGCATCAGGTCTTCCTGAGCAAGCTTGAGGGCTTCCGCCTCGGTTTCGGCCAGCCCGGTGCCTTTGAGCTTGTCCAGTTCCTTGGCGATTTTCTCGCATTCCTTCTTGGCCTTGATCAGATGTTCCCCCTCATGCGCGAGGCAACAGGCATAAAAACGGTACCATTCGATCAGTGCCCGCGGTGACAGGCCGCTGACCGAGCGTTTCGGACATCGCACCGTGGTGTGCAGGATCAGCTTCAGCGTAGAAACCTTGGTCGTGACCTCGAACCAGCCGGTCTTATTGTCGATCTTTGCCTTGCCATCCGCCACATATTTGCCCTTGGCAGTCAGGCACTCCAGCTCCGTGGTGGTCAGAAAGGTAACCTTCTTGTTGTCGTTCGGGTCCTTGGGCCCCTTGCTCTTGATGCTTTTAGCAATGTCCGGCAGCGTCTTTCCGGACACAGAATAAGTGTCGTAGGCGACGGGCTTTACGGTCAGGGAAACAGCCATGGCTCCTCCGGGCGGCTAGGGACGCGCGCCCAGAATAGCATGTTTCCCCCCTACCCCAAAATCAGACGCCTAGCCTTGCGCGTGGAAGTGGTCGTAGATCCGTTCTGCCAGCGCCTCGGAAATGCCGTCCACCGCCTTGAGGTCAGCGAGATTGGCGCGGCTCACCGCCTTGGCGCTGCCGAAATGAGCCAGCAGTGCACGTTTCCGGCTGGCGCCGACACCAGCCACTTCATCCAGCGGTGTCGCCCCCATCGCCTTGGCCCGTTTGGCCCGATGGGTGCCGATGGCAAATCTGTGCGCCTCGTCCCGTAGACGCTGGATGAAATAAAGCACCGGATCGTTGCGCTGCAGGGCAAAGGCATTCTCACCCAGCCGGTGGAACTCTTCCTTGCCGTGGTCGCGATCCACCCCCTTGGCGACGCCGACCATGGGAATATCCTGCACGCCGTGTTCTGCCATGATCTCCGCCACCGCCGACACCTGCCCGGCGCCGCCGTCGATCAGCAGAAGATCCGGCCACAGCCCCTTTTCCCGGTCGGGATCCTCTTTAAGCAAGCGGGAGAACCGGCGATTCAGCACTTCTTTCATCATGCCAAAGTCATCACCCGGCACCAGGTCGTCGCCCTTGATGTTGAACTTGCGATAGGCATTCTTCATCAGCCCCTCGGGGCCCGCGACGATCATGCCACCGACCGCATGGGTGCCTTGGATATGCGAGTTGTCGTAGACCTCAATCCGATTTGGCGGACCGTCTAGGCCGAAGGCCTCCGCCAGCCCCTTAAGCAGCTTGGCCTGCGTCGCGCTTTCAGCCATGCGGCGGGCCAGGCTTTCGCGGGCATTGCGCACGGCACCAGCGACCAGTTCAGTCTTTTCACCGCGTTGCGGGACCATCACCTCGACCCGGCGCCCAGCCTTCTCGCTCAGCGCCTGCTCCATCAGATCGCCATTCTCGATATCATCAGACAAGATCAGCTGCCGCGGCGGCTCCTTGTTGCTGTAGAACTGGCCAAGGAAGGCCTCCATCACCTCGGCGGGGCTGTTGTCGGCATCGACGCGGGGATAGAAATCCTGATTGCCCCAGTTCTGGTTCGCCCGGATGAAGAAGACCTGAACGCAGGCCTGCCCCCCCTCCATGTGCAGACCGATGACATCCGCCTCGGCCACGCCGCGCGGATTGATACCTTGCGCCGTTTGCACCTGTGTCAGCGCCTTGATCCGGTCGCGCAGGGCGGCCGCGCGCTCGAACTCCATCGCTTCGGAGGCCGCCATCATCTGTTCCGCCAGTTCCTCCTGGATCTTGGTGGAGCGCCCGGACAGGAACCGCTCGGCATCACGGACGCTGGCGGCGTACTCTTCGGCGCTGATTTCCCCGGTACAGGGGGCCGAGCAGCGCTTGATCTGATATTGCAGACAGGGGCGCGTGCGGCTCTCGAACATTGCGTCCGAGCAGTTGCGCAGCAGGAACGCCTTTTGCAGCTGGTTCAGCGTTCGGTTCACCGCGCCTGCGCTGGCAAAGGGTCCGAAATAGCTCCCCTTTTCCTTACGGGCGCCCCGATGCTTCTTGATCTGCGGATAGGCGTGATCCTTGGACACCAGGATATTGGGAAAGCTTTTGTCATCGCGCAGCAGCACGTTGTACTTCGGCTTCAGCTGCTTGATCAGATTCTGCTCCAGCAACAGCGCCTCAGTTTCCGTCCGCGTGGTCAGGAACATCATCGAGGTGGTAAGCGCGATCATCCGTTCGATCCGCGGACTATTGCCCGGCCGGGTGTAATTCGACACCCGCGCCTTCAGATTGCGCGCCTTACCCACATAAAGGACCCGGCTGTCGGCATCGAGCATGCGATAAACGCCGGGCGAGGAATCCAGCGTTTTCACATAGTCTTGAATGACGGCATAACCGCTGCGCGGCGGTTCCGCGGGCGATGCATCTGATGTCTGATCAATCATGTCCTGACACATATGATTCTACGCATGTCGCTGCAATGTTTCCCAGCCTGTTTCAAGAGCGGACAAATCCACCACTCCTGTGGATAAGTGTGAAGATATCTTCGGGCTATCCAGCGATTTCCCTTGTTTTCGACCGGTTTTGGATGAATGCCTAAAATTTAGGCGGATATATAAGATCTTGATTTTGTTCTGAAAATTTTCCGACGCCTGACAAGGTTTTGAAAACAAAGACACTTTTGTAACGGGTTTGTGATCATCGCGCTGGTGGTGCAAAACTTTTCGCAAAGACCGGTCCGGCAGGGGCTATTCAAGCCCGACAACGTCCGGCGTTTCCCAGGCCAGATGCTGCCCGCCATCGACACAGATCAGCTGTCCGGTAACCGCTGGCGCCTCCAGAAGATAGCCTAGTGCGGCCGTGATATCGCCCAGATTGGCGCCCCGCTGCAGCACGGTTCTGGCCCGCTGATCGTTGAACTGCTGCGGGCTCTGGCGCGGTCCCTGCAGGGTTGGCCCCGGCCCGATGGCGTTGACCCGGATCCGGGGTGCCAGCCCCTGTGCCGCCGTCTGTGTCAGCGTCCAGAGGGCGGATTTTGCCAACGTGTAGCTGCTGAACTCAGGCGTCAGCCGCCGTACCCGCTGATCGATCATGTTGACCACCAGCCCCCAGGCCTGCGGCTCATTGTTCTCATCAAACGGCTGCTCGACCTCTTGTGCGGCCATCGCTTGCATCAGCACGAAGGGAGCACGCAGGTTGCTGCCGAAATGCCGGTCCCAGCTTTCCCGCGTCGCGGTTTCAAAACTGTCATGCTCGAAGATAGAGGCGTTGTTCACAAGGCAGGTGATCGGACCGCCCAATGCCTTGGCAGCCGCAGGCAGTAGTTCTACGGCTTCAGCCTCACACAGAAGATCAGCCTGCACCAGTTCAGCGCGCCGCCCCAAGCCCCGTATCGCATCGGCAGTGGCTTTCGCCTCAGCCTCAGAGGTCGCGTAATGGACGGCAACGTCGAACCCCTGCCGGGCCAGTTTCAGGGCCATCGCCTGCCCCAGACGTTTGCCCGCTCCTGTCACCAAAGCCCGCATGGATGCCTCCCTGATTGCCTGCCTGCTTCTGTGGTCAGAGCAGAACCCACAGATAGAGCACATAAAGCCCGGTCAAGAGACCACCCCACCGGCGCGTGATGTCCATCTTGAAAAAGACAAAAGGAAAGATCAGCAGCGAGGCCGCCAGCATCACCCAAAGGTCAAAGCGCAGGAATTCGGGATCGACCGAGATCGGCCCGACAAAGGTCGCAACACCGATGATGGCCAGCAGGTTGAACATGTTGGAGCCGATGACATTGCCCAGCGCGACATCCGCCTGCCGCCGCAGCGCCGCCATGACCGTGGTGGCCAGTTCCGGCAGGGAGGTTCCGATCGCCACCAACGTCAGACCAATGACGGTTTCGCTGATGCCATACATCCGCGCGATGATCGTGGCATTGTCTACCAGCAAATCCGCGCCCAGTGGCAGGCCGACCAACCCCAGAACGAGATAGACACCAATGCGCCAGAACGGCATGTCGGGGTCGGCTTCCTCGATGTCTTCCAGATCATCCGCTGCCTCCGCGTTCCCATTCCGGTTACGCCGGTGTGCCCGTGCCTCGCGGAATGCACCGCCCAGTACAATCGCCAGCGCCGCCAGCAGGATCAGCCCCGACCACAGGGTGAACACCCCGACAAAAGCCAACGCGATGAACAGCACCGAGGCGATGAGCATGTAAACATAGTTCTTCTGCGTCGCACATTTGCTGGTATCCAGCCGCATCAGGATCGCAGGCACGCCCAGAACTAGAAGGATATTGGCTGTATTGGATCCTACGACGTTGCCCATCGCAATGCCGTCGGCACCTTCCATAACCGCGCTGATGGCGATCAGAAGTTCCGGCGCCGAGGTACCAAAGGCCACGATGGTTAGACTGACGATCAGGGCCGGAACGCCAAGGCGCAGCGACAGGTTCACCGCCCCGCGCACCAATGCGTCCCCGGCCAGCAGCAGGATCACCAGGCCCAGTCCACAATACAACCAAGGCATCATCGCCGTGGTCCTCCTTTTCCGCAGGCGCAGGGCCCTTTGCCAATCCTAAAGCGTCCGCAGGACGGGCAACGCGCAGATTTCAGCTGCTTGTGCCCGGGCAGCCGGAGCTTTCCGAACATGGCCATAACCGCCATAACAACCAGGAAAATGGAAACGATTTTGAGCAGCACGTCAGAGGCCAAACCGCGCGAATTCCGCGCGTTCCTCAAGGCCACCCAGGGCATCCTGTGCCATCTGCATGCCGAACCGGCTCAGAAACGGGCGTTTCATGCCATAACGGCGGATCCGCACCTTGTCGCCGTAGCGCTGCTTCAGTTTCGGCAGCAGATGCGCGATCCCGTCAATCAGGCCCAGTTCGGTTGCCCGCCGGGCCAGCCAGACCTCGCCGGTGAACAGCGGTTCATCCTTGCTCAGCGCATCGCCGCGACGGCTGGTCACGTGATGGATGAAATTGGTGTGAATGTCGTTCAACAGTCTTTTCAGGCGCGCCACGTCTTCGGGGTTTTCAGGACGGAACGGATCCAGCATCGATTTGCTTTCGCCTGCCGTGTAGACCCGGCGCTCCACCCCCTGACGGGCCAGCAGTACATGGGCACCAAAGCCCGCGGAAATCACGCCGATCGAACCGACGACGGAACTGTCATCTGCCCAGATTTCATCCGCCGCGGCCGCCAGCCAATAACCGCCAGAGGCCGCCACATCCTCGACAAAGGCGATCACGGGGATCTCTTTTTCCTCGGCCAGGCGCCGGATGCGCGCGCCGATCAGCGAACTTTGCACCGGTGAGCCGCCCGGAGAATTGATCTCCAGCGCGACGGCAGCGGGCTTGCCCTTGCTAAAGGCACGCTCCAGCACAGGGGCCAACGCCGCATCGCTCAGACTGCCGCGTCCCGGCATTCCGATCGCGCCGGACAGGCGGACCACAGAGACAAGAGGCGGCTTTTTGACAAAGGGTATGCGCAGGATCATGGCGCCGATGTAGAATGCCCCCCGCCCCGAAACAAGGTCCCCGGGGCAGGGAAACGACCGCAAAGGGAAAAAGCACCTGTGCGCAGGCAATTTTGCAACGCACCACCCCGGGCAAACGTCCGAATGTTGCGGCCCGCCTGCCTGCGCTGTATCGCCCAGCGATCAAGACCGGATGCGCCAGCCGGTTTTGAAAATCCACCAGATCACCGCAAGGCACAGGCAGGTAAAACCACCGATGGCCAAGAGGCTGGTCCCGACCGGGACATCTGCGGTGCCAAAGAAGGACCAGCGGAAGCCCGAGATCAGATAGACCACCGGATTGAACATGGTGATCTTTTGCCAGATCGGCGGCAACATCGAGATCGAGTAGAAAGATCCGCCAAGAAACACCAGCGGAGTCACGATCAGCAACGGCACAAGTTGCAGCTGTTCAAAGTTTTTCGCCCAGATCCCGATGATGAAGCCCAACAGCGCAAAGCTGAGGCACGTCAGCAGCAGGAACAGCACCATGGCAAAAGGGTGCGCGATGGACAGATCTACGAACAGCGAGGCCGTGCACAGGATCACCACCCCAATGAACAGCGCCTTGGTCGCGGCCGCCCCGACATAGCCGAGGACAATCTCAAGGAAATTGATCGGCGCCGACAACAGCTCGTAAACCGTGCCGATGAATTTGGGGAAATAGATCCCAAAGGAGGCATTCGAAATGCTCTGCGTGATCACGCTCAGCATGATCAGCCCCGGCACGATGAAGGCGCCATAGGCGATGCCCTCGACCTCGTCGATGCGGCTACCAATGGCGGCGCCAAAGACCACGAAATAAAGCGAGGTCGACAGGACCGGCGACAGGAAGCTTTGCATCAGCGTGCGAAAGAAGCGCGCCATTTCAAAGCGATATATTGATGCAACCGCCGTCCAGTTCATGACTCTTCTCCCGCGACAAGACCGACAAAGATATCCTCAAGGCTGGATTGGCGTGTCACCACATCTGACAGCACCAGCCCGGCCGCAGCCACATCGTTGAGCAGCGCGGTGATGCCGGTCCGCTCGCCCCTTGTGTCGTAGCTGTAGATGAGTGACCGCCCGTCCGCGCCCAGTTCCAGCCCATGCGCTGCCAACGCCTCGGGCACTTCGGTGATCGGCGATGTCAGCTGCACTTCCAGCTGCTTGCGGCCCATCTGCGCCATCAGATCAGCCTTCTCCTGCACCAGCAGGATCTGCCCCTTGGTGATCACCCCGATCCGGTCGGCAATGGCTTCGGCCTCTTCGATGTAATGGGTGGTCAGGATAATGGTGACGCCATCGGCCTTCAGCTCGCGCACCACCTCCCACATGTCCTTGCGCAGTTCCACATCGACACCGGCGGTGGGCTCATCCAGGAACAGCACGCGCGGCTCGTGGCTTAGCGCCTTGGCGATCAGCACCCGGCGTTTCATGCCGCCCGACAGTTCCTTGATCTGGCTCTTGCGCTTGTCCCAGAGGGATAGCTTCTTCAGGATCTCCTCCAGCAGCGCGTCATTCTTGGGCTTGCCGAACAGGCCGCGTGAAAACCGCACCGCGTTCCAGACCGTTTCAAACGGTTCCAGATTGATTTCCTGCGGCACCAGCCCGATCAGCCGACGCGCCGCGCGGAATTCCTGCAGGATATCATGCCCAGCGACGGTGACGCTGCCTGATGTGGGCGTGGTGATACCGCAGACGGTTGAAATCAGGGTTGTCTTGCCCGCGCCATTCGGCCCGAGCAAGGCAAGGATTTCGCCCTCTTCAATCTCCAGAGAGGCCCCTTTCAGCGCCTCGAACCCACCTTCGTAGGTCTTGCGCAGATCGCGTATAGACAGGATCGCTGACATGGCCTCTCCCCATATTTTCGTTGAGCGCAGGCTATCCAGCCACTGATCCAGCCACCAGTGGTCAGGCGCGCAGTTGCATGTGCGCCAGCGCAGAGAGAAAGGCTACGGTCAGGCGCCGATCAGCCGCCCCTTAGCCGCCCGTCATTTTCTTGAACCAGCCTTTTTTGCCTTCACCCTCTTCGCCGCCATCCTCGGCGCCGTCTTCCCCAGCGTTTTCCGCTTCGGGCGCCAGATGAGTCTGCAGGTTGACGAAGAACTGATCGGCCATCTTCTTGGCAAAGCCGTCGATGATCCGGCTGCCCAGTTGCGCCAGCTTGCCTCCGACCTTGGCTTCGACCTCATAGCTCAGCATGGTGCCGCCATCAGAGGGTTCCAGGCTCACCTTTGCGCCGCCCTTGGCAAATCCGGCCGCGCCGCCCTTGCCTTCACCGGCGATGGTCAGCTTTTCGCCTGGAACCAGATCCGACAGGGTCACCTGCCCCTTGAAGGTCGCCTTGACCGGGCCGACCTTCTGGGTAACCGAAGCCTCGAAGCCTTCCTCCGGGGAGCCCGTTACCTCGGTGGCGCCAGGCACGCAGGCTTTCAGCACCTCGGGGTTCAGCAGCGCGGCGTAGACCTCGGTCGGCGGGGCGGCAATTTCCTTCTGATCACTCATCTGCATGGCGGGTCCTCCGTTATGGCCGGGTGTCGGCAGTCTCTTATCCCTTACAGACCTAGCCGCCACCCTGCCGTCTGCCAAGACGGAAGCGTCACGCGGGTGCAAAGGGCACCCCCTGATCACTCCTCTTCGACCGACGCGACCTCAGGTGTCAGATGTTCGACAACCCGGGCGATCACACTGTCATCCCGCAGGATCTTGCCATGTCCCAGCCCCGCGGTCACATGCAACCGCGCCCCCGGCCAGCTGTCCGCCAAGGCACGCCCTTCCGAGGTCGGCACCACACGGTCCGCATTGTCATGCACAATCAGGGACGGTTGCGCCAATCCGCGGGCAAGATCGGTGCCGCGCAGCGCATCGAATGGAAGACCATAGCGTTTTTCCAGCAGGGTCTGCGCGCCTTTTGCCACCTTCGGCCCAAAGCCCAAAAGCCGGGCGATCTTACCCAGATAGGCCGCCAGATCCGTCGGCGGCGCCAATAGCGCAACCCGTCGCACCCGGAGTCCCCGCGACAGTGCAGCCACCGTGGCTGCCGCGCCATTGGAGTGGGCGATAATCCCGGCCAACGGCCCCAGATGCGCCGCGACCTCCTCGGTTACCCACAGCATTTCCGGCAACGAACTGCGACGCCCCGGAGCTGCCCCGTGGCCCGGCGCGTCAAAGGCCACGACCCGGAACCCGGCCTTGACCAGTGGCGCCGCGAAACCGCCGAGCTGCCCGGCCCGGCCCGACATGCCATGTACCAACAGGATGGTCGGCAGAGGCGCCTCATCCAGGACACCATGGCCACGTGGCGTCGCGCGCCATTCATAAAGTGGAATCTCGACACCCGATTGCAGCCGCAGGGGCCGCGCAGCCGCTGCCAGCAGCCAGTCCCGCTCCCGTTTCGGCAACTTTTGCCGTCTTGGCCGGGTGAACAGCGTCGCCAGCACGAAAGAGGCCGCCGCCGGAGAAATAGCCTCCAACATGCCCGATGCCCGCTGGAGCATCGCCAGGGAGGGCGATGGGCGGCGTTTGAGCGTTGCATTCGATGTGACACTGACCATGGCAGGTCCTCCTGATGTCGGGGCGCGGCGGCTGCAGCCCGGGATTTCGTGGGGTCTGCGTAGTTGCCGCAATAGTTAGTTCCTATTTAGAACTCATTATCAGTTCTATTTGAGAACCTTGTCAATCCATGCTAGAACTGCCTCATGAAATGGCATGACATGAAAGAAGCCGCCTGCCCGGTGGCGCGGGCGATGGGGGTGGTGGGCGACCGCTGGACCCTTTTGATTTTGCGGGAATGTTTCCTGGGTGTGCGCCGGTTCGACGACTTCCAGAAAAGCCTAGGGATCACTCGGCATCTGCTCGCCGAACGGCTGAAACGGCTTGAGGCGATGGGCCTGCTGGAGCGCCGCCCCTATCAGGAACGCCCCCTGCGTCACGAATACCGACTAACCGAATCGGGCAAGGCCTTTGCCCCGGTGATGCTCGCCTTACAGGACTGGGCGCGCAGCAATCTTCCCAGCGAGGCCCCCTCTCCCCTCTCCTTTATCCTCAGGGACGGCGGCGAGGAGATCGAACCGGTGGTGACCGACCGGCACACCGGACAGGAGTTAAACCACCGGACGGTTCTGATGCGCTATAGCGACGAGGCAAAATCCAGCGACTGAGACACTGCACAGGAGCTGTGCAAAGGGAGCAGGCTGCTTTGGTCGGCGTTTATCTTGACGTCAAGATTTCCGCAATATATCTCGACAACGAGACAAAAAGGAGATCCGTCATGAAAATCATTCTCTTCGGCGCCACCGGCGATGTCGGAAGCGCGACCTTGCGCGAAGCCGTGAGCCGCGGCCACCATGTTACGGCCGTGGCCCGGGACACCAGCCGCCTTGGCCCCCTGCCCACCGGCGTCAACGCCCTGTCGCTCGACCTTCTCGGCAAGCCCGACGCGGCAGCGGATGCCGCAGCCGGACATGATCTGGTAATCAGCGCCCTGCGCCCCGCTGCAGGGCACGAAGATGAGTTAGTTCCCCTCACCCGCGCCGCGCTGAACGCGGCTGCATCAGCGGGGATCCCCGCGCTGATCACTGGCGGCGCGGCGCTCCTGAAACTGGCTGATGGCAGTGGCCACACGGTTCTGAGTGCCCCCGATTTCCTGCCGGACGCAGTGCGCCCCATCGCGCAGGCCTGCGCCGATCAGGACGCGCTTCTGGAACAGGACACAGCAGCCACCTGGACCTGCCTGCGCCCGCCCGCGATGCTGTTGCCTGGGCCACGGACCGGCCACTATGAATTTGGTACCGATACGCTGGTCACCGACGCAGAGGGCCAGTCGCAGATCACCTATGCGGATTTCGCGGTGGCGATGCTGGATCTGGCCGAAGCGCCTCAGGTCGCTCGCCGTCGCCTGACCGCGGCCTGGACGGCTCCCGCACCAGCCATGCAGCCCGGCTGACGCCAAACCGCACTCTATTGCGCCGCCGCGCCGTGCCCCCCCAGGGCATGGCGCCCGGCCGTTACCGGTTGCCCTTCGGGATTTCCTCCTGCCGGGTCCAGTCGTATGTGCCCTCATCACGCTCCCAGACCGCCTGTTTCCAGCCCTTTTCCTCGGAACGTTCCTTGAAAGCGATACCTTCCGGAGAATGGCGAGTGATGCCATCGAATACCGTCGCCAGCCGCTGGGTCTGCATCAAACCGGTCTGCTCGATCGCCTGGTTGATCACCATTTTCTGCATGGCCAGCTGATTGATCGGAACCGTGGCCATGCGGGCCGCCATCTCCTCTACCGCATCGTCCAGCTGCTCTGCTGGCACCGCCTTCAGCACCAGTCCCATATCGGCTGCCTCGCGCCCCGAAATCTTGTCACCGGTGAACAGCATCCGCTTGGCCCGCTCGGCGCCAAGTCGATAGACCCACATCGCCGTGGTCGGGCAGCCCCAGACACGGGCGGGCATGTATCCGATCTGCGCATCCTCGGCCATGATCGTCATATCCGCGCACAGCGCGATATCCGATCCGCCCGCGACCGCAAAACCGTGCACCTTGCAGACCACAGGCTTCACCGCACGCCACATCGACATAAAATGCTGGGTGTTTTCCCACATGAACCGGTAGTCCTTGATGGGATCCCACGGCATCGGCTGGGTGGCCTCACCCGACCCGTTGCCCTCAGCATAAAAGGTCAGATCATAGCCAGCGCAAAAGGCATCCCCCGCGCCGGACAGCACCATGACGTGCACGCCCGGATCCGCATCTGCGCGCGCGACGGCCGCCGCAAGATCCCGCGGCATCTGGTCGTCGATGGCGTTCATGGTCTCCGGCCGGTTCAGCGTGATGCGCGCGATCCGGCCGTCTTTTTCATAGGCAACTGTCGTCATTTCTTCCTCCCTCAATTCCCGAGGGAGGAAAGCACGCCCGGAGGCTAAGACCTAGCCGGGCGAACGCGACGTCAGTAGGGCAGGCCCACATAATTTTCGGCGAGCGAAGCCTGCGCCGCATCCGAAGAGAACAGGTAATCAAGGTCGGTACACTGCAGGCGCTGATCCACTTCCTGCGCATCCGGGAAGAGATGCAACAGGTTGGTCATCCACCAGCTGAACCGTTCTGCCTTCCAGACCCGGGCCAGTGCCTTTTCCGAGTAGCCATCCAGCCCGGCGCTGTCGCCATTGAGGTAGTGATCCATAAAGCCATGGTAGAGATAGTAGATATCCGACGCCGCCGAATTCAGCCCCTTGGCCCCGGTGGGCGGCACGATATGCGCCGCATCCCCGGCCAGGAACAGATTGCCATAGCGCATCGGCTCGGCCACGAAACTGCGCAGCGGCGCGATGGATTTCTCGATCGACGGGCCGGTTTCCAGCCCAGCGGCCACATCCTCAGGCAGGCGGCTCTTCAGCTCTGCCCAGAAAGCATCATCCGACCAGTCCTCGGGCTTATCCGTCAGTGGCACCTGAATGTAATAGCGGCTCAGCACCTGGCTGCGCATCGAGCAAAGCGCAAAGCCACGCTCGTGACGGGCATAGATCAGCTCGGGCGAGACGGGCTTGGTTTCCGACAGAATGCCCAGCCAGCCAAAGGGATAGACCTTTTCGTATTCCTTCAACACATCGCCGGGAATAGATTTGCGGCTGACCCCGTGGAACCCGTCGGCGCCGACGATGAAATCGCAGTCAATCCGGTGCTCGGATCCGTCTTTTTCGTAGGTGATATAGGGGCTTTCGGACTTCAGATCATGCGGCTGCACATTGGCGGCCTCGTGAATGACCACCCCGTCCATGGCATCGCGGGCGGCATATAGATCACGCGTCACCTCGGTCTGGCCATAGACCATGACCGTGGCGCCATCTGCATATTTTTCCAGATCGATACGGTCGTTGCGCCCCTGATGGGCGATATAGAAACCTTCGTGCACCTCGCCTTCGGCATCCATGCGCGCTCCGCAACCGGCTTCGCGCATCAGATTGACGAAACCATGCTCCAGCACACCTGCCCGGATCCGGCTCAACACATAGTCGCGGGATTGCCGTTCCAGTACGATGCTATCGATCCCCTTGCGGTGCAACAGCTGCGACAACAGCAGGCCCGAAGGACCGCCTCCGATGATTGCGACTTGGGTTTTCTGCACGGTCATAAGCGCGTCTCCGTTTCATGGTGACGGGCAATATGACGCGGGGTCCGGGTTTTGCGAATGGACCATGCGCGCAAGTTCTTGTACATTTCGCACATGACCAGCGCTCTTCAGATCCGCAGCTACAACCTGTTCGGGGAAACCGATGAACTGGCGGACGTGCTGCATGTGGAGACGATCCGCTCCCGCTCCGAGCAGCATGATTGGCAGCTGTCACCGCACCGGCACGCCCGGCTGCATCAGGTGCTGTTCATGACCAGTGGCGGCGGCGTGGTGGACCTGGACGGCGGCGCCCATACCCTGCCCGCCCCCTGTTTCGTCAATATACCGCGCGGGGTTGTTCACGGTTACACGTTCGAACCAGAGACCAGCGGCTGGGTTGTCACCCTGCCCTCAGACCTTGTTGATCACTGCATCCGCAGCGGCGAAGGCGTGCGCGGCCCGCTGGATCATGCCTGCGTTTTGCCGCTGCCGCCCGACCTGCGCAGCATGGCCGAAACGCTTTATCAGGAATACCACGGCCAGAATTTTGCCCGCGCTCAGCTGCTGCGTTCGCTCGCCGGAACCCTGACCGCCCTTGTCGCCCGCCATATTCACACAGCTGAGGGCGGCGACCGTCAGAATGGTGGCAACCCGATCTTTTCCCGCTTTGAAACCCTCGTAGAGCAACATTTCCGCAGCCGCCGCCCGCTGGCGGAGTATGCACGCGATCTCGCCGTCTCCCCGACCCATCTGAACCGGATCGTGCATCAGGTCACGGGCCAGTCCGCATCGCATCTGGTGAATGAACGCATGCTGCGCGAAGCCCGGCGGATGCTGCTTTACACGTCGCTCAGCGCGGCGCAGATCGCCTATGATCTTGGGTTCAGCGATCCCGCCCATTTCAGCCGCGTCTTCACCAAGGGCACCGGCATGCCGCCGCGCGCCTTTCGCAAACAATTGGGCGACAGCGCCTGACACCGATCAGCGCTTGCTGCCCCCGGCGCCTGGCAGCAAACCATTCAGGATCATTGCAAGATACTGTTCGGCAATTTCTTCGTGGGGAACCGGCCGGTCAGTGCGGTTCCAGAAAGGGATCCAGTTCAGCGCGCCAAACACCCCGGCCGCCACAAGACGCGGATCGCAATGGCGGATGACGCCTTCGCGAATACCCTTCTCAATCAGCATCCGCAGCTGAAAATCCACCCGCGCTTTACCCTCATGCAGGGCCTCGCGCCGCTCGGGCGACAGGCTGTGCGCCCGCACCATGGCCAGGCTGGCACCAAGATCGGTGGACACCCACTCGCAATAGCCGCGGATCAGTCGCGAAATCCGCTCAGCCACTGGCAGGCTGTCATCTCGGCTGATCTCCATCACCTCGCCCAGGAATTCCAGGCTCAGCTGGTGGCAACCGAACAGGATGTCCTCCTTGCTTTGCACATAATAGTAGATCGTGCGCTTGGTGATGTTGAGCGCGGCGGCGATATCCTCAAGCGAGGTCTGCTCATAACCCTGATCGTTGAACAGGCGCGCACCGGCCATCAGCACTGCGCGGCGTTTGATCTCGCGCTGCGCACTGCGGCTGTCTGCCGTTTTCGTCCAGGTTTTATTGCCCATCGCCGCTCTTCCCCCGGCCTGCCCCACGCGAGGCCTGATCTATTGACGCCCGGTAATTACACTCATCAGTTACACTCTTCTTGACAGTTTGCCCAGCCCGAACCGAAAGTAACCCGGAAGTGTAATTCCGACTCGCGCAAGGGAGAGAGCCAATGTCTGCACATGTGATGGTTGCCGGGGTGGGTATGACCAAATTCGCCAAACCCGGCCAGAATGAACCCTATACCGAAATGGGCGCTGCCGCCGTGCGCGATGCGCTGCAGGACGCGGGCCTGCCCTATGACGCCGTGCAGCAGGCCTATGCGGGCTATGTCTATGGGGACAGCACCTGTGGCCAGGCGGCGCTCTACAAGGTTGGCATGACCGGAATTCCGGTGATGAACGTCAACAACAACTGCTCGACCGGTTCGACTGCCCTGTTCATGGCGCGTCAGGCGGTGGAATCGGGTGTTGTCGATGTGGCGCTGGCGCTTGGCTTTGAACATATGAAACCCGGCGCACTGACCTCGCACTGGGATGACCGGCCCAGCCCGTTCGATGCCTTTGACGCGGAAACCGACGATCTGGTCGGCCAGCCCGAGATCCCGCTGGCGCTGCGCTATTTCGGCGGTGCGGGCAAGTCGCACATGGAGAAATACGGCTCTTCCATGCTGGACCTCGCGCGCATCCGCGCCAAGGCGAGCCGCCATGCGGTGAACAACCCGCTGGCCCTGTTCCGAAATGAGCTGTCGCCCGAGGATGTGCTAGAAAGCCCCACCATCTGGGGAGGCGTGATGACCCGCCTCATGGCCTGCCCGCCCACCTGCGGCGCGGCGGCGGCGGTCGTGGTCAGCGAGGCCTATGCCAAGAAACACGGGCTGAACACCAACGTGCGCATCGCGGGCCAGGCGATGACCACCGATTACGCCAGCACCTTTGACGCCCACGACATGATGAAGGTCGTCGGCTACGACATGACGGCAGCCGCCTCGAAACAGGTGCAGGAGCAAACCGGCATCGGCATTGAAGACGTCGACGTGGTCGAACTGCACGACTGTTTCGCCCATAACGAGATGATCACTTACGAAGGCCTTGGCCTCTGCCCCGAAGGCGGCGCATCCAAGTTCATCGCCGATGGCGACAACACCTATGGCGGCAAATATGTGACCAACCCCTCGGGCGGGCTTTTGTCCAAGGGACATCCCCTTGGCGCGACCGGCCTTGCGCAATGTTACGAGCTGACCCGCCAGCTGCGCGGCACCGCAGGCAGCACGCAGGTCGAAGGCGCCCGCACGGCGCTGCAGCACAACCTCGGCCTTGGCGGCGCCTGCGTCGTCACCATGTATCAGGCGCAGTGAGGCGGCGATGATCGACACCTCTTACATCGGCCACGTGACCGATCCCTATGCGGTCACGGTGGAGAAAGGCCGGTTGCGGGATTTTGCCCGCGCAACCGGCCAGAGCGACCGCGTCTATCTGGATGAGGAGGCCGCGAAGGCGGCGGGCTATCGTGGACTGCTGGCGCCGCCCACCTACCTGTTCTCGCTGGATCTGGACCGCGAAGATCCGTTCTATTTCATCACGCTCTTGAAGATCGACATCGCAAAGGTCCTTCATGGTGAGCAGGCCTTTACCTATGGCGCGCCGATGTGCGCCGGGGATACCATTACCCTGGTGAGCAAGGTCACTGACATCTACGCCAAGAAAGGCGGCGCCATGGAGTTCGTGCATCTGAAAACCTCGGCTACCAACCAGCTCGGCGAAGACGCAGGCAGCATGACCCGCACCGTGATCGTGAGGCATCCGCAATGACCATGCCAACCTATGCAGAGATCAATGTGGGCGATCAGCTGCCGCCCCTCACCACCAAGGAAATCACCCGCACCACGCTGGCGTTGTTTGCCGGCGCCTCGGGCGATCACAACCCGATCCATATCGACATCGACTTCGCCAAACGCGCAGGAATGCCGGACGTCTTTGCCCATGGCATGCTGAACATGGCCTATTTGGGGCGCCTGCTGACGGGATGGGTGCCGCAATCGGCCTTGCGCGAATTCACCACCCGGTTCGTGGCGATCACTCAGGTTCACGCGGTGATCACCTGCACCGGCAAGGTGGTGGAGAAACGCGACGGCAATCTGGTGGCGCTTGAGATTGAGGCCGCCGATCAGAACGGTGAGGTCAAACTGTCCGGGACCGCCCTGATTGAGCTGCCATAACGACAAAGGACACTGAAGAGATGAGCAAACTTGCAGGCAAGACCGCCTATGTCACTGGCGCCGGACGCGGTATCGGCCGTTCCATCGCGCTGAAACTGGCCGAGGACGGCGCCAATGTGGTGCTGAACGATCTGGACGCGGAACCCGCAAACGCCGTCGTTGCCGAAATCGAAGCGATGGGCCGCAAGGCGCTGGCCATTCCCGGATCAGTCACGGCGGCAGGCTTTGCCGATGATTTTATCCAGGCCGGGATCGACAAGTTCGGCAGCATCGACATCATCGTCAACAATGCCGGCTACACCTGGGACAGCTTCATCGGCAAGATGAGCGACGAACAGTTCGATGCCATGATCGACGTGCATCTGAAGGCGCCCTTCCAGATCCTGCGCGCGGCGTCGCCCTTTATCACGCAAGCCGCAGCAGCCGAGGCTGCCGAGGGCCGCGAGGTCTTCCGCAAGGTGGTAAATATCTCGTCGATTTCGGGCACCGGTGGCAATCCCGGACAGGCGAACTATTCCGCCGCGAAATCCGGCGTCATCGGCCTGACCAAGACGATGGCCAAGGAATGGGGCCGCTTCAAGGTCAACGTCAACGCGGTGGCCTTTGGCATGATCTCCACCCGCCTGACCGAGGCCACGGACGAAAAGAAATCGATCGAGGTCGAGGGCAACAAGATCGGCATCGGCATCCCCAAGAAACTGGTGCAGGGCATGGAGATGATGATCCCCGTGGGCCGTGCGGGTACGCCCGAAGAGGCCGCCGGCGGCGTCTACCTCTTCTGCATCCCCGAAAGCAACTACGTCTCGGGCCAGACCCTGATCGTGGGCGGTGGCCTGTCCGGCACCTGACCCACGCGACATTCAGAAACAGCGCACTGGCCCGCCCCACACCGGGGCGGGTGTTACTACGGGAGACGACATAAATGCTGGAAGGCACCCGCATCATTGAGGTCGAAGGCCTCGGCCCCGGCCCATTCGCGGCGATGACATTGGCCGACATGGGCGCCGATGTGATCTGCATCCACCGCAAAGGCGGCGGTGTCACCCCCGGCATGCCGGAGCGTTCGGTACTGGACCGCGGCAAGCGATCGATCGAGCTGGATCTGAAGGCCCCCGAAGACATCAAGACCTTCATGGCGCTGGTGGAAAGTGCCGACGGTCTGATCGAAGGCTTCCGCCCCGGCGTGATGGAAAAACTCGGCATCGGCCCCGAGGCCTGCCATGCGGTGAACCCGGCCCTCGTCTTTGGCCGCATGACCGGCTGGGGCCAGGACAGTACCCTGTCCCATGCAGCGGGGCATGACCTCAACTACATCTCCCTGTCTGGCGCGCTTTGGTACGGGTCAAATCCCGGCGATTCACCGCTGACACCAGCCACGCTAGTCGGCGATATCGGCGGCGGCGCCATGTATCTGGTGGCGGGTATGCTGGCCGGAATCCTGCGCGCCTGCACCAGCGGCGAAGGCTGCGTCGTCGATGCGGCGATCTATGACGGCTCGGCCCATATGATGAACCTCCTGATGAGCATCCGTCAGGCCGGGAACTTTGGCGATGCGCGCGGGCAGAACCTGCTTGATGGCCCGCACTGGAGCCGCACCTACGCCTGCGCCGATGGTGGTTTCATGTCGGTGCAATGTCTTGAGCCGAAGTTTTACGTCCAGTTCCTGTCATTGCTGGATCTTGCGGAGGATGCCGATTTCCAGCGTCAGTTTGACAAATCACTCTGGCCCGCGCTGACCGGGCGTCTGGCCGGGATCTTTGCCAGCCAGCCCCGCGATCACTGGGCAGGTATTTTTGAGGGCACCGATGCCTGCGTCGCGCCTGTCCTCAGCCCCGGCGAGGCGCTGACCCATCCTATGAACACCCGCGGCACCTGGGTGGAGGCACATGGCGCGCTTCAGGCCGCCCCTGCCCCGCGGTTCTCGGACGCAGCCGACTGGACCCCGCCTGCCAGCCCGGCACGGGGACAACACGCAGATGAAATTCTGGCCGAGCTTGGCCGAAAGAAGGATTGACCCCATGACAGCGCATAGCTCCCCCTGGATGACGGACGAACTGGCGATGCTGCAGGACAGCTGCCGCAGTTTTTTCACCGCCGAGATGACCCCGCACGAGGAACGCTGGCAGAAGCAGGGCCATATCGACCGGGAGTTCTGGAACAAGGCCGGGGAATTCGGCCTCCTCTGCGCATCGGTCCCCGAGGAATACGGCGGCATGGGCGGCGATTTCCGGCACGAGGCGGTAATCACCACCGAACAGTTCCGCGCCGCCGGGTTTTCCGGCTTTGGCAATTCCGTCCATAGCCAGATCTGCGCGGGATATATCCTTGATTATGGCACCGAAGATCAGAAACAGCGCTGGCTGCCCAAGATGGCCAGCGGCGAAATGGTCTGCGCCATCGCCATGACCGAACCCGGCACCGGGTCGGACCTGCAGAACATCAAGACAAACGCCCTGCGCGACGGCAACGATTACGTGCTGAACGGCTCCAAAACCTTCATCACCAATGGTCAGCAGGCGGATCTGATCATCGTTGTCTGCAAAACCGATACCACGCAGGGCGCCAAGGGGATCTCGCTTCTGGTGGTGGAAACCGAGGGCGCCGAAGGATTTGCACGGGGTCGCAACCTCGAGAAACTGGGCCTCAAGAGTCAGGACACATCAGAGCTGTTCTTTGACGAGGTGCGCGTGCCGCCCGAGAACCTTCTTGGCGGGATCGAGGGACAGGGGTTCTATCAGTTAATGAAGGCGCTGCCGCAGGAACGGTTGGTGATCGCGCTTGGCGCCGCCGCCGTGATCGAGAAGGCGCTGGAGGATACCATCGCCTATACCTCAGAGCGGCGTGCCTTTGGTCAGGCGCTGATCGAGATGCAGAACACCCGATTCAAGCTGGCCGAGGCCAAGACCATCGCCCATATCGCCCGCGTGTTCCTGGATGACTGCGTCGCCAAGCACCTGCGCGGAGAGCTGGACGCCGCCACCGCGTCAATGGCGAAATGGTGGGTCACCCAGATGCAATGCGATGTGGTTGACGAATGCCTGCAGCTGCACGGCGGCTACGGCTACATGCTGGAGTACCCAATCGCCAATATGTACGCCGATGCCCGTGTGCAAAAGATCTACGGCGGGTCGAACGAGATCATGAAAGAGCTGATTGCCCGCACCCTGACCGAATAAGGCCGAACGGCGCGGCTCAGCCGTCCTTCTGGGCGGCTGCGGCCTTCTTCATGCGGGCCAGCAACTCTGCCTTGGTTTCGCGCTTGCTGTAGGGGTTCTTGTCGGTGCCCTTGGCGTTATGCTCGCTGTGGCGGGGTTCGTTGCGGCCCGGTTTCTGGCCGCCTTGCTTGCTGTAATCCATTACTCTCGCTCACATATTGACTGGCTGAACGCGACGCACGATCAGGCTTCGCGGACCGTATCGATCATCAGCTGCACATTGTCCGGGTCGGCGTCCGGGGTGATCCCGTGCCCAAGGTTGAAGATATGCGGCCCGCCGCGCAGGGCGTTGACGATGCGGCGGGTGTCATCGATCAGATCCTGACCACCGGTCACCATGTGACGCGAGGCAAGGTTGCCCTGCACGCAACCATCGACCTGCACATATTCAGCGACCCATTCCGGGGTCACCGAATTATCCACCGCTACGCAATCGACACCTGTTGCCTTGGCAAAACCGATATACTTGTCGCCCGCCTCACGCGGGAAACCGATGACGGGAATACCGGGATGACGCTCTTTCAGCGCTGCGGTGATCTGGCGGCAGGGTTCCAGCGCGTACTTCTGGAAATCCTCGCCTTTCAGCGATCCGGCCCAGCTGTCGAAGATCTTCACCACTTCGGCGCCCGCCTCGATTTGTTTCGACAGGTAATCGATGGTGGCCTCGGTGATGCGGGTCAGAAGCGCCTCGAACAGCGGACGGTTTTCTGCCTTCAACGCATGGGCAGGCCCCTGATCCGGGGTGCCGCGTCCGGCGATCATATAGGTCGCCACGGTCCAGGGCGCCCCGGCAAACCCAATCAGAGCCGTCTCGCTGGGCAATTCCTGTTTCAAAATGCGCAAGGTGTCGTAGATCGGGTTCAGCGTCTCGTGGATGTCGCTGACCGGGCCAAGCTTGGCAAAATCCGCATCGGTGGTGATGGTCGACAGGCGCGGCCCTTCGCCGGTGACGAACCACAAATCCGCGCCCAGCGCCTGCGGCACCAGCAGGATATCGGCAAACAGGATCGCCGCATCAAACCCGTAGCGGCGGATCGGTTGCAGGGTGACCTCGGCTGCCAGTTCGGAATTGTAGCACAGCGACAGGAAATCCCCGGCCTGGGCCCGCGTCGCGCGGTATTCCGGCAGATAGCGGCCCGCCTGACGCATCATCCAGATCGGCGGCACATGCTGTTTTTCGCCTGCCAATGCGCGCAGCAGTTTCTTCTGTTCGGCCATGGGATCCCTCGCTTCTCTCTTGGGTACTGAGGTCTAGGCTGAGCGGCAAATTGTCAAGGGTGGTGAGGCCGATGCTTGTCACGGCATAATGTCGCGAATAAAGGTTCTGACATGACACAGAACCTGCCCTCCCCCGCTTCGCCCCTGAAGATCGGCACCCGTGGCTCGCCGCTGGCCCTGGCTCAAGCCCATGAGACGCGCGACCGTCTGGCCGCCGCGTTCGAGCTGCCGCAGGAGGCCTTCGAGATCGTCGTCATCAAAACCACCGGTGACAATCAGGCGCTGATCGCAGCAGACCGCCCGCTGAAGGAGATCGGCAACAAGGGCCTGTTCACCAAGGAAATCGAAGAAGCGATGCTGACCGGCGCCATCGACATCGCGGTGCATTCGATGAAGGACATGCCAGTGGCGCAACCTGTGGGTCTGGTGCTGGATTGCTACCTGCCGCGCGAAGACGTGCGCGATGCTTTCATCTCCCCGAGCCTGTCCTCGATCACCGAACTGGCGCCGGGCTCTGTCGTGGGCACCTCCTCGCTGCGCCGCCGCGCGCAATTGCTGAACCGCCGTCCCGATCTGAAAGTGGTGGAGTTCCGCGGCAACGTGCAGACCCGCCTGAAGAAACTAGACGACGGCGTGGCCGAATGCACCTTCCTGGCGATGGCCGGGTTGAACCGTCTGGCGATGGAGAACGTGCCCGCAACCGGCATCGACACGGACGACATGCTGCCCGCCGTGGCGCAGGGCGCCATTGGCATCGAACGGCGCGCAGACGACAGCCGCGCCGGTGATATGCTGGCGGCCATCCACGATGGGGTCACCGCACAGCGTCTGGCCGCCGAACGCGCCTTTCTGGCCGCGCTGGACGGGTCTTGCGAAACGCCCATCGCGGGCCTTGCGGAGCTTGATGGCACCACCCTGCGCCTGCGCGGCGAAGTGCTGCGTCCCGATGGCTCCGAAGCCCTTCAGGATGCGCAGACCTGCGCGATCGAGGACGGACCGGAGCTGGGCCGTGAAATGGCGGCAAAACTGCTGGAGCAGGCCGGGGAAGGTTTCTTCGACTGGCGCGGCTGACCGCCCCGCCCCGGACCTGACGCCACGGTTTTCTTGACCTGTTTGCGCTTCTGCTGGAAGCCTGAGGCTTGGGAGGACTACACGCATGACACCGGGAAAAACATATCTCAGCTCTGACGAAATTCGCCCTTTGGCGGAACGATCGGATCCTATGGGACTGTGGTTGCTACTGCACTGCTGGGGCACGATTGCCCTGGCGATCGCGCTCTTCGCGCTCTGGCCCAATGTTCTGACCTTTGTACTCGCCGTGATGGTGATCGGCTCGCGCCAGCTGGGGCTGGCGATCCTGATGCACGAGGCAGCCCATAACGCGCTGTTCAAGACCCGCCGCTGGAATGAGCTTGCCGGGGACTGGCTCTGCGGTCGCCCCATTCTCGCGGATCTGGGCGCCTATCGGCATTACCATCTGACCCATCACCGGTTCACCCAGACGGACAAGGACCCCGATCTGGTCCTGTCGTCGAAATTCCCCACCTCCCGCGCCTCGCTGCGGCGCAAGTTCACCCGCGATCTGACCGGGCAGACCGGCATCAAACAGCTTTTGGGCCAGATCGCCATGTCCCTGCAGCTGGCCGGAGATGACGACGCGATCAAGGCAGCGAACTCCGATTTCGCCCAAAGCTTCAAGGCGCCGCGCCTTTGGGGGGCACTGCCGGTATTTTTCGGCATTGCCCTGCTCATCAGTCTGATTGGCGACTGGTGGTGGGGGCTTGCCTTCTGGCTGCTGCCCTATCTCACTTGGTTCCAGTTCGTGCTGCGGGTGCGCAACATCGCCGAGCATGGCGCCACCGAGCAATCCGAAAACCCGCTGCAGAACGTGCGCACCACCCGCGCAGGCCCGCTCGCCCGGCTTCTGGTGGCGCCCTATTGGGTGAACTACCATCTGGAGCATCACATGGTAATGCACGTTCCCTGCTGGCAGCTCAGACGCATGCACGCCCTGTTGCTGAAAAAGGGGCTGGGGGAGCAGATGCGCATCGCGAAAGGGTATGGTCAGGCCTTGGCCGAGGCAGGCTGGCGGCGAGCCTGATCCTGCGCCCTACTGTTCCAGCTGGCCGGACCAGCGCAACCAGCTTTCGGGACTGTCGTGGAACACATTGAGGTCCACGTCGCCATCGATCCCCGGCACCCGCCCGGTGCCGGTGTATTGCCAGAGCCGCCAGAAGGCGCTGGGATAGGTCTGGCGCGGATGCCCGGCGACAGAACGCAGCCAGAACTCCGTGCCGCGCAGTCGACCGATGCCGGTTTCGGCAAAGAAATCCACCGTGGTGTAGATGACCGGGCGGCGGCCATAGTGAGCCTCCAAAATATCCAGAAACTTACGCGCCTCAGAGCGGATATGCGCACCATCGGGGCGATGCCTGCAGGTCTTTGAGTGGTGGTTCCACTCCATATCCAGAACATGGGGCAGCGCCTTTGCATCACGCGGCACGTTGCGGATGAACCACCGCGCCTGCTCCCGCGCAGGGCGACAGAAGTAGAAATAGTGATAGGCCCCGCGCGGCATCCCTGCCCGTGCAGCGCCGCGCCAGTTGTCGCCGAACTCCGGATCCAGCAGATCCCCGCCCTCGGTCGCCTTGAGATAGGCAAAGGAGACGCCTGCCGCCTTGGCCGTGTCCCAGTCGATGTCGCCCTGCCAGCGCGACACATCAATTCCGTGAATGGCATAGGAGTAGGGCGTGCGTCCCTCCCATGAATGCGGATCGCTGTCCTCGAACCGGGGATAGGTCACCAGCCGGGCCAGCTGTGCATCGGACGGAAGCTGGGTCGGCGCCGGGCGCTCCGGCTCGGGCCGGGTGCCGCAAGCAGCCAGTGCCATAAGGCAAAGGGCCGACATCAAAAAGAACCGCATCATCCCTCCGCACACAAACAAACACAGTCTTTTGCCCCGCCTCTGGCTCGCGCGGACTACATCCTCGGATTTTTTCGCAGAAACCGATATGCCCGGAGCCAGTTTGCTGCGCCGCTCAGACCCATTTGGCCAGCGGTGGCAGGCTCATCAGAACCGCATTAGCATCGTGCCCGGTTTCCAAACCAAACTTTGTCCCCCGGTCATAGACCAGATTATACTCGGCATAGAGGCCACGATGCACAAGCTGCGCCTCCTTGTCCTTGTCATCAAAAGGCTGAACCCGGCGCTTTTCCACCAGCGGCAGATAGGCTGGCAGGAAGGCGCGGCCAATGTCCTGGGTCAGGGCGAAATCCGCTTCCCAGTCACCAGTGCAGCGATCATCCATGAAGATGCCGCCAACCCCGCGCGCACGGTGGCGATGCGGGATGTAGAAATACTCATCCGCCCATTCCTTCAGGCGCGGATAAAGATCGGCGCCATGCGGGTCGAGATGCTTTTTCTGCTGGGCGTGGAAATGCGCGGTATCTTCGGCATACTCGATGCAAGGGTTGAGGTCCGAGCCGCCGCCGAACCACCAGGCATGCGGGGTCCAGAACATGCGGGTGTTCATGTGAACCGCAGGCACATGCGGGTTCTGCATATGCGCAACCAGCGAAATGCCCGAGGCCCAGAACCGCGGGTCATCCTTCATGCCCGGAATGCCCTTGCGCGCCGCCATGGCGTTCTGCGCCCGCTCGCCCAGCGTGCCGTAGACCTCCGAGATATTGACGCCAACCTTTTCAAAGACACGGCCGCCCCGCATCACGCTCATCAGCCCGCCGCCCGCGTCCGACCCGTCATCCGCGGTGCGCTTCGTCTCGCTCACCTCGAATCGGCCCGGCGCCTGATCCGAGAAGGGGCCGGTGTCATGGCTCGCCTCAAGCGCCTCGAAGGCCGCGACGATCTCATCGCGCAGGGTGCGGAACCAGGCGGCGGCGCGGGCTTTTTCGTCTTTCATTTCAGCAGTCATCTCAGAGCGTCTTTCGGTACTTGTGGGACGCCGCGCTGCGTGAGCGCAAGCAAGCCCCGGAATTCATCAGTGAACAGGAGCGGCAACGGAATCCAGCAGCGTGCGACCACCATCGACCGTCACGATCTGGCCCGTCATGAAACTGGCCGCGTCCGAGGCAAGGAACTGCGCCGTTTCGGTCAGCTCGGTCGGTGCGGCGATGCGGCCCAGCGGTGTGTGATCTTCGATATCCTGACGATAGGCGCGGTTGTCCTTGAGCGTGCCCCTGAGCGACGCGCTCATCACCGAGCCAAAGGCAATGGAATTCACCCGGACCCCATGCGGCGCATAAGAGACAGAGAGCGACCGGGTCAGCTGATCCAGCGCCGCCGAAGCCACCGAATAGGCCATCAGATCGGGGTGGGTCCGCCGCGCCGCGATCGACGACAGGTTGATGATGGCCCCGCGCGCAGCGCCCGGCTCGCGCCCCTCGCCCTGCTTGATCATCCGCCGCGCCGCCTGCTGCGATAGACGCAGTGTCGGCAACAGGTTCTCGGTCAGCAGCAGTTCCAGCGACTCATCCTTCGGGTCCAGCGGGTCACTAGGGACCACCTGACGGGCGCCGTTGACGAGGATATCCACGTCTTCGAAGGCATCGATGGTCGCCGACAACAGATTGGCAATAGTCAGCCTTTCGCGCAGATCCCCGGCGAAGTAGCGGATGTTGCTTTCGTCGGCCTGCTCTCCCAGTTCGGCGATCAGGGCCGCCTCGTTGGTGTCGGCAAACATGACGTTGGCACCGGCATCCGCGAACTGCTTGCCAATGGCCAGACCAATCCCGCTTGAGGCGCCGGTCACGATGGCAGTTTTGCCGGAAATCGAAAAGGACATTCGGGCACTCCAGAATGTTGCGTCGCGTAGTGAAAACTGAGCCGGAGCCTAGACCGGACCATTCGGTTTGAAAACCTGCAATACGGGGTGACCTTACCGCCCTAACGCCGCTGCCGTTTGGGGCGGCTGGCGTGCAGCACCTTGAACCGGTTGTCGCCGGCAGCTTCCTCGACCGCGGCAAACCGCTCTGACAGGGTGATCTCATAGGGCAGATGCCGGTTGGCAACCATCCACAGATGCCCCGAGGCGGTCAGCATCTCGGCAGCGCGGGAAATGAAGGCCTTCCCCAGCTCCGGCTCAGCGCTGCGGCCGCTATGAAACGGCGGGTTCATCACCACCGCGTTCATCTGCCCCGGCGCCTTCCAATTGCGCACATCGGCCCAGTGGAACTGCGCCCGGTCATCGGCAACGTTGCCCCGCGCGCAGGACAGCGCGTCATGATTGGCCTCGACCAGGTGTAGCTCTTCGATTTCAGGGTGGCTCAGCATTTGCCGGGACAGATACCCCCAGCCTGCGCCGAGATCAGCAACGGCACGGCCAAGTTTTGCAGGCAGGGCGTCGACCAGTAGTTTCGAGGCCGGATCGATTCCGTCAGCGGAAAACACTCCCGGCACGGTCACGAAGCCCTCAACCTCAACGCCGTCTGCGGGCGGCAACCAGTCGGACAGCGCATCACCGCCGCCATCGAACCAGAAGACCTTGCCATGCGCCTTGGACACCGGTTCGGACGGGGACATGCGTTTGCGCAGTTCCTTCAGGATGGAATCGATCCCGTCCGTCTTGGCCCCATCTACCAGCACCGGACCGTCCGTCAGGGCCGAAGCCTGCGCCACCGCCATCCGCGACTGCGCCTTGGCGCGGGACAGGAACACCACGGCAGCGGCAAACCGCATGTCATCCGGCAATTCGGGGCGACAATCGTACCCTTGCGCGGCAAAGGCATCGTATTCACCGCGCATCGGCTGGATCAGCACCAGCTGATCCTTTGGCAGGCACGACAGATCGTGCTCCGCGCGCGGGTGGAAAACGGCGATACGGCCCTCTGCAGGCACCGCAAAGCCGCCCGTCTCAAGAGCGAGCGACAGGCGAACGGACATAGCGGGACCTCTTCAGTCTTCTTTTTCCATGGTGCATTGCAGCGGATGCTGATGGCGACGGGCAAAATCCATCACCTGCGCGACCTTTGTCTCGGCGATCTCGTGGCTGAAAACACCAACCACGGCCAGACCTTTTTTGTGCACGGTCAGCATGATTTCAAACGCCTGCGCGTGTGTCATGCCAAAGAACCGTTCCAGCACCATGACCACGAATTCCATCGGGGTGTAGTCATCGTTGAGCAGCAGAACCTTGTAGCGCGGCGGTCGCTGGGTTTTCGGCCGGGTCTTGGTCAGGACACCAAGATCGCTGTCGTCGTCCGAGTTGTCCGTCATCATCACTGGCTGAAGCAGCATAGCGTCTCTATTCCGGTCGTGCTTGGATTGGTTTCATCGCATATATAGCGTTTTGACCGCGCAGGAAAAGAGAGTGTATGGCCTCAGTGACACGCAATTTGACGACAATCGGTTTTGATGCCGATGACACCCTCTGGCACAACGAGCGCTTTTTTCGTGTCACGCAAGAGCGTTTTGCCGAGTTGTTGCAGGATCATACGCCGCAGGACATGGGTCCCGATGCGCTAGCCGCGCGGCTGCTGGAGGCGGAAAAGCGCAACCTCGGACGCTATGGCTACGGCGTGAAGGGCTTCACCCTGTCGATGATCGAAACCGCCATAGATGTCACCGAATCACAGGTCCCGGCCAGCGTCATCAAAGAGCTGATCGTCGCCGGACAGATGATGCTGTCCTATCCGATCGACCTGCTGCCCCATGCCCGTGAGGCCGTGGAGAAACTGGCTGGTGACTACCGTATCGTATTGATCACAAAGGGTGATCTTCTGGATCAGGAGCGCAAACTGGCGCAATCGGGGCTGGGCGATCTGTTCGATGGGGTCGAAATCGTTTCGGAAAAAACCGCCCCGATCTACCACGATATCTTCGAGCGGCACGGGACCGGCGCGGCACAGGCAATGATGGTGGGAAACTCCATGCGCTCGGACGTGGTACCGATGATCAAGGCCGGAGGCTGGGGCACCTATGTGCCGCACGGGCTGATCTGGGAGGTTGAGCACGCCGAGGCACCTGAGCGGCACCCTCGGTATCACGAGATTTCGGACCTTGGCTGCCTTCAGGATCTGATCCGGGAAATCGGATAGAACTCAACCCGCAAGCCACACAGCTCGACGCGCCAAAAACCTGTTGCCGAAACGCATCGCCTAGACTGATTTTTCAGCGCTGCAAAGCGGGCCAGACGCCCAATTTTCCACCTTTTTGGTCAACACTTTTTTAACCAAACGCACATCTAGGCAACGCACTCAAAGCCGCTACAACATGTCGGTATATGTACCTGCCGCAGCTGCAGAACCGGTCACGGAAATGGTTTATTCCAGCGCCATCACATGCTACCGTTTTGTTAAAGAAGTAGAACAGTCAGCCGGAAAACCGGCGGCGAGAGGCAGAAAATGGCAGATATCGTGCAGGTCAGGTGTATTCCGCTGACCCACGCCCTGCGGGCATTCGCCCGGCAGATGGCTTGGGCCTTGGGTGTTGTTCTAACAGTCGCGTTGGTGGGCCTTCCGCCTACCCAGGCAACCGCCGCCCCCTATGCGGCAATGGTCGTGGATGCCCGGACCGGCGAGGTGCTGCACTCGCGCAACGCCGACACACGCCTGCACCCGGCTTCGCTTACCAAGATGATGACGCTCTACATCGCGTTTGAAGCAGTCCGGAACGGTGAAATATCGCTGGATAACAAGGTTCGCATCAGCAGCAACGCTGCCTCCGAGCCGCCCTCCAAGCTCGGACTTCGCTCGGGGCAGCGCATCGCATTTCGATATCTGATCCGTGCCGCCGCAGTGAAATCAGCCAATGACGCCGCGACCGCCATCGGCGAAACTCTGGCCGGATCCGAAGCCGCCTTTGCCCGCCGCATGACCCGCACCGCAAAGGCGCTTGGCATGTCCCGCACGACCTTCAAGAACGCCCATGGTCTGACCGAAAGCGGCCATATGTCCACCGCCCGGGACATGACCACCCTGGGACGTCACATGCTTTATGACTACCCCGAGTATTATAACCTGTTTTCGCGCACCTCCACCGACGCCGGCGTGCGCGTCGTGCCCAACACAAACCGCCGCCTTCTGGCGGCCTACAAGGGCGCTGACGGGATCAAGACGGGTTATACCCGCGCCGCCGGTTTCAACCTCGTGGCTTCGGCCAAGCGCGGCAACGAGCGAGTGATCGCTACCGTGTTCGGCGGTAAATCCTCGACCTCGCGCAACGCCAAGGTCGCAGAGCTTTTGGACCTCGGCTTCCGCCGTGCCCCGGCGCACGCGAAACTGCGCAAACCGGCGATGCCCGCCTATGTGGGCAACCAGAACATCCAGGTGGCTGATGGCGCCGCAGGCAAGACCATCCGCGTCAGCGGCCGGGTCCAAACCAGCCTGCGTCCGCGCCTGCGCCCCGCAACCGAGCCTGCCGAAGATACAGCGCCGGTGCTGGTCGCCGAAGCCAGCCAGACCACAGAAGAAACCGCTGCGGATACCGTGGCATCGACGCCCAAGCTCGACCCCGAGATCCTGCAGGCCAGCGTCGAAGCCGCAATCACCGAAGCCAAAGTGGTTCCCGCCTCTGCCGAGAAACCGACCGTTGGCACGGCTGTAAAGACCTTCTTCAAGGGCCTGCGCCCCGTCGCCCGCCCGGCCAGATTGGCAAAGGCAGAGACCGCCGCCGAGCCGGAACCGGTTGTTGTCACCCGTCTTTCGACCTCCGGGGGGCGCTACTGGGGTATCAACGTGGGCCGCTACACCAACCGGTATGAAGCGGAAAAGGTCCTGCTGCGCACGGCCCTGTCGGAAATGGAAACGCTCAATGGCTCGCTGCGCAAGGTGTCCAAATCCAGATTGGGGTTTGAAGCCAACTTCCTTGGCATGAGCAAGGAAAGCGCGGAACTGGCTTGTCGGCGCCTACAGGCCCGCAACGTGACCTGCGATACATTGGGACCCGCCTCCTGACCCCCTTGCCCATGCAAGGGACAAGGCACCAGACCACCAGAAACGAAAAAGGCCCCGGACGACGGGGCCTTTTCTTTTGTGTGATCCTGCACAGCGCCACGGGTCAGGGTTTCGGGTGATCATCCCATTCATCGCTCAGGATGCGCCGAGCATCGCCTTCGGGATCGTCATACTGGTTCGACCGCACGGTGTAGATAAAGGCGACAAGCGCCGCCCCGCCCAGGATCAGCGAAATTGGGATCAGGTAGGACAGGACGCTCATCTTGCGGACTTTCTCAGCTCAGGATTTCAGGCGCAACGCGTTCAGCGATACGGTGATCGAAGAGCTGGACATCGCCAGCGCCGCGATCAGGGGCGTTGCCAGCCCCGCCACAGCCAAAGGCACCGCGATCACGTTGTAAAGGGTGGCAAGGCGGAAATTCTCGCGGATCCGGCGGATCGCCTTTTGCGCCACGGTGCAGGCATCGGCGATGGGTTCCAGATCTTGCCCCAATAGCACGATATCCGAGGCCACGCGCGCCGCATCGAGCGCCGAGGCAGGTGAGATCGACACATGCGCCGCCGCGAGGGCCGCAGTGTCGTTCAGACCGTCGCCGACCATCAGCACCTTGCGCCCCTGCCCTGCAAGCATGCGGATGCGCCCAGCCTTATCCTCTGGCAGCGCCTCGGCCACCCATTTTTCGATGCCAAGCCGCTTCGCCAGCGCCTCCACCGCGCCGGTGGTATCGCCCGAAATCAGTAACACGTCCTTACCCGCCGCCTGCAGCGCACGCACCGCTTCGGCCGCGCCGGGACGCAGCGCATCAGTGAACAGGAAACCGCGCGGATTGCCATCGCCGGTATCAAGCCAGGCAGCCGTCTGACTGCCCTGCGCGGCGCCGACCCAGGCCGCCCGGCCCAGCCGCACGCGGCGGCCTTGGAAAATGCCTTCAGTGCCGTAGCCCGGCACCTCTTTCAGCTCAGAAACCTCAGCCGGAGTGATCCCGGCCTCCCGCGCGGCACGTGCCAGCGCCACCGACAGCGGATGCGCTGAGGGCGCGGCCAGTGCCAGCGCGATTTCCAGATCGGATTGCGCCATCTCGTCCAGATTGACCAACTGGGGTGTGCCAGCCGTCAGGGTCCCGGTCTTGTCAAAGACAACGGTATCCACGCCTGCAAGCCGTTCCAACGCAGTGGAATGCTTGATCAGCATGCCCTTCTTGAACAGCCGTCCCGAGGCCGCCGTGGTCACCGCAGGCACCGCAAGGCCCAGCGCACAGGGACAGGTGATGATCAGAACCGCCGCAGCGATGTTCAGCGCCGTGCGCACATCAAAGGTGTAAAGATACCAGCCCACAAAGGCGAGCGCTGACAGGATGTGCACCCCGGGCGCATAGAGTTTGGCGGCCTTGTCGGCCAGCGATGTATAACGCGAGCGGCCCGACTCGGCGATCGCCACCAGATCGGCCATGCGATGCAGAGAGGTATCCTCCCCCACCGCCGTTGCGCGAATGGTCAGTGGCCCGGTCAGGTTCACCTCACCCGCCGAAACCCCGGTGCCGGGACCAGCAAAGACTGGCAGCGTTTCCCCTGTCAGCAGGGACCGGTCCAGTTCCGAATGCCCATCGGTCACTTCCCCGTCCACCGGCATACGCCCGCCGGGACGCACCAAGATCAGATCGCCGATGGCCAGATCGGCGACAGGGACCTCATATTCCTGACCGTCCAGAAGCCGGATCGCCCGGGGCACCTCAAGCGCTGCAAGCTCCTGCGCTGCCGACCGCGCCACGGCACGGGTGCGATAGTCCAGATAACGGCCTGCCAACAGGAAAAAGGTCAGCGTCAGCGCTGCATCGAAATAGGCATGTTCCCCCGACAGCGAGGTTTCCCAAAGCGAGGTCACCAGCGCCAGAACCAGAGCGAGGACAATGGGCACATCCATATTGAGGCGCCCGACCTTCAGTGCGCTCCAGGCGTTCTTGAAGAAAGGCTGCGCCGAGAAAATGATCGCCGGAAAGGTGATCGCCGCCGAAATCCAGTGGAACATGTCCCGCGTCGCGTCCGAAGCTCCGGACCAGACAGAGATCGACAGCAACATGACGTTCATCGAGGCAAAGCCCGCAACCGCCAGCCGCATCAGTAGATCCCGGCCTGCGGTATCGTTCTGGGTTGCCGCAAGGGCGGTCACATCCAGCTCATGCGCCTCATACCCCAGATTTTCGAGCACCGGGATCAGATCGGCGGCGTGTACATCTGGCTCCGCTTCGATCAGAGCCCGTTTCAGGGTCAGGTTAACCCGCGCCGATTTTACGCCCGGATGGGCGTTCAGCCCGCGCTCGACCGCGGAAATGCAGCCCTGACAGTGGATTGACGGCAGGGACAAGGCCAGCCGTGCGTCTGTCGGAGCCTGTTCCACAGCTCCAGACGGCGCCGCAACGCAGCCCGGGCACACTGCCATCTGAGGACGCATCGGAGCCGTCATCTGCGTTACCCTTTTGCCACGTGCAGGATGACCCGCTGAGTGAACTCAGTGCCGTTCTGGGCCCGCGCCACCATCCGGATATTCCAGTTCCCAGCACCCAGTTTGGCAGGCGCGACATAGGCCTGGCCGTTGAACTGGAAGTCAGGGTTCTGGTCGTCCTTCACGTGGGTTGCCCGGCCCAAAGTGGCCGTCAGTTTGGCCACTTCGACCGGGTTGCCATCCCGGTCGGTGATCTCAAGCTTTACCTGACCGTCCTGAGCCGAGGCATAGACCGACCAGCCCAGCGCCTCTTGGGCGGTGCGACGGGCATCGAACTCCTGGCTGGCGGTGTAGGAGTTCTTCACCTCCAGACCAGGAAAGGTTTTCACAGCATTGACCGCCAGCGCAATATTGACGCCGATGATGACCGTGAAAGCGCCGCCGAACACCATCAGCGCATGGCGACCAGTGAACTCACGCTGGGGTTTGTCTGCCGCCATGGTTCAGTTTCCTTTCCCGTTGAAGGTCGTATCCTTGTAGGCACGCTCGCCGCTGTTTAGGTCTTCGACCCAGATCCGGACCGGGGTCGACTCGGCTCCGGACGCAGGCGCTCCCTTAGGGGTAACAATATAAACCCGTTGCAGGAAGGCGGTGTCGGCAGGCACCTGAACCGAGGCATAGGGCGTGCCTTCCAGCTGGATCCGCATTTCCGGCTCACCCTTGATCGACAGCTCGAACTGGCGCGGCTCCCCATGCTTGTTGCGCAGGCGCACATCATAGGTGTTGCGGACGGAGCCATCCGACAGGGTAACGAAGGTCGGGTTGCGGACCGGTGCGACGGTCAGATCGATGTCCGGGCGGATGAACAGAGCAAACACCAGCGCAAAGCCAACAACAGCCCAGAGCGAGGTATACATGATCGTGCGTGGACGCAGGATATGTTTCCAGACGCTGCGCGGTGGCTGACCAGCGCGTTCGTTTGCCTCGTCCGACAGCGCCATATAGTCGATGAGGCCCCGCGGCTTGCCGATCTTGGCCATGACATCGTCACAGGCGTCGATGCACAGGGCGCAGGTGATGCACTCCAGTTGCTGGCCATCCCGGATGTCGATACCCATCGGACAGACGTTGACGCAGGCCATGCAGTCGATGCAATCGCCCATTTCCTGCGACTCGGCAGATTTGCGATGCTTGCCGCGCGGCTCACCCCGCCACTCACGATAGCCGACGGTCAGCGTGTCCTCATCCATCATCGCCGCCTGAATACGCGGCCAGGGGCAGGCGTAGATGCAGATCTGTTCGCGCGCAAAGCCACCAAAGAAGAAGGTGGTCAGGGTCAGCACCAACATGGTGGTATAGGCGATGGGGTGCGCCTGCAGCGTCACCAGATCGTGCAGCAGTGTCGGGGCATCGGAGAAATAGAAGATCCAGGCACCGCCGGTTGCCAGACCGATCAGGAACCAAGCCGCCCATTTGGTGACACGCAGCCGCGCCTTGCGGAAATCCATCTTTTTCTGACGGTGCAGACGCAGGCGGGCGTTCCGGTCACCCTCGATCCAGCGTTCCACAAGAATGAACAGGTCCGTCCAGACCGTTTGCGGGCAGGCATAGCCACACCAGACCCGGCCCAGCGCCGAGGTGAACAGGAAGAGGCCCAGCCCCGCCATGATCAGAAGACCGGCCACGAAATAGAATTCATGCGGCCAGATTTCGATCCAGAAGAAATAGAAGCGGCGGTTGGCAAGATCCAGCAGCACCGCCTGATCGGGCAACGACGGCCCCCGGTCCCAGCGGATCCACGGCGTGATGTAGTAGATGCCCAGCATCACGGCCATCAGATACCATTTGAGATTGCGGAACATGCCCGATACGCGCCTTGGGAAAATCGGCTCCCTGGCGGCATAAAGGCTTGGGGCGGGATCGGAATCGCTCACGGACTCACTCCACTGAATTTGCTCTTTGTCTTGCGTTCTCACAGATGCGGCGCAGCACAGCTTTGACGTGGATCAAAAAGGATATCGGACAAATATCTTTGCCAGCGTCCTGCCACCCTTTGATCACGTCAAAAAAACCGGCCACCAACTACCGTGATAGGTTGACGACATACGTCTGAAACGGTTGTCAGCGACCTTATATGGATGCGCAACGCGACCTTTTTGCACGTCTCCGCATCTGCAAACGTCTCTGTGACCAAGGGATCATAGGCGCGCAACCGGGATCGGCGGGCTCACAGGCGCAGCTTCACAAAATTGTGTTGTCCCGCCCGTCAGTTATCGCCGGTGTCATCCTCCGCCACAGCATTCGGAACCTGCCGGTGCTTCCTGAGCCAGGCGATGAATTTGCGGGCCTGCGACCGCAACACGCCGGGCCGGGTCACGATGTGATAACCGCGCGTGTCGTCCTCTGTGAACAGGTCCACCAGCCGCCCTGCCCTGATGTCCTCTTCGACAAAGGCGCGCACGCTGACCGCCGCGCCCTGCCCGCCGCGCACCGCCTCCATCAGAAGATTTCCAGGCAGCCGGACCCGGGGGCCACGTAGGGCGTCGACGACACCACGGGAGACAAGCCATTTGGCCGCCTCCGTGGTTCCCAATTCCTCAAGCCAGGGAAAATCGAGCAGGTCCTGCGGCGAAGACACGCTACGCCCATCAAGTAGATCCGGCGCCGCAACCACGGACATCGGCGATTGCAGCAACATCTCAGCCGCCAACCCGGACCAATCGCCAGAACCATAACGCAGCGCAATGTCGATCCCGCCCGGCGTCAGTTCGACCAGTTCGCCACTTGGGTCCAGCACCATATCCACCTCAGGATGCAGGGCGCGGAACTCTGCAAGGCGCGGCATGAGCCACTGTGCCGCAAACATCGGCGTGCAACTGACATGTAACGGCCGCTGCGCGCCAGAAACGGTCAGGTCCTGAACCGCTGTCTGAATCGCACTGAACCCCAGTTGCAGTCCGCGCGCCAGATGCTCCCCCTCGCGCGTCAGCCGCAGCGCCCGGCCACTGCGGTCCAGAAGCGCCACGCCCATATGGCGTTCCAGTGCCCTGAGCTGTTGGCTAATGGCAGCGTGGCTGACATTCAGCGCCGCCCCTGCCTTCACCACATTCGACGTTTCGGCAAAGGCAGAAAAGGCTCTGAGCGCAGCTAGAGGCGGCAGGCTAAACCACTCCATATGTAATCCTGACTTACATAGTGACTTTTTTCCTGAGTCGCATGAAACGCGTTTTGGCGCAACAGTACCGGACATGTTCAAACTCAGGAGGCATCGAAATGCTGACCGACATCTACGCACGCACCGTATTCACCGCGACCCGCCTAGACTGCGCCCCCCTGCGGGATATGCCACCCGCCAAACCGCTGCCCCAGCCACGGAGCCGCCTTGGCCGGATCAAAGCCTGGCTTACACGGCGCATCAGCCAACCAGCGCGGCGCACCCGCTGCATCGACCCGCAGAAAATCTAGGAAGAAAAAGCGTCGGCTTTTCAGGAAACGCGCGAACAGATCGAAAAGCCGACGCCTGTACCCGCCTAACCAGCACGTCGGTACCGGCGGGATGCGAAGGACCCGGCAGGAAAGCATCACCCTGATGCCTATCGCCCTGCAGGGCCTGTTTCTCTTTGAAACGATATAAGCACGCGACAGCCCAACGCGATTTGACACGGATCAAGTCACGCAAACTATAGGCGCCAAATTGGACAGAAACTGCCGCCCGGCTGCGCGTCTCTGACTGGGCCCGCCGCAGGTCGCCCTGGAATTCTTGCCGGAATTCCAAACCGGTGCTATCGGCTTTGGATGTCAGATCGCTCTTCCAGCCCGCTTCCTGCCGCGCCATCGCTTGTTCTAGCCAGCGCGGGCGTGCTGTTTGCTTCGCTCTGCTTCGGCGCGCTGCCGTTCTTTGCCCGCAGCCTGACCGAACAGGGCATGCCGCCCCACATCATCGCCTTTTACCGTTTCACCCTGGCGGCAGTGGTCCTCTCGCCGCTGCTGTTCCTGCACCGGGACAAAGCCCGCGCAATCCTGTGGGGGATGGCGGCCGGGGCACTGATGGGGCTTGGCTGGATTGGATATGTCAGCGCCCTGCGCAGCGCGCCGGTCTCCGTGGTCGGGGTTCTTTACATGACCTACCCGGTGTTCACGCTGCTGATCGCCTGGGTGCTGTTTCGTGACAGACCGCCCCTGCGCGCCGTCTGGGCCGCCGGTCTGATCGTGGTTGCCGCGACAATCGCCAGCGGCCCGGGTGCGGTCCCTGCTGCCGCGCTGCCCGCCTTGGCGATTTCTCTGGCGGCGCCCTTGGGGTTTGGATTTGGCATCACCGTGCTAGTCTACCGGCTGACCGTTCTTCCGCCTTTGGCCCGGATCGCGGCGGTCTCGTTAGGATCCGTTCTGGGCCTCTTACCGCTGGTGATGACGACGGATGCGGCTGCAATGGTCCCCAACAGCGGCGAAGGCTGGCTTTTGTTGCTGGGGATCAGCCTCGGCACGGCGCTGGTGCCGCAGTTGGTCTATTCCGTCTGCAGCCCGATGATCGGCGCCGCGCGCACAGCTGTCATTGGCAGCATCGAACTGCCAACCATGTTCGCGGTAGGTGTCATCGCCTTTGGAGAGCGGATCTCTCTGGCGCAGGCCATCGCGTGCGCCCTGATCCTTGCGGCGATCATGCTGAGCAGCCAGACTAGGCGCACGGTCGCCCCCCACAGGGCAGGCCCCTGAACCGGCAAGACCAAGCAGCCCGGGCAAAGGTAAAATGAAAAGGGCCACCCGTTGGGCAGCCCTTTTACGTGTTCCGATATTTGCTGTGGAACCCAGTCTTATTCGCCGCCACCCAGCTGGTGTACATAGGCGGTAACCGCGCGGATCTCGGCCTCGCTGAGGCGGAGGTTCCAGGCCGGCATCACACCGTAACGCGCATTGGTCACGGTCTCCGTCAGCGTGTCGTAATCGCCGCCATAGAGCCAGATCGCATCGGCCAGGTTCGGAGCGCCCTGAGCGCGATCACCGGTGCCGTCTTCCATGTGGCAGGACGAACAGTTGTCTTCAAAAACAACAGCGCCTGCTTCGACTTTGGAGGCATCCTGCGCTTCGCCCGACAGGGACATGACGTAGTTCACGACCTGATCGATCTCTTCGGCTTCGAGCAGCTCATCCCGGCCAAAGGCAGGCATCGCGGAGTAGCGCGCATCGTCGCTGTCCTCGTTGCGGATGCCGTGGGCCACGGTCGCGTGGATGTCTTCCACCGAACCACCCCAAAGCCAGTCGTCGTCCAGCAGGTTGGGATAACCCTTGGCACCTGCAGCGCCAGATCCGTGACACTGGGCACACCAGGTCTTGAACACGGCGGAGCCAGCCGACACCGCATAGGCATTCAGATCCGGGTCCGCCGAAATCTCGGTCAGGTCGGTTTCGACCAGCTTGGCATTGGTCGGGGCGTTTGCCTCTTCCACGGCCGCGATTTCACTGGCCACATCTGCACGGGTCGACCAGCCCAGCACCCCGGCCGTGGCCGAGTTGATCATCGGCCATGCCGGATAGGCGATGGTGTAACCAATGCCCCAGATGATGCAGAGGTAGAAGGTGTAGAGCCACCAGCGCGGCATCGGATTGTCGAACTCTTCGATCCCGTCCCATTGATGGCCGGTTGTCTTCGGATCGCTATCGAACTTTTGTGGTTTCTTACTCATGTCCGCGCCTCCTTGGCTTTACCCTTTGCTGGGGCGGGTTTGTCGTCATGCCGGAAGGGGATATCTGCCGTGTCGCGGTAGACCCGGTTGCTGCCTGGGCGGAACACCCAGACAACGACCCCGATGAAAAAAGCGAACAGCATCAACAGCATCCAGCTGTCTGCGAACTGCCGCAGGAGTGTGTATTCTTCCATCTGTCCCTCCCGCTTAGCGGCTTGCATCCGGGGTGAAGGTCGAGAAGTCGACCAGAGTCCCCAGCATCTGCAGATAGGCGATCAGAGCGTCAGCTTCGGAAACACCCGGCTGGCCATCAAAGTTACGCACATTGATGTCTTCGCCATAGCGCTCCATCAGGCCGTCGTAATCGCTGTCGGGATCCGCTTGCGCCATGAAGTCGGCTTGCGCGGCTTCGACCATCTCGTCGGTGTAGGGCACGCCCAGGATCGCATTGGTGGCCATGATGTCACCGATGTATTTGCCGTCCAGCATGGTCCGCTCAAGGAAGCCATATTTGGGCATCACCGATTCCGGCACCACCGACTGCGGATTGCGCAGGTGGTCCACGTGCCACTCATCCGAGTAGCGGCCACCGACACGGGCCAGATCCGGCCCGGTCCGCTTGGACCCCCACTGGAACGGGTGATCGTACATCGATTCCGCCGCCAGCGAGTAGTGACCATAGCGTTCGACCTCGTCCCGCATGGGGCGGATCATCTGGCTGTGGCAGACGTAGCAGCCTTCACGGATGTAGACTTCGCGACCAGCCATCTCCAGCGGGGTGTAGGGACGCATGCCCTCCACCTCTTCGATGGTGTTTTCCAGCCAGAACAGCGGTGCGATCTGCACCAGACCACCGATGGTCACAACCAGGAAGCTGCACACCAGAAGGAGGGTCGCGTTGGTCTCGAGGATTTTATGTTTGTCGAGAATTGCCATTGTCCGGCCCTCCTTATTCAGCCGGGACCGAGACCGACAGGCTGGCTTCTTTGGCCGGCGCCCGACGGACGGTCATGATGAGGTTGTAGCACATGATGATCGCACCGGTGAGGTACATGACCCCGCCTAGACCGCGCACCACATACATCGGAAGCTTTGCAGCCACGGTGTCGGCAAAGGAGTTCACCAGGAAGCCATTCGCATCCACTTCGCGCCACATCAGGCCTTCCATGATGCCGGTCACCCACATGGAGGCGGCATAGAGAACGATACCGATGGTGGCGAGCCAGAAGTGCCAGGACACCATCTGCAGCGAGTAGAGACGCTCACGTTTCCACAGAACCGGCACCAGGAAGTAGAGGGCACCGAAGGTGATCATGCCATTCCAGCCAAGAGCGCCGGAGTGTACGTGACCGATGGTCCAGTCGGTGTAGTGCGACAGCGAGTTCACGGCGCGGATCGACATCATCGGACCTTCGAAGGTGGACATGCCGTAGAAGCCGACCGAGATCACCATCATGCGGATGACGGGGTCGGTGCGCAGCTTGTCCCAGGCACCCGACAGGGTCATCAGACCGTTGATCATACCACCCCAGGACGGCATCCACAGCACGATCGAGAACACCATGCCAAGGGTCGAGGCCCAGTCAGGCAGCGCGGTGTAGTGCAGGTGGTGCGGACCAGCCCAGATGTAGATGAAGATCAGCGCCCAGAAGTGGATGATCGACAGTTTGTAGCTGAACACGGGACGTTCGGCCTGTTTCGGGATGAAATAGTACATCATCCCGAGGAAGCCAGCGGTCAGGAAGAAGCCCACCGCGTTGTGGCCATACCACCACTGCACCATCGCATCCTGCACGCCGGGCCAGACGATGACCGATTTGGACCCCCAGATGGAGACCGGGATAGTCAGGTTGTTGACCACGTGCAGCATCGCGACGGTCACGATGAAGGCCAGGTAGAACCAGTTGGCGACGTAGATATGCGGCTCTTTCCGCTTGATCAGCGTGCCCAGGAATACAGCAAGATAGGCGACCCATACGATGGTCAGCCACAGGTCAACATACCATTCCGGCTCGGCGTATTCCTTGGACTGGGTCCCGCCCAGGACATAGCCGGTTGCGGCCAGAACGATGAACAGCTGATAGCCCCAGAACACGAACCACGCCAAGTTGCCGCCCCAAAGCCGCGCCGCGGAGGTGCGCTGAACGACATAGAAAGAGGTTGCCAGAAGCGCGTTGCCCCCGAAGGCGAAGATCACCGCCGAGGTGTGCAGCGGACGCAGACGGCCAAAGTTGGCAAAGCCCTGCGCCCAGTCGAAGTTCAGAACCGGAAAGGCCAGCTGGAAGGCAATAAACGTGCCCGCCAGAAAACCAACAACGCCCCAAAAGGCGGTGGCAATGACCCCGTAGCGCACGACGCTATCGAAATATTCGTGCTCCAGATTGCCGGTGGCCGGTACCGGCTCATCCGTCTTGCGAAGTGTGTAGAGGAAAAGCCCACCAGCCACGAGCATCACGATGATCGCGTGCACCTGGTAAGCCAGATCGCGCGCATAGTTGATCCCGATCATCGCAAAGAGCGTGACCAGACCAAGCGCTATCAGCTTGAGATAATTAGACATCTTGCGTCCCTTTAACATGTACCGCGCGATTCTTCCGCCACGCGGGACCTTTTTAGACCGAGTTTGTGATGCAGAACGCGCCGCTTCCATGCATTGATCTGCATCAAGACAATTGCCAAACAAGTGTGACACATCATTTATGGCACAGCCATTGAAACGCGGTCCCTTCTGGGGATTTTGCGCTATTTCCACCAAGGGATGACAATGACCTACAAAACCTTCTTATCCGTTCTGACTAACCAGAACACCGCCGCAGCTCCGCTGGCTCAGGCCGCCGCTCTGGCAGAGCATTTTTCCGGCCATACCGAGGTTCTGTGCCTTGGCGTGGACCGGACCCAAACGGGGTACTACTACGCCGGTGCCAATGCCATGATCATCCAGGAAGCCATGGTACGGGCGCAGGAAGAAGCAGCAGAGGTCCAAACCCACGCCGCAGAGGTCATGGAGCGTAGTGGCACGCCCTTTTCGACCGATATCGCCATCGCGCCGGTGGCCGATCTGGGCCGCCACGTGGCGCATCATGCGCGATTCTCGGATCTGGTGGTGCTCGGCAAACCCTACGGCGAAGGCATCGGCGTAGAGGCAGAGCCCGTGGTTGAAGCGGCCCTGTTTGAAGGACGCACCCCGGTTCTGGTGGTGCCGGATGACGCCGAGCCGATCACCCAGCCGAAAACCGTGCTGCTGGCTTGGAACGAAAGCATCGAGGCTATGACCGCGATCCGCAAAGCGCTGCCCTTCCTCGAAGGCGCCGAGGTGGCCCGCATCGTCGTCATCGACCCGCCGCAGCACAGCCCGGAACGGTCCGATCCCGGCGGGATGCTGGCGCAGATGCTCTCGCGCCATGGCGTAAAATGCGAAATCGACGTGCTCAGCAAGACGATGCCACGGGTTTCGGACATCCTGAACCGTCATGCCACCGATACCGGTGCGGATATGATCGTGATGGGCGCCTATGGCCACTCCCGTTTCCGCGAGGCGATTCTGGGCGGCGCGACCCGCAACATGCTGGAAAAAGCGACCGTTCCAGTCTTTATGGCCCACTGATTTCACTGCCTGACCACGCGTGGCTGGCAAAGAAACGACGCAAACAAAAGGCGCCCGATCAGGGGCGCCTTTTTACATTCTGTCGCAGGGCTGGCTCAGCGTGCTTTTCGGACCAACCCTATGACAAACAATAGAATCACCGCGCCGATGGTGGCGTGGATCACCGAAGCCAGCACCCCGCCACCAACGGCAAAACCAAGAGCCGGGAAAATCGCCCCCGCCAGAAAGGCGCCAACGATCCCCACGATGATATTGCCAATGACGCCAAACCCGCGCCCCTGCATGATCTTGCCCGACAGCCAACCTGCCAAGGCGCCGATGATCAGCATTCCGATCAGACTTTCGAAGTGCATATGATTTCTCCCCTGTTTCAGGCAGCTTAGCTGCGAAGCCCTGCGAGGTCACGCCCGCACGTAATGCATGCCCTGGAACCGTGCCCGCATCGCGCGGGTGCGCGGTGCCACGGCTGCGGGATCGTTCCCGATCAGCCCCTGCGCGATCAGCGCCGCCAGTTCCGGCGCATCCGCAGGCGTGACACCCCGGCGCACCAATTCGGGCGTTCCGATGCGCAGACCGTTCATGTCACCCGGCACCTCGGCAATTGGCAGGCCGATCCCACAGGCCAGGAACCCGGCTTTCCGCAGGGTTTTGGATGCTGCCTGCCCACCACCGAAACCAGCGGCTTCAACCGCGAACTGATGCGATTGGGTTGCCTTTCCTGCGCCTTTGAACACCGGCAGTCCAAGCTTTTCCAATTCATCCGCCAGCGCCTGCGCCAGGTCGATCATAGCCTTTGCGTAGGCGGGGCCATAGTCGATCCAATCCAGAAGGCTGACCGCCAGCGCCGCCGTCTTGGCCGCGTCAAAATTGGCCGTCATCCCCGGAAAGGCGATGGCATCAAGCCGCTCAGCAACCGCCGCGTCATTGCTGACAATCAGCCCCCCGGCCGGTCCGCCAAGGCTCTTGTAAGTGCTCATCGTCATCAGATGGGCGCCCTCCTGTAGTGGATTGGCCCAGGCGCCGCCCGCGATGATACCGCATTGATGCGCCGCGTCGAACAGCACCTTTGCGCCGACCTCATCTGCGATGGCGCGGACCTCTGCCACCGGGTGCGGAAAGAGGTTCAGGCTGCCTCCGATGGTGATCAGGCTTGGCTGCACCTCATGCGCCATACGGCGCAAGCCATCCAGATCCACGGTGTAGCCATCCGCGTGCACTGGCGCCGGATGTGTTTTCAACCCGTAAAGCCCCGCACAGCCCGCCTCATGGTGCGTCACATGTCCACCCACGGTGGCGGGCGGCGCGATGATACTGTCCCCCGGCTGCGTCAGAGCCATGAAACCATAGAGATTGGCGAGCGCGCCGGAGCCGACCCGAACCTCGGCATAGGCCGCCTGAAACACCTCGGCGGCCAATTCGGCGGCGATCACCTCGATCTCCTCAATGGCCTCCAGCCCCATTTCATATTTGTCGCCAGGATAGCCCAGCGACGGCCGACTGCCGAGCCCGGATGACAACACCGCCTCGGCAGCCGGGTTCATCACGTTGGTGGCTGGGTTGAGGTTGAAACACTCTTCATCGTGGATTTCCGCATTGCGTCGGATCAGCGCATCGATCCGCCCCGACAGCCTCTCGGTCGTTGCAGCGGCAGTCTGCTGTGCAATCTCCTGCACATGAGCCTCGCAGGCCGCTGGCACCCAAGGGCGCTGTGCAAGGCGTTGTTTTGCCGGATCAGTCATGTGGATCATCCCTGTTGCGGATCTATTGCGTTGCCTCAGTGAAGCCGCCGTGCCCCCTTGTGCGCAAACCAGTTTTGCGAAAAATTAGGGTTAGAAAAACTAGGCCTTTTTTCATGAGCGTCTCTCCGCCCCGTCCCAGATCCCTGCCCCTGACCGCCTTGCGCGCCTTCGAGGCTGCTGCCCGGCTCGGTAGTTTTGCCGCCGCAGCGCAGGAGCTTGGCGTCACGCCAGGGGCGGTATCGGCGCATATCAAGACGCTGGAAGATGCGCTTGGGGCGCCGCTGTTTCATCGCCGGGCCAAGGCAGTGGAGCTGACCGCGCCGGGCGCGCGTGCCCTGCCCGAATTTACCGCCGCCTTTGATCAGCTGGCCAGGGCGGTGCAAACCCTGCGGGATGAAGCAGCCCCGGCGGTAGTGCATATCGCAACCCTACCCTCGGTCGCGCAGTTCTGGTTGTCCCCACGTTTGCCCGCCCTGCGGCAGGCCATGCCCGAGGTTGCCATTTCGGTCACCGCGCTGGAAACACCGCCCAACCTGAAACGCACGCCTTATGATCTGTGCCTGTTCTTCGACCCGTCGCAGGGGCAGCCAGTGGAACGAGATGTCATATTTCCAGTCTGTGCCCCCAATCTGGCCGCACAGCTTTCGCGGCCCGAGGATCTGCGAAATGTGCCCTGCCTGACTGACACCACATGGGACCGGGACTGGATGCATTGGCTGGCTGCAGTGGATCTCAGTGAGAAGGTGACGCCACGGGGACCGGTCTATTCGCTCTATGCCCTCGCGGTAGAGGAAACCCTGAACGGTGCCGGGGTGCTGATCGGCCACGCCGCCCTTTTGGCGCCTTTGCTGCAATCAGGACGGCTGGTTGCGCCCTTTGCCACCAAGGTTACACTGCCGGATGCCCTGCGCCTGTGGCGCCTGCCCGGCCGGGGCTCGGCAGCTGCAGTCAATCAGGTGGCGGAGTGGCTGAAAAGCAGCGCTGGAGAAGAGATCTTGCAAAGCTGACACGAAAAAGGGGCGGACAGATCTGCACCTGTTTCGCCCCTGTCCAATATGCACGCGTTGATTGCGCACAGCGTGGATCTCAGCCGAGGAAACCACCGTCACTATCGTCGCCCGCTTCTTCCAGCAGGCGCCCCATGTCGGGCACGGTCACGTGCCGCTTGCCTTCGAGCTCGATCACGCCGTCCTTTTTCAGCGCCGACATCTGGCGGCTGACGGTTTCAAGGGTCAGGCCAAGGTAGTCTGCCATTGCCTCCCGCGTGAGCGGCAGATCAAACACCATCCGATCCTTCGCTCCTGCGGGAGTCAGAGACGCATCCCGGCGGGCAATGATCGATAGCAGGCTGGCGATCTTTTCCCGGGCAGTCTTGCGGCCCAGTACCAGCATCCATTCCCGCGCGGCGTCCAGTTCATCCAGCGTCATTTCAAGCAGGCGGTGCGCGATATGTGGCGTACGCGCCATCAGTTCTTCAAAGGGTTTCTTGCGGAAACAGCACATCACCACTTCGGTTGTGGCGACCACGTTATAGGCCGCGCCATCGCGCCCGGGGCGTCCGACAAAATCGCTGGGCAGGAGAAGACCGACCATCTGGGTACGACCATCTTCCATTGTCTGGGTCAGGGTCGCGATGCCGGAAACCACCGAACCGACAAAATTCATCGAGTCGCCGGACCAGATAATCGGGCGCCCCGCCTCATAGGTCCGGTAGTATTTGATGGCATCCAACTCTTCCAATTCATCCGAATCGCAGCGCGCACAGACCGCGCGATGCCTGATCGGGCAATCACCACAGTTGAAAGATGAAATCGTGGGGGCTGTCATGGCGTGTCCCGCTTGATCTGGGTCAAAGTCTAGTTACTCGTACACGATTTACGATAGTCCGATGAAACAGAAATCACAATTGGCAAGCCTCGGATTATTCGATGCTAAAGTGCCGCGCTATACCAGCTACCCCACGGCGCCGCACTTTGCAGGCGGCGTAAATGCCAGTGTTTTCTCAGGCTGGCTAAGGGATATCGCGCCTGGCAGTCAGATCTCGCTTTATGTGCATGTGCCTTTCTGCCGCAGGCTGTGCTGGTTCTGCGCCTGCCGCACACAGGGAACCCAGTCGGACGCCCCGGTCAGGGCCTATCTCGACACGCTCAAGGCCGAAATCGCGCTGCTGAAATCGCACCTCCCCGAAGGTGTCAGCCTGTCCCGGCTGCATTGGGGCGGTGGCACACCGACGCTGCTATCAGCCGATATGATTCGTGAACTGGCCGCCGCGCAGGCCGATCTAGCGCCATGGGCCCTTGGCACCAAGTTTTCGGTCGAGATTGATCCAAACGAATGCGACGCGGCGCGGCTGGATGCCCTGGCCGAGGCAGGCATGAACCGGGCCTCGATCGGGGTGCAGGATTTCGACGCCACCATCCAGAACGCAATCGGGCGGCTGCAAAGCTATGAGTTGACGCATGAAACCTTCGAAATGCTGCGCGCGCGGGGGATCCACAGTATCAATGCTGACATCCTGTTCGGGCTGCCACATCAGACGCCGGAGCGGATCACCGACAGCGCGCAGAAACTGTTGTCCCTCTCACCGGATCGGGTCGCCCTGTTTGGATATGCGCATGTGCCCTGGATGGCGCGGCGCCAGACCATGATTCCTACTGATACCCTGCCGACGCCCGAAAATCGGCTGGATCTTTTTGATACCGCCCGGCGCCTGTTCCTGTGGGACGGCTACCGCGAGATTGGCATCGATCATTTTGCAAGGCCGGACGACAGTCTGATCAAGGCTCAGACCTCTGGGCGGCTCAAACGGAATTTCCAGGGCTATACCGAGGATCCCGCCGACGTTCTGATCGGCATCGGCGCCTCGGCAATCTCGCGGTTCCCGCAGGGCTACGCCCAGAACGCCCCCGGCACCGCGGACCACGCAAAGGCGATAGCGACAGGTCAGTTTGCAACCGCGCGCGGACATGTCTTTCAGGGAGAAGACAAGTTGCGGGGTCGCATGATCGAATCGCTGATGTGCGATTTCAGGATCAGCGCCGAAGATATTCTTGGCAAGTTTCAGATTTCGGCGCAATGGCTCCGGGATGTGCTGGAGCAAACAGCCCGCGCCTTTCCGAACATGGTGGAACTGTCGCAGGAAGGGCTGTCGATCCCGGAGCGCGCCCGCCCCCTGACCCGGATGATCGCACGTAGTCTGGACGCCTATGAGGTGAACCAGGCCGGGCACAGCTCCGCGATCTGATATCCCGTTTGATATCGCGCCGACGCCTCAAAAGGCCGCGCTGCCTGCCGCTGGCGAGTCAGCCGCTCAGCGCGTCGCCGCAAGAAGCTGGCGTGTGTACTCCTCCCGGGGGTTTTCAAACAGCGCGTCTGCCTCTCCGGCCTCCACCACGTCGCCCTGCTTCATCACAATCATTTTGTGCGACATGGCGCGCACGACGTTCAGATCGTGGGAAATAAACAGATAGGCCAGCCCATAGCGCGTCTGCAGATCGCGCAGCAGATCGACTATCTGCACCTGAACCGTCATGTCCAGCGCCGATGTCGGCTCATCCAGTACCACCAGCCGCGGCCGCAGCACCATGGCACGGGCAATGGCGATGCGTTGCCGCTGTCCGCCCGAAAACTCGTGCGGGTAGCGGTCCATCGCCGCCGGGTCCAGCCCGACCTCCAGCATCACCTCAGCCACCAACTCGCGGGTGTTGCGATGCTGATCGACCTTATGGATTGCCAGACCTTCGGAAATAATCTGTGCGCAGGTCATCCGGGGGCTGAGAGAACCGAATGGATCCTGAAACACGATCTGCATGTCCTTGCGCAGGCGCCGCAGATCCCGCGTTGACCATTGTCGAAGGTCATCGCCGCGAAATCGCACCTCACCCTCCGACGCAATCAGCCGCATGATGGCCAGTGCGAGGGTCGTCTTGCCAGAGCCGCTTTCCCCGACAATGCCAAGGGTTTCCCCTGCCCGGACGGAAATGGAGGTCGGATTGACAGCCTTCACATGGCCAACGGTACGCTTCAGCAAGCCCTTCTGGATCGGGAACCAGACCTTGAGATCCGAGGTGCGGACCAATTCCTCGGCGCCTTCGGGCACGGCGGCAGGTTGCCCGGAGGGCTCGGCCGCCAGCAATTTCTGCGTATAGGGATGCTGCGGGTTCGCAAAAATATCCTCGGCAGGACCGCTTTCGACGATCTCGCCGTCCTTCATCACGCAGACTCGGTCGGCAATGCGCCGCACGATGGCCAGATCATGGGTGATGAACAACAACCCCATGCCTTCGCTTTCCTTCAGCTCGGCCAGAAGTTCGAGAATCTGGGCCTGAATAGTGACATCCAGCGCCGTGGTCGGCTCATCCGCGATCAGGATCTCGGGCTTGTTGGCCAGCGCCATGGCGATCATCACCCGTTGCCGCTGCCCACCGGACAGCTCGTGCGGATAGGCGCCAAGACGGGTTTCCGGATCGCGGATACCGACCTTGATCAGCAGTTCCAGAATGCGGTCCCGCGCCGCCTGCCCCACCAGCCCCTGATGCAGGGCCAGCGATTCCGACAGTTGCTTTTCGATGGTATGCAACGGGTTGAGCGAGGTCATCGGCTCCTGAAAGATAAAGCTGATGTCGTTGCCACGCAGTTTCATCAGGTGCTTTTCGTCGGCGCCGACCATCTCTTCGCCGTTGTAGAGCACCGATCCGGTCACCGTGGCGCTATCACCGAGCAAGGACACGGTGGATAGAGCCGACACGGATTTTCCGGACCCGGATTCCCCCACCAGCGCCACTGTTTCGCCGCGCCCAACCGCAAAGGACACGCCTTTGACCGCTTCGGTCTCCTTGCCGTCTTGGCGGAAAGAAACACGCAGGCCTTTCACCTCCAGTATCGCAGTCATGAGAAGGTCTTTCTTGGGTCGAAGGCGTCGCGGATGCCTTCAAAGATAAAGACAAGAAGCGACAGCATGATTGCGAAGGTGAAGAAGGCGGTGAAGGCCAGCCAGGGCGCTTCAAGGTTCTGTTTCGCCTGCAGGGTCAACTCGCCCAGCGAAGGCGCCGAGGACGGCAGGCCAAAGCCGAGGAAATCGAGCCCCGCCAGCGAAGAGATAGTGCCGGTCACGATGAAGGGCATCATCGTCAGGGTCGCCACCATGGCATTCGGCAGCATGTGGCGGAACATAATGGTCATGTTGCCAACACCCAGCGCCTTGGCCGCGCGCACGTACTCCAGATTGCGCGCCCGCAGGAATTCAGCGCGCACCACCCCGACCAGCGCTGTCCAGCCAAAGAGGATCATCAGGAAGACCAGCAGCCAGAAACTGCGCCCCAGGATCGCGAACATGATGATGATCACATAAAGCGTTGGGGTCGAGCTCCAGATCTCGATAAAGCGCTGGAACAGAAGATCCAGCCAGCCGCCAAAATAGCCCTGCACGGCGCCTGCCGCGATGCCGAGAACGGTCGCCGCACCTGTCACGATCAGGGTAAAGACGATGGACAGGCGGAAGCCGTGGATGACCCGCGCCAGCACGTCCCGCTTGGTATCATCGGTGCCTAAGAGGTTCTGCCCGTTTGGCGGCAGCGGCGCGGCACCGGGCCGGTCCACCGTGGTGTTAAAGCTGTAGGGAATCGGCGGCCAGATGGTCCAGCCTTCGTGGAAATCTTCCCCTGCAAAGGTGCCAGCCGCGATCTGTTCCATGATCCCTTCAGGGTCATCAAAACAGTCCAGATTGCCGCCCGAGCGGATCAGGCATTCGACCTCGGGGTCCTTGTACACCGCCTCGGTCCTGAAATCGCCGCCAAAGGCGGTTTCGGGATAGAACTTGAAGATCGGCATGTGCAATTCGCCGCGATAACTGACCAGAATCGGTTTGTCGTTGGCGATGAACTCGGCAAACAACGACAGCACGAACAGCACCGAAAAGATCCAGAACGACCAGAAAGCCCGCTTGTTGCGGCGGAAATTGTTCCAGCGGCGCTGGTTGAGTGGGGACAATGCCATGGCTCAGCCCTCTCTCTTTTCAAAGTCGATGCGTGGGTCGACCAGCACATACATGATGTCCGACACGATCCCCACGACGAGGCTCATCAGGCCAAAGATGAACAGCGTGCCAAAGATCACCGGATAATCACGCGCCACGGCGGCCTCAAACCCGAGACGCCCCAGCCCGTCGAGCGAGAAGATCGTTTCGATGATCAGGCTGCCTGAGAAGAAGACGCCGATGAACACCGCCGGGAAGCCCGCGATCACGATCAGCATGGCATTGCGGAACACATGGCCATACAGAACCCGTCGTTCGCTCAGCCCCTTGGCCCGGGCTGTCATCACGTATTGTTTCTTGATCTCATCCAGGAAGGAGTTCTTGGTCAGCAGCGTCAGCGTCGCAAAAGCCCCGATGGTGGAGGCGATGACCGGCAGCGCGATGTGCCAGAAGTAATCCCCAATCTTGGCCAGCAGGCTTAGCTCCTCCCAGTTGTCCGAGGTCAGCCCCCGCAGCGGAAAGATCTGCCAATAAGAGCCACCGGCAAAGAGCACCAGCAATAGGATCGCGAACAGGAACGAGGGGATCGCATAGGCCGCGATAATCATGCCACTGGTCCAAGTATCGAAACGCGACCCGTCGCTCAGCGCCTTGCGGATGCCCATCGGGATCGAGATCATATAGGCGATCAAGGTCGACCACAGGCCCAGCGAAATCGACACCGGCATTTTCTCCATCACCAGTTCGGTGACATCGATCTTGCGGAAATAACTTTCGCCGAAATCGAACCGAAGATAGTTGCCGATCATCTGGATGAACCGCTCCAATGGCGGCTTGTCTAGACCGAATTGCGCGTTCAACTCTTCGATCAGCTCCGGCGGCAGGCCCTGACGACCCGCATAGTTGTCATTCGATCCAAGGGTTTCCGTGGCCCCCGCATCGCCGCCACCACCGGCAAAGCCTTCGAACACATCACCACTGCCCTGCATCTGGGCAATGATCTGTTCCACCGGCCCGCCCGGCACAAATTGCACCAGGGCAAAGTTGATCACCATGATCCCGAACAGGGTCGGGATCACCAGCAGGAAACGCCGCAGAATATAGGCTGCCATGGGACGGGCCTACCGCAACGCGCCAGAGGCCTTGAGAGCGGCCTCCTTTTCGGCGTTCACCCACCACAGATCCATCGTGCCCGGCGCATAGGGCGGCAGGTTTTCGGGGTATTCATACATGCTCCAGTAGGCGATCCAGTTCACGTCCAGATACCAAGTGGGAACCATGAACCGTTTAGCCCGCAGCACCCGGTCCAGCGCGCGGGCGCTGGCGTGGAGTTCCTCCTCGGTGGTGGCCTTGACGATATTGTCGATCAGCGCGTCCACTGCCGGATCGGCCAGCCCTGCGGGATTGAACACCGAATATTGGTGCGCCTCCGATCCGAATTGCTGATAAAGACCCGTCGAAGGTTCCAGCGACTTCGGATAGGCAAAGCTCACCATATCGAAATCCTTTTCCCGGCGACGGCTGGTGTATTGCGCGAAATCCACCCGGTTCAGCTTGGCATCGATCCCCATGGTGATGAGGTTCGCGACATAGGGCTGTACGATGCGTTCCAGCGTCGGGCTATCGAGCAGGAATTCGATCTGCATGACCTCGCCCGCCGCATTGCGGCGCACCCCGTCATCGCCAACGGCCCAGCCTGCCTCATCCAGCAGTTTCATCGCCCGGCGCAGATTGCGGCGGTCCGATGGACGTCCCGGTTTCGAAGCGTGTGCCATCACTGGTTCAGTGGTCAGGATGGTGGGGTCGATCTGGTCGCCCAGCGCCTCGAGCACTTCTTTTTCGCGCCCTTCTGGCAGGCCCTTGGCCTCTAGCGCACTGTCCTGCCAGAAGGAGGAGCGGTGCCGGAACAACCCGTATTGCAAGCTTTCGTTGGTCCATTCGAAGTTGAAGGCCAGTTGCACCGCTTCGCGCACGCGGATGTCCTGGAACACGGGACGCAGCAGGTTCATTACAAAACCATTGGCAGCAGGTACGTTACCGTCGGGGATTTCGTCCTTGATGACATCGCCGCGCGCAACCGCGTCAAACTCATAGGCGGTCGCCCAGCTTTTGGAACTGTTCTCGGGGCGCAGGGTGTAGACACCGGCCTTGAACCCTTCCATCGCCGCGATGGCATCGCCGAAATACTCGATCCGGATACTGTCGTAGTTGTGGCGGCCGACATTCACATTGAGATCGGCGCCCCAGTAATCCGGATTGCGGCTGTAGACGATACGCTGATTGATGTCGAAGCTGTCGAGAACATATGGCCCCGACCCGATTCCCGGATCCAGACGCGGCTCATCAAGACGGCGGTTTTCGGGATCGGCTTCGAACCAGGCCTTGGAGAAGACGGGCGTGCCTGCGACCTGCGAAATCATCGCGCGGCGCGGGAAATCGGGCGAGAAGTAGAATTTGACCCGGTGCGGGCCAAGCGCCTCGGCCTTGGGGATGCGTTTGCGCACTGCTTCGGCATAGGATTGCAGCCCCTGATCCAGCAGGATGTTATGGGAAAAGACCACGTCATCGGCGGTCACAGGCGATCCATCCGAAAACCGCGCTTCGGGGCGCAGGTTGAAGATCACCCAATCCTGGCTTTCGGGGTATTCCAGACTTTCCGCAATCAGCCCGTAATAGGAGCCCGGTTCGTCATAGGATTCGATCAACAGGCTTTCCAGATGGTAGGAGGACAGCGCCCCGCCCCGCCCCTTGCGGGTAAAGGGGTTCATGCTGTCAAAGGTACCGACGGCGGAAAAGGACAGTTCCCCGCCCTTGGGCGCCTCCGGGTTCACATAGTCGAAATGCGCGAATCCTGCGGGGTATTTCAGTTCACCGAATTCCGCGAACCCATGGCTTTTGATGATTGTCTCTTCGGCGCGGGCCGTTCCTGCCAGCACGGCGACCAGTGCCAGCATCGTCGCGCCCAGCACCAGCACGCTCTGCATCAGAAAACCAAGCTGCGCTGGCAGCCCCCCGCGCATGGTCTGCGTTCGGGCTGTTATCTGTTGTGATCTCATCTGCCTTAACCTCCGCTGTCCGGTGTTCAAGCGATCCGGATTTCTACCGTATTTCAAGCTAATGGCAGGCAGGCGCAACATTCAAGTTGTGATGCGGTCACTTTCGGGTTGGGCCAGGGCAATTTCCCATCCTTTTGCGGCACATATTCTCCGACAGGCCCCACAAAAAGCGAAAGGCCGCTGAGGATCAGCGGCCTTTCAAAACTCAAATCCGGTTCTGTACCAGCCGGAGCGACGGTTTAGTCGTCGAGGCTGTCCAGATAAGCGATCAGGTTCACGCGGTCCTTGACCTTTTTCAGGCCAGAGAAGCTCATCGTGGTGCCCGGCGCGTAGTCGGACGGTTTGATCAGGAATTCATTGAGGTTCTCAGCGGTCCATGCGCCTTCCATACCGGACAGGGCACCGGAGTAACCAAATCCTTCGGCGCTTGCCTTGGGACGGTCAACCACACCGTAGAGATAAGGACCGGTCGCATTGGCGCCAGCCTCAAGCTTGTGGCACGCGGAGCATTTCTTGAAAACCTTGGCGCCTTTGCCAACGTCAGCGGAGGCCATCAGCTCTTCAAAGCTGACTTCTTCCACTTCTTCTTCTGCACCACCTGCCTCTGCCACTTCAATCACGTAAGAAGCCTCGCCATGGGCCTCCACATGATACAGTTCCTCTGCGGCCCATTTGCCCAGGAGGAACACGAGGAACGCGCCGCAGAAGCCTGCAGTCGCTTTGGTAAGGGTCATCGTGTCAAACATGATCGCGAGTCCATTTCAGCTGTCTGGGAGGGTGTCTAAGGCTTCCCCTCTCAAGTGGCAAGGTGTAGACAGCGCGACGAAACGCCCGATTGTCCAAGTTTTGCAGGAAAGTCGCACTCATGACCGGAAAAATCGCCATTCAGGGGGAGCTTGGCTCTTACAGCCACGAAGCCTGCCGCAACGCGCGGCACGACATGGAAGTGTTACCCTGCCGCAATTTTGAGGACACGATCGCAGCAGTGACAAGCGGTCAGGCGGACCTCGCAATGCTGCCGGTGGAGAATTCGACCTATGGTCGGGTGGCCGATATTCACCGTCTGCTGCCGCACAGCGGCTTGCATATTGTCGACGAGGCATTTGTGCGGGTGCATATCAATCTTCTGGGCGTGCCCGGTGCCCGGCTGGAAGATATCCGCGAGGCGAAATCGCATCTGGTTCTTCTACCGCAATGCGGACAATTCCTGCGTAAACATGACATCACCGGCCGGGTCAGCCCCGACAACGCACGGGCCGCCCGCGATGTGGCGGAGGCAGGCGACAAACACGTTGCCGCCCTCGCCAGCGAGCTGGCCGGAGAGATCTACGGTCTGGATGTGCTGGCCCGCCATATCGAAGACAACGGCGACAACACCACGCGGTTCCTGATCATGTCACGCGAGCCAGATTACAGCCGTCGCGGTGCCCATGGCATGATCACCAGCTTCGTGTTCCAGGTGCGCAACATCCCCGCCGCGCTCTACAAGGCGATGGGTGGCTTTGCCACCAATGGAATCAACATGACCAAGCTGGAAAGCTATATGGTCGACGGCTCCTTCACGGCCACTCAGTTCTATGCCGATATCGAAGGCCATCCTGAGGATGAGAACGTACAGCTGGCGATGGACGAGCTGGCCTATTTTACCACCAACGTCGAGATCCTGGGCGTCTATCCCGCTGACAATGGCCGCTACTAACCTGTAATTCTGCGGGCATTAAGACAGCCCACGCCTTTCGGCGGGCTGGACCTGTATTTTAGGGAAAGGTGAGAGGTTGGACATCGACCCAAGCGGGGCTCGTTGTGGCTGCTTCCTTCCGGACCTGACCAGGTTGGCGAGGCGCTTGCCCGCGCCAACCTCTCGAATCCCGATATAGGCGGCTGCCGCAGCAATGACAAGGGGGCCTCCCCGATCCACCGCTCCGCAGTTCAGAGGGCAAGCATCAGTTTCAGAAAGCCTTTTGGTGTCATGCCGCAGTTGCGCACCTGCCCCTCCGGCAATTCATCCAGATACTGCACCGCCTCCGGGCTGGTATAGGCGGCAGCCTCGGCGTTGTTGAGCTCGGCAAACCGCCACGGATACTCTTCCTGCGCCAGTGGATCCTCAGGCAGGCGGCCCGCAACGTAGTCCCGGATCACATCCCGGATTCGCACCGGCGGCAGCGGGATGCTCTCGGCGTCTTTGACCATCTGAAAATTACCACCACCGCTGACCCGGTAACTGTTGACCACGACGGCAAAACGCTGCGCAGGGGCCACAGGCCGCCCATGCACGCGAAGACGTCGAATGCGCCCTGCCGCCGGGTTGATCCGCACGCCAGAGGAGGAAAACCGCGGCGGTGCCGAGAGATCTATTTCGTATTGCAGGCCAAAAAGAACGTCAAAATTATGCCCGGCACGGCTGGGATCAACCAGTTCCTGTTCGGTACTGCCTGGGCGGACTTGTTTGAACACACCCGCAGACATTTCCAGCCAGTCCAGCACTTGCGCGCCGGTCGCAACCACCAGCCTAAGCTCATTCGGGAAGATGTGAAGATCAGCGACGTTGCGCATACACAGATCGCCACGCCCGATGTCGGTATAATGCCCCGGCCCGGAGCGGCCACCGAATTTACCCGGCGCCGCCGCGGACAAGAGCGGCAGTTTGCCAACCTCAGTGCCTTCCAGCAGCGGCCTGACCGCTGCCGCCTGCGCTGCTGCTGCAAGTTCCAGCCCAAGATCGGGCCCAAAGAAAGTAAAGAAGGAGTGCAAAGGCACGTCACTGAAGCCAACTGGCTGACGCATCCGTTCGCGCGTTGAATCATGCGCGGGGCCAAGCGCGCGGGTCAGTTCAGCGTCCTCCTCGACCAGAGACATCAGATCGCCATTCTCTGCCCTGCTGCAGATGGGTTTGAGGCGGGCGTCCCAATTCTCCAGCCGCCACCCCTCCGGGCCGTGCGACACCTGCAGATCGATCTGCCCCAAGTGTGAGCCATGCGCACCCGGCATGACCACCGGCTTGGTGAAACTGTGCTCGGGATCTGGAAGGGTCTTGTGGGTGTGCCCGCCGATCACCGCATCGATTCCCGCCGTGGCCGCGATGGGAAGCAAGGCATTCTCCATGCCCGGCACCCTCTCCAGCCCTCCGACACCAGTATGCGCCAATGCGATCACGATATCGCATCCTTCCCGCCGCAGCGCGCTGGCAGCGGCGGCAGCCGCCTGCACCATGTCCGCAACCACGACCTGACCTTCCAGAAGATGCGCATCCCATGTTACCGTCTGCGGCGGCAGCACCGACAGGATCCCGATCCGCAGCGGCGGCGCACCAGCGCAGGCAGGCACCTCCCGCTCCAGAATGGTGGTGCGGGCGAAAGGTAGCTCCCGTCCCTCCTCCACGGCTGTCATATTCGAGCAAATCACCGGACAGGGTGCCTGCTCCAGCACCTGCTCAAGCGTCTCCAGACCGAAGTTGAAGTCGTGATTTCCAAGCCCGATGGCATCGTATTGCAACACGTTGAAGGCCTGCATCAGCGGATGCGGCACGATCGGGTCGTCAGAGGAAATCTCACCAATCGGCGCCCCTTGCAGCCCATCACCATTGTCCAAGAGCAGCACCGTGCCCCCTGCCTCCCGGACCTCTTGCCGCGCCTCTGCGATCAGGGACGCGACGCGGGACAGGCCGATGCTGGGGTCCGGCCGGTCGGCATAATAGTCGTAGCTGAGCAGATTGCTGTGCAGATCGGTGGTTGCCAACAAGCGCAGCACCCCCTTCCCCAATGGCAAGGATTGATCCGGTCCTGTCATATTGCTCTACCCGCAGCCTGCACGGCGTCTTCCGATCTACGTTTTTTTCTCACGTTCTGACACGAACGCGTTAACCCTTTGAAACAGCGTTTCCTTGATTTGCAAAGTCACCATTTTTGAGGATGTTAACGATTGTGGCGCTGATGCCGAAAATTTGACCGGTCTAACGCCAATATCCAGCGGCAGACCGGTGACCCGGCGTTAAACATCCGCTCACAACCATAAAAATGCATCGACCGCGCTACCCGAACAGGCTGGTCATTGCGCGGTTTTGCCGCCATCAATGCAGGAAATCGGGCCTTAACGCCGGATCCCCTGCCAAAAGAAGGACAACGATATGAAACGGGCCGAAGAGGTGACATTTGGCGGCAAGGGTGGCCTGGACCGCAGCGCGCATCTGCGTGCGGATGCCGAAGCGCTAGACGCTGCCTGGGGGGCACAGAATGCACAGGTGCTGATGATGTGGCGCGGTAAACCTCTTTGCCAGCGGTCAGATCCAGAGCGCGGACCGGACGCTCTTGCCTGGATCTCCACCACGCATCCGGTGGCAGCAGAGTGCCGCGACGCCGCTCTGTTTCTCGGCCTCCTGCCAGATCAAAGCCCAGCCTTCGCCTGCGACATCAGCAGTTGGCAGCCCGATGCGCTGGACGAGATGGCGCTGGCCAGTTTTGCCGATGTAACGGAGCAGCAGCACCCGGACCTGCCCTCCGGTTATGCTTTCGCCGAGCTGCGCAGGGTGATGACCCGGCTGACCCCGCTGGAGGCCGAGCTGGCCGCCACCGCCAAGGCGCTGTTTTCCTGGCATGGCTCGCATGGGTTCTGTGCCCGCTGTGGCCACCCCAGTGATATGGTTCAGGCAGGCTGGCAAAGAAATTGCCCCAGCTGCAAGGCGAGCCATTTCCCCCGCACCGATCCGGTTGTGATCATGCTGATCACCCATGGGGACGAAGTCCTGATGGGCCGCTCACCCGGCTGGCCAGAAGGTATGTACTCCCTGCTGGCCGGTTTCGTTGAACCCGGCGAAACGCTGGAGGCCGCCGTGCGGCGTGAAGTTCTGGAAGAATCCGGCGTGAAGGTCGGAGAGGTGGAGTACCTGTCCAGCCAGCCCTGGCCCTTTCCCATGTCGCTGATGTTCGGCTGCCACGGGATCGCGCTGGATCGCGAGCTGACCATCGACCCACATGAAATCGAGGACGCGATCTGGGTCAGCAAGCAGGACATGATGACCGCCTTTGCCGGAGAGCACCCGATCCTGAAGCCTGCCCGAAAAGGAGCAATTGCACATTTTCTGTTGCAGAACTGGCTTGCGGATACGCTGGATTAAAGGGAATATCGCGGCCACGCTGAGAATTGATCAATCAAAACAGGCAAGCAGGCGTCAGAGTCATGGATTTCACGAGTAAAGAAGATATCGATTCACCGATCGCCGACGTGTTTGAAGCCCTGTCGGACTTTGAAAGCTTTGAACGCTCGGCCATCCGGCGCGGCATCGACGTGCAACGGATCGGCGATATCAGCACGCCTGAAAACGGCCTCGCCTGGGATGCCAAATTCAGCTTTCGCGGCAAGGCGCGCGAGCTGCGCATTGCTCTCAAATCCTATGACCCCGTCACCCGCATTCTGCTGTCCGGCGACAGCAGCGGGCTGAACGGCGAAACCGAGATCGAACTGATGGCGCTGTCGCCGCGGCGCACCCGTGTAACAATTTCGCTCAACCTGACGGCCAAGACCCTGTCGGGGCGGTTGCTGCTGCAATCCTTCAAACTGGCGCGCGGTTCGCTCAATAAAAAATTCAAAGCGCGCGCGGCAGATTTCGCCCGGCTGACCGAAGAACGGTTGAACCGCACGGCCTGAGGGCACCGCATCCGCCTGCACAAATCAGCTAGCTTACCTGGCTTGCTGGTGTTGGCGCGGATTTCTCCGACTTTCACACAAGCGAATTGACGACTCGCCCTTCGACCCGCTACCCATTTCACAGATGGTTTCCGCGATCCGCCTTTGGCGGGTCCGGGATGAAAAGGGAACGTGGTGCGATCCGGCCTCTCTCGGCCAGAACAATTCCACGACTGCCCCCGCAACTGTAGGCGGAGAGCGACCCCGGAAGATCCACTGGGCGCAAGGCGACAGCCTGCGGCCGGGAAGGACCGGAGAAGCCCAGACCCGCAAGTCAGGAGACCTGCCATCGCACAACTCGAAACCGGGCGGGGTGTCCGGAGCGGGTGAGATGGCTCCTGCAGCGCGGCCCGTTCTGGCCGACAAGCATCCGGCCACATGTCTCTCCCCCTCTTTATGCCCCTGCCTTAGCGCGGAGGGCGCGATGATCTGGACGACAAAAACGCATGAACTTGCGGCAACAACCTGTCAACACACCGGGGCAAGCTGCCCGGCACTGGAACGGATGCTGGTGGCCCTGTGCGGGGCGCTCGATACCGCGCGGGATATGACCGAAGAGGATTTTGAAATCACCGGCGACAGCCTGCTCGATGGCTGCACCCGCCATTGCCCGGCGCGCTTTTTTGCCTCGCACGACAGGATCCGGGTGTTCTGCGAAGTGGACACCGCAGCAGAGCGCAGCGGTCTGGACCGTTTTGCCGACGCGCTGCTGTCCAGCGATGCAAAAGCGCAGCCCGCAGATCACCTGCCACATCGCCCCTGCTCCTTTGGAGAAGCCATCCCGCTCAGCGCGGCGTAGCGGCAGACCCAGCAAACAACAGGAGGGGCGTCGGTTTTATTCGGTGAATGCCGCGCCCTGTGAAGAAGGAAGCGGGATGACAGCCGGGCCCGCTCCGGCGGGCCGCCTTGGTCTCAGCGGCTGCGGGCCCAGGCCATCTGTGCCTCGGTCTCGACCGCGCAGGGGCGAGACATGCGCAGCCGGTTCAGCGCCGCCTCTGGCGCAACACCGCATTCGATCAACAGGCGCAGCACCACCATGCCGGAGCGCCCGCAGCCGCCCCGGCAATGCACCAGAACGCGGCCGCCACCGTTCAGCGCCTGGCGCGCCGAGGCGCTGACCCCGGGCCAGGCTTCGTTCACCTCCGGGCCGGGCACACCAAAATCCGCCACCGGCAGATGCACCCAGCGGCTTCCCATGCTCTGTAGATCAACCCCCAGCGTCGCGGCCCCGACAGAGACATGCTCGGCTTCGGTGGTCATGGAAATGACCAGACCGGGCTGCCAGTCGTGGATCAGCTCAAGATCCCCCTTGTAGTCGCCCCCGGCACCGGGCAGCGGGCAGATAGCAAGAATGCCATTGGCGGCGGACACCGCGTAGATCGTAAAGGGCTGCCCGGCCTGCAAGCCTGCCCCATCTGAACTCATCCCAGTCATCACACACTCTCCACCACATACAGGGAAAAACTCTGCCACCTGCCCTGCCGGACGGTCAACAGCGGTGGACGAAGCCCGCGGGCTTCCCTACCCTATGAGGCGGTCCCAATCCCATTCCGAATCCGGCACGAGACAGCATGAGCGACACCCCAACATCCGATCCTGAAACCCAAACCGCTGAGGTTCAGCACGCGGAGCAGCCGTCTGGCCAGTATCAGGTCCTCGCCCGCAAGTACCGGCCCGAAACCTTTGCGGATCTGGTTGGCCAGGACGCCATGGTGCGTACGCTGAAAAACGCCTTTGCCGCGAACCGGATCGCCCAGGCTTTCATCATGACCGGTATTCGCGGCACGGGTAAGACCACCACCGCCCGGATCATTGCCAAGGGGATGAACTGTATCGGCACCGATGGCACCGGCGGCCCCACCACCGAACCCTGCGGTCAGTGCGAGCATTGCCTCGCGATCATGGAAGGCCGCCACGTGGACGTGATGGAGATGGACGCCGCCAGCCGCACCGGCGTCGGCGACATCCGCGAAATCATCGATTCGGTGCAATACCGCGCGGCCTCAGCCCGCTATAAGATCTACATCATCGACGAGGTTCACATGCTGTCGACCAGCGCGTTCAACGCGCTGCTGAAAACGCTGGAGGAACCCCCCGCCCATGTGAAGTTCATCTTTGCCACCACCGAGATCCGCAAGGTTCCGGTGACGGTCCTGTCGCGCTGCCAGCGGTTCGATCTGCGCCGGATTGAGCCCGAGGTCATGATCGCCCTCCTGCGCAAGATCGCAACTGCCGAAAACGCCCAGATTGCCGAGGATGCGCTCGCTCTCATCACCCGCGCCGCCGAAGGTTCGGCCCGCGATGCAACCTCGCTGCTGGATCAGGCGATTTCCCACGGCGCGGGCGAGACCACCGCCGATCAGGTCCGCGCCATGCTGGGCCTTGCCGACCGGGGCCGGGTGCTGGATCTGATGGATATGATCCTGCGCGGCGATGCGGCTGCGGCGCTCAGCGAGCTCTCCTCGCAATATGCCGAAGGCGCCGATCCGCTGGCTGTTCTGCGCGATCTGGCCGAAATCACCCATTGGGTGTCGGTGGTAAAGATTACGCCAGACGCGGCAGAGGATCCGACCATCAGCCCGGATGAGCGCGCCCGCGGTCAACAGATGGCCGAAGCGCTGCCGATGCGGGTGTTGACCCGCATGTGGCAGATGCTGCTCAAGGCGCTGGAAGAGGTCGCCGCCGCCCCCAACGCCATGATGGCTGCCGAGATGGCGGTGATCCGCCTGACGCACGTGGCCGATCTGCCCAGTCCCGAGGAGTTGATCCGCAAGCTGCAGGATATGCCGCCCCCGCCGCCCGGCGGTGGTGGCGGAATGCCCATGCAAAGCATGGGCGCGCCTGCCGCGGGCGGGACATCGACTATCACCTCTGCTCCGCCGCAAGGCGCACCGGGCGGTGGACCGTCCGGCGGCATGACCATGTCGCACAGCCAAAGGCAGGGACAAGCCACTGCGCTGGCACCGGCCGCAGAAAAGGCCCTCGCCCGCTACCCGACCTTCGAGCATGTGGTGGAACTGATCCGCACCAACCGTGATGTGAAACTGCTGGTCGAGGTGGAAACAGGCGTGCGCCTCGTCGCTTACCAGCCGGGCCGGATCGAATTCACACCGCATGCGAATGCGCCCCGAGACCTTGCTGCGCGCCTTGGCACCGCCTTGCAAAACTGGACCGGCAGCCGCTGGGTCGTCACCATCGCACCCGACGGCGAGGCCCCGACGATCGCCGAAATCCGCGATGCCGCCGAAAACGCGCTGCGCACCAAGGCCAGCGAACACCCACTGGTACAGGCGGTGATCGACAGTTTCCCCAAGGCCCGGATCACCCGCATCCGTACCGCCGAGGAAATGGCCGCCGAGGTCGAGGCCGAAGCCCTGCCCGAGGTAGAAGACGAATGGGATCCGTTCGAAGACGGGTAGCGACTGGCCTGACGGTCCTCTTGTTCACCCTGCCAACAACCGCCTTCGCCAAAACCTGCCTTGCCACCGGCGATCTTTCCGACAGCGCGTGGGATGTGCTTTGGCGGATGTCGGCCACGCCTGCTGTATTGGCCCTCTTCGCTCTTGCCGGATTCGCGCTGTACAGCAGAAAGCGCGCCTCCTTTGCAATCGCAGGCGTTCTTTGGGGCATGCTGGCGTTCGCGATTGCCGTGGATAATCATGAGCTTTTCTTTGATGATAAGAGTGCCTTGGGCATAATCGAAGACTGCACTGCCTCCCCCCACTTGTTCATCGCGCTTGCAATTGCGATATGTTCGGGGATGACTTACGGCGCCCTGCGCCCCCGCACTTAGGAGAAACACCATGCTCAAAGGCCTCGGCGGTCTTGGCGATATGGCCAAGATGATGAAATCGGCACAGGAACTGCAAACCAAGATGGCGCAGATGCAGGAAGACCTGCACAACGTCATGGTCACCGGCGAAGCAGGCGCGGGCCTGGTCAAGGCCACCGCCTCGGCCAAGGGCGACCTCAAGGCGCTGGATATCGACCCGTCCATCTTCAATGGCGATGACAAGGAAATGGTCGAGGACCTGATCCTGGCCGCCATCAAGGACGCACAGTCCAAGGCAGCCGAAAAAGCGCAGGAAGAGATGACCAACCTCACGGAAAGCATGGGCCTTCCCAAGGATATCAAGCTGCCTTTCTGATCCGGAGGCGCAACTGAAAAGTTCCGAAAAGGCGGCCTTGGCCGCCTTTTTCATGTCTCACGGGCATACGCCCTTTGCCCAATCTGGCGCGCAGGCGCTGCCCAGACAAACCCTGAACATCCGTCGCCTCTCCCCTTGCCATTGCCCGCCGTGATGCGTCTATATGGGCTGACACTCCAAAGGCCGCCTCCATGCAAGACCGCTCTACCAGCGACATCGAAACCCTCATCGATCTGATGGCAAAACTGCCCGGCATGGGGCCGCGTTCGGCCCGGCGGGCGGTGTTGCACCTGATCCGCAAACGCGCGCTTTTGCTGACACCGCTGTCGGACATGATGACCCGCGTCGCCACCACCGCCCGCGAATGCCTCAACTGCGGCAACGTGGGGACCGAGGATATCTGCGAGATCTGCGACAGTGAAGCCCGCGCCAATGGCGAGATCTGCGTCGTCGAAAGCGTCTCGGATCTCTGGGCGATGGAGCGCGCAGGCGTTTTCAAGGGACGCTATCACGTGCTTGGCGGCACCCTCTCGGCGCTGGATGCCATCGGTCCCGAAGACCTGCGCATTCCCCGATTGGTCGACCGGGTCGGCAGCGAGGCAGTGAGCGAGGTGATCTTGGCGCTGAATGCCACCATCGACGGGCAGACCACGGCCCATTACATCGCCGACCAGCTGAGCGGTCAGGTGAAACTTACCTCGCTCGCGCAGGGTGTACCCATCGGCGGCGAGCTGGATTACCTCGACGACGGTACCATCAGCGCCGCGCTGAAGGCCCGGAAGGAACTCTGACCGCGAAACGGGGGAAGGACGCCATGCCAACAGCCCTGCACCGCCCGGTTCTGACGGCTGCCAGCCTATACTTCGCGGCCGTGTTCTTCTGCGGATTTGTTCTGGGCAGCCTGCGGATCTTCGTGCTGCTGCCCCTGATGGATGAACTCTGGGCGGTCTGCCTTGAACTGCCCATCATGCTCACCCTCAGCTGGCTGATCGCCCGGCACCTGACCCGGAATCGCAAGGATCTGTATCCTGCCGCCGCGCGCCTGTGGATGGGAATCTGGGCCTTCGGGCTGCTGATGGTCGCGGAATATGTACTCGCCACCAACCTGATGGGCGCGCGCCCCAGCAGCTACTTCAGCCACTGGGCCACCCCTGCCGGGGCGATCGGGTTGGCAGGGCAAATCGCATTTGCCCTGATCCCGTTTGTGCAACGGATAACCCGTTCTTAGCTGAAGAAGGTCTGGAAGGCGGCAATCGCGCCGTTGAGGCCCTCATCGGTGACATCCTTGTGCAGCACCAGCCGGATCGGCCCGCTGTCCCCTGCCCCGATCACCACGCCTGCCTTGGCCAGATGCGCCTGCAGGGCTGCGTTCTGCCCCTCTGCCGGGGTGAAGAACACCATGTTCGTGGCTTGCGTGACCTCTCCGGCGCCCAGAGCGCGCAAGGCATCTGCCAGCGTAGCGGCCCGGGCGTGATCCTCGGCCAGACGGTCGACGTTCTGCTCCAGCGCCATCAGACCTGCCGCAGCCAGCACCCCGGACTGGCGCATGCCGCCGCCCAGCATCTTGCGCCAGCGCCGGGCGCGGGCAATCAGATCGGACGGACCGACCAAAACCGATCCCGCAGGCGCGCCCAAACCCTTGGACAGGCAGATCGACACGGTATCGAACAGCACCGCCAGATGCGGTGCAGAGCAGCCCAGCTCGGTGATGGCGTTGAAAAAACGCGCCCCGTCCAGATGCAGCGACAGCCCCGCAGCCCGGCCCGCATCGGTCATCGCGCGCATGTCCTCCAGCGAAATGGCCTGTCCGTTGTGGGTGTTCTCCAAGGACAGCAGGCGGCTGATCGGCATATGGGAATCATCCGGTTTGACCGCTGCCGCGATCGCTGCGGGATCAAGTCCACCGCCGGGCTGCACCTCCAGCGGGTAGAGCGCGCTGCCGCCCAGCACCGAAGCGCCGGCCGCCTCGTATTTGAAGACGTGGTAGTCGCGGCCGGTGATGATTTCCTCTCCGCGGCCGCAATGAGACAGGAGCGCGGTCAGGTTGCTCTGGGTGCCGGTCGGCAGGAACAGGCCCGCTTCCTTGCCCAGACGCTCGGCCAGGGTGGCCTCCAGCTGGTTGACCTGCGGATCCTCGCCATAGACATCATCGCCCACCTCGGCCGCCGCCATCGCCTGACGCATCGCGTCGTCGGGGCGGGTGACTGTGTCGCTGCGCAGATCGCACAGCACCCCTGCACCGGTTTCGGTCTGCGTCATTCCTGCATATTGGCTCATGATGATCTCTCCAGTCGATTTTGCGCAACGCTAGCCGCAAGAGGTCGGCACGAAAACCCCCAAGTCGCGGGTAGATAACAACCTTCTGTGTCCCGCCCCTGCCCTGATCCGGCAAAGTGACCCCACGGTCAAATTGACAGCCGCCCCCGGCGAACGTTTGACTTAGAACAGCATCAGCGATCAGGGAGGGGTACTGGTGACACTCATAAAGGCCGAAAGCGCCGCAATCGTCGCCGAAGTCCATGTCACACCGGGTCAGGAAGTGGCCGCAGGCACGGTGTTGCTGGCCACCGAACTGATGAAAATGCGCCATGAAATCCGCGCCGAGCAGAGCGGGATTGTCACTGCCGTTCATGTGACCGCCGGACAAGAGCTGCAGGGCGGTGAAACGCTGATTACATTGGAACCCGGCAGCGTGTCCGTTGAGGAGGTCGCAACCGACGATACCGCCCGTCCTGATCTGGAGGAATATGCGGCCCGCATGGCGCTGCTGGACGATGCCGCCCGCCCCGAGGCCGTCGCCAAACGTCACGCGCTGGGAGGCCGCACCGCAAGGGAGAACATCAACGATCTGTTCGATGCAGGCAGTTTCACCGAATATGGCGCCCTTGCTGTGGCGGCCCAACGCGGCAAGCGGGCGCTGCCCGATCTGCAGGCGCGCACGCAGGGCGACGGTATCATCTGCGGAATCGGCACGGTTTCTGGGCGTACGGTGGCTGCCATGGCGGTAGATTACATGGTTCTGGCAGGCACACAGGGTTTCAACCACCACCGTAAGATGGACCGCCTGATCGAGGTCGCCAGCCGCGACCGGCTGCCCATCGTCCTCTTTGCCGAAGGCGGCGGCGGGAGACCCAACGACGGCGACACCGCCCTGATCATGGCCGCTTGGTTGAATGTCACCTCCTTCCGCCATTTCGCCGCCTACAAGGGGCCAAAGATCGGCATCGTGTCGGGCTATTGTTTCGCCGGAAACGCGGCGCTTTATGGGGTTTGCGACGTGCGGATCGCCACCCGCAATAGCTGGACCGGAATGGGCGGCCCGGCGATGATCGAAGGCGGCGGGCTGGGTGTTGTCGCCCCAAAGGAGATCGGCCCCAGCGACGTTCAGGCGAGCACCGGGCTGATCGATATTCTGACCGAGGATGAAACCGAAGCCGTAGAGGCCGCGAAACGGCTGCTGGGCCTTGAGGCCGCACAGACGCCGCCGCCCGATGCCCCGAAAGAAACCCCGGACCTGCGCAGTATCGTACCCGTGGACCGCACCCGCGCCTATGACATGCGCGCAGCCATCGACGGGCTGGCCGACAGCGGCACATTTCAGGAGCTTCGCCGCGGGTTTGGCGCGGGCATGATCACCGGCTTTGCCCGGATCAGGGGGCGTGCGGTGGGGCTGCTGGCGAACAACCCGCTGCACCTTGGCGGCGCCATCGATGCCGAGGCCGGTGACAAGGGCGCGCGTTTCCTGCAGCTCTGCGATGCCTGGGGCCTGCCGGTCATCACCCTATGCGACACGCCGGGCTTCATGGTTGGCCCCGAGGTCGAGAAAACCGGACAGGTGGCGCATATCTCCCGGCTGTTTCTGGCCGGAGCCCATTTCAGCCAGCCGCTGGTGACGCTGATCCTGCGCAAGGCCTATGGTCTGGGCGCGATGGCGATGGCGGGCGGCGGGCTGGATCGTCCGCATTTCTGCTGTGCCTGGCCCACCGGAGAGGTCGGCGCCATGGGGTTGGAGGGCGCGGTCAGGCTGGGACACCGCGACCATCTGGTGGCCATCGAAGACCCGGCAGAGCGGGAAGCAGAATATCAGCGCCTCGTCGCTGCCCTTTATGAGCGGGGAAAAGCGTTGAATGCCGCCAGCCTCTTAGAATTCGACGCGGTCATCGACCCGGCAGAGACCCGCACCGCGCTGCACCGCGCACTGGAAAGCGCAGGTCCCGCGACCCCCGGTCCCCGCTACGCCGACGCCTGGTAGGGCCGCCAGAAAAGAAAAAGCCACGCCCGGATCAGGGCATGGCTTTCTTGTTCGGTGGACCGTCTTGGCCCTGGTGTCTCAGCGCTTCAGAAGCGGGGATCGTTCCCGTCTTCGTCCTCATCGTCCTCGTCACCGCCCGAGGGCAGGTTGAAGAAGCTGTCCGCATCGGGTAGCGGTTCTTCGGACGGGGTGCTTTCGGCGGAGCCGCCACCCAGAGTGAAGGTTTCCAGACCTTCGATGGCCGAGGGGATCTTCGGCTCGGCATCCATCTCCAGCGATTGCTCGGTCGACACCAGCTTGCGGCGTTCGTCGTCGCTCATCACGCCGCCTTCGGCAGCCCGTTTTGCGGCGGCTTTTTGCACGGCAGAGTCCAGTTCGGACTGTTTGCACAGGCCCAGCGCAACCGGGTCGATCGGCTGCATGTTGGCGATGTTCCAGTGAGTGCGCTCGCGGATCGACTGGATGGTCGGCTTGGTGGTGCCCACCAGTTTGGCAATCTGACCGTCAGACAGTTCCGGGTGGAACTTCACCAGCCACAGGATCGAGTTCGGACGGTCCTGACGCTTGGACAGCGGCGTGTAGCGCGGTCCGCGGCGTTTTTCCTCGCCAGCAGCGGCCGGGTTGAACTTGAGCTTCAGCTTGTGCAGCGGATTGGCCTCGGCCTTGTCGATCTCATCCTGCGTCAGCTGGTTGTTTGCAACCGGATCAAAGCCTTTGACGCCGGCGGCGACGTCACCGTCGGCAATGCCCTGGATCTCCAGCTCGTGCATGCCAACGAAATCGGCGATCTGCTTGAAGCTGATCGTGGTATTGTCCACCAGCCACACGGCGGTCGCTTTGGTCATCAACGGTTTTGCCATGCGCTTATCTCCTTAAAACACGTTTGCCCCACGAACATCTACGTACATCTTTCCCGTCGCCTGAATTAGGCTGCCCCGAGGTCTGGGGCGGGTTTCCGTTGTCGGGGAACTTCAGTCCTATATAGTCGCCTTGTTTTCATAAGGAAAGAGGCGATGCGCAGGTTCTTGCTGGCAATTGCAACCGTGATTTCCGGGCTGGCGTCGCAGCCCGGTCACGCCGACAGCGACCGGTCGCGGGAGGTCGCGGGCGAATTCGATTACTACGTCCTCAGCCTCAGCTGGTCACCGAACTGGTGCGCCATCGAAGGCGATGCCAGGGGATCGGATCAATGCGATAGCCGCCATGATCACGGCTGGACCCTGCATGGGCTGTGGCCGCAGTATCACCGGGGCTGGCCGGATTTCTGCAACACCGCCGAGGCCCCGCCAAGCCGCCGCCAGACCGCCGAGATGGCCGATATCATGGGGTCTCCGGGCCTTGCCTGGCATCAATGGAAGAAACACGGCAGCTGTTCCGGCCTGTCCCCTGCCCAGTATTTTTCCCTCTCGCGCGAGGCTTATGGACAGATCACCCGTCCGGCCATCTTCCGCAAGCTGGACAAACTGGTGAAACTGCCCGCATCGCTGGTCGAGGAAGCCTTTCTGAAGGAAAATCCACAGCTGAGCCGGGACAGCCTGACCATCACCTGCCGCGATGGTCACATCCAAGAGGCCCGCATCTGCCTGTCGCGCAGCCTTGATCCGGTGCCCTGCGGCCGGGACGTGATCCGCGACTGCACTCTGAAGGATGCACTATTTGCCCCGGTGCGCTGAACCTAATGGAGGCCTGGCTTCCTCCTCCATCTCCCCAAACTCCCCCTGCCCCACTGCCCGACAGGCGGCTTGACCGCGAAAAGAGGAGGCAGGCGCCACTGGGCAGCTTTCCCTCACGCGACATTGATTGGCTTGTGCAGCGCATTTTGGCCGATTTTGTGCTAGTATTGTTCCACGTGCCGCGCACGGCCCTGCCTAAACGGCACTTCCATTTAAATCCGCGAGGAGGAAGAGGAGGAACAAGCGCATGGCAAAGACAATCGGTAATCCGCTCAGTTGGCTCTTGCAGGGGGCAGAAACCACCGGACAGCATTTCGGCAAGACGGTGGGAGAAATGGGCAGCAGCGACGTCACGGAGCTGCCTCAGGCGCGCAGGCTTTCGATGGACGACCTCATCCATTCACTGGCCGCAGGTCTTGAAGATTTTGCCGCCTGCCGCAGCGATGCGATGTTCCTGGTGCTGTTCTACCCGGTGATTGGCATCGCATTGATCGTGATGAGCCTGTCGATGAATCTGCTGCCGCTGATCGTGCCAATGATCATGGGGTTTGCAATCCTCGGGCCCATTGCCGCGGTCGGGCTGTATGAAATGTCCTCGCGCCGCGAAGCCGGGTTTAAGCCGCGCTGGATGGATGCCTTTGGTGTTATCCGCTCGCCTGCCTTCGGCGCCATTCTGGTGCTGGGCTTTTATCTGGCAGCACTGTTCATCATCTGGTTGGTCGCGGCGGACATGATCTATATCCGCACCCTGGGACCAGAGCCGCCGACCTCGATGCTCGGCTTCGCCACCGCTGTAGTGACCACCCGCGAAGGCTGGATCATGGCAATTGCAGGCGGCGCGTTAGGGGCCGTCTTTGCCTTTGCCGCGCTGGCGATGAGCCTGGTCTCTTTCCCGCTGCTGCTGGACCGCCACGTGGGCCTGCCGGTGGCGGTGGCCACCTCGATCAAGGTGCTGCGCAAGAACCCGGTGATCTGCATTACCTGGGGCGTGATCGTCGGTAGCATGCTGGTAATCGGTGCGATCCCGTTCCTGGTCGGGTTGATCATCGTGGTGCCGGTGCTGGGGCACGCTACCTGGCATCTGTACCGGCGCGCGGTGAAATAAAGCGAAGCACACAGAAAAAGGGCCGACGCAACTGTCGGCCCTTCTTGCGTGCAGGTAAGTGGCCTTAGCCCACCTTCAGAACGATCTTGCCAATATGGCCGGAACTTTCCATCCGCGCGTGTGCGGCTGCCGCCTCCTCCAGCGCAAATTCGCTGTCCATCACCGGCGCCATCTTGCCTGCCTCGACCAGCGGCCAGACCGCCTCGGCCAGATCCTGCGCAATGCGGGCCTTGGCCAGATCGCTCTGCGGGCGCAGGGTCGAGCCCGTCACCGTCAGGCGGCGCGCCATGATCTGGGCAAAGTTCAGCTCGGCCTTAGGGCCTGAAAGAAAGGCGATATGTACCAGACGGCCATCATCGGCCAGCGCCCGGATATTGCGGGGAATATAGTCGCCGCCCACCATGTCGAGGATGAGATCGGCGCCGCCCTCAGCGCGAAGAACTTTCACAAAATCCTCGTCGCGGTAATTGATCGCACGCTCGGCCCCCAGATCGAGACAGGCCTGACATTTGGCATCGGACCCGGCAGTGGTGAACACCCGCGCGCCCAAGGCCGAGGCCAGCTGAATCGCTGTCGTTCCGATCCCGGATGAGCCGCCGTGCACCAGAAAACGTTCGCCCGCCTTTAGCCCTCCCCGGGTAAAGACGTTTGACCAGACCGTGAAACAGGTTTCCGGCAGGCAGGCCGCGCGTTTCAGCGACATGCCCTTGGGGATTGGCAGACAATGGGCGGCCGGTGTGACCACGTATTCGGCATAGCCGCCGCCGGGCAGCAGGCCACAGACCTTGTCCCCCACCGCGTATTCGGTGACGCCCGCACCGATGGCGACCACCTCGCCCGAAGCCTCGAGCCCCGGCAGATCGCTGGCACCGGCAGGCGGATCATAAGCCCCCGCCCGCTGCAGCGCGTCCGGCCGATTGACGCCCGCATAGGCTACCTTCAGCAGCAGCTGGCCATGGCCCGGCTGCGGAACGGGCCGGTCTGTCAGCGTCAGAACCTCGGGGCCTCCGGGTTGCGAGATTTCAATCGCGCGCATCGTTTCCGGCAATGTCTCCGTCATGCAAAGATCCTTTCCCTTGCGTGGTGCGTTTTACGCTTTGAATAACACCTTGGGTGCGGGGCACAAACCCCGGCAGGAGGCTTGCATTGCGCCCGGATGTACTGAAACGGCGAATGGACGTGGCGTTTGATCAGCGGCCAGTCCTACGGCCTGGCAGATCCGTGGGCGTCGACGGGCGCCGGATCTGATCCGCCAGCCAGGACGGGCCGGCCAGAAGGGGCTTCAGCAAAGGGTTCTTCTGCACATCGGCCTTCAGCTTTTCGAACTGCATCACGTTGTCGATGCGCCGATCCAGAAAGTCCCATGTGGCCTGATGGCCCGGGCTGTCGTCCCCCAGCCAGAACAAAACGGTCGAGGAGTAAACCCCGGACAACGTGGCCCGTTTGCTGTACCAGTTGATGTCCTCGGAGGTATCGCCCAGCGCGGTCCAGATCGCATCCACCGTGCCCCAGATCGCCTTGGCCCCGTCGGCGGCATAGACCGGCAGCGAGAACAGCGTCACGCCCCGGCGCACCGCTTCCTTGTCGTCAGAGGCTTCAAGGCGGAACCGGACGGCGGCGGCGATCTTGTCCCGGAACCGCAGCCCCGTCAGATCCGCCGTCTTTAGCCGTTCCAGCATCTGCGCATCGCCGCGCCGGTGATAGGCCAGCGCCAGATCCACCGCCCCACGCGGGCACAGGGCGCGTGCCAGAACCGGGTCCATGCCGCAATCCTCGACTGCAGCAGCAAAGGTGGCTTCGGTCCAGCCGTCAAAGGCGACATGAATGAGCGCCGCATCCAGAAGCGCGTCGATCGATCCGGTGTCGGCGGCCGGTTGCTCTGTGGCTGTTTGCTCAGTCATGATGCATCTCCTCGTCAACAAATGCGCCTTTAAGGGCCTGCGTCGCTGCGCGATCTGCCCTTTTGCTCAGTACTAGACAAGTTAGACCGGCTTTGCTATACGGCCACCTCCTGCAAATCCTTGCAACCCAACTTAGAAAGGTGGTGAAAACCACATGCAGGTTAGTGTTCGTGACAACAATGTCGATCAGGCGCTCCGTGCCCTGAAGAAAAAGCTGCAGCGCGAAGGCGTGTTCCGCGAAATGAAGCTCAAGCAACATTTCGAGAAACCCTCCGAGAAAAAAGCGCGCGAGAAAGCTGAAGCGATTCGTCGTGCCCGTAAACTGGCACGTAAGAAAGCACAGCGCGAAGGTCTCCTCTAAGATCTTCCTCCGGTTTTTTCTGGACGCTTTTGACGACCCCCGTGGCCCGCCCCGGGGGTTTGTCGTTTCTAAGATACATATTTTACGGCGGAATATCGGTTCTGCGGCTAAATAGTTAAACTTATAAGTGTATTCAGAGTCCATCCTTGCTATCAATAGTAGCAGGGCACCGAAACCTCACGTTTCCCAAGGCGGACGGCCCTGTTGCCGAAGTTGGAACGGTCGGCATTTCCCGGAGGAGGCACATCGCTCCCCCCCAAACCTGGCGATAGCCTTGCTCCCTGCACCAAGGCGTCTGCCCCTCCGGGTGACTTCCTCTTGAGCCCCTTATTGGTCTGATCTGCGCGTGCCTCCCGGCGCTCTCCGCACTTACCGGCTCCTCTCCCCTTCGGCCCAGGTCACCGGCATTTCAAGCGGACCGCGGAAAGCCCATCCGCCGAACCGTGCCTCCCCCGCAAGGGATAGATCCGGTAGCCGCTCAAACAGCATCGGTAGCGCCGCTTCGGCGATCAGCGCCCTTGATATCCAGGCCCCGGCGCAAAAATGTGGACCGGCGCCAAATGAAATGGCCGCGCTGATATCCTGATGGATGTCAAAGGCATCGGGGCGCGCAAACACCTGCTCGTCCCGGTTCCCAGAACCGAACATCAGAAACACACGGTCCTCAGGCTTCAGCGCCACCTCGTGCAGCACATAAGGCTGCGCCACCCGGCGCGGTGACATTCCGATGGGGGACATCCAGCGGGCATATTCCTCGAACGCCTGCAGCCAGCTGGCACGGCCGACGCGGACATCTTCCAGTTGCTCCGGATGGCGCAGCAAGGCCCAGACGGTCCCGGCGATCGCATCGCGTGGCTCGTTCTGCCCGCCCGAGATCGCCAGCTTGATATTGGCCCTGATCTGATCCTCCGGCAGGCCCGCAGCCTGCTGAACCCGCAACAGGGAATAGTCATCCGCGCCAGAAGCACTCTGCCACATCTCGGTAATGTGCTGGTCGATCAGCCGGGTGCTGTCATTGCAGCGCGCCTCAACCTCCGGATCACCTGCATAATTGGCACAGCCATCGATCATGCCCTGGCTCACCGCGTCCATCTCTTCGGCGCCCATGCGGGTCAGGCCGGTGACTGCCTTCAGCGCCTCTGCCGAGACCGGCATGGCGAAGTCACGCACCAGATCGCACGCCCCCCGGGGCGCCAGGTCGTCAAGGATCCGCGCCGTCGCGGAACGGAACTGTGCCAGCCAATGATGTTTCACCGTCTTGGGAGAGACCGCCGGAAAGATCGCCTTGCGCTCTCCCATATGGGCGGCGCCGTCCTTGCGCATCATGTTCTGCCCCATCAGCTGGGTCATCAGCCCCTCAGGCTGGTCCGAGGAAAACACCTCGATCCGCTTTTCCTCCCGGAAAATATCGTCACGGCGGGTGATCAGAACCGCGTCCAGCTGCGGCACATAGACCACCGGCGCCTCGGCGCGCATACGGGCCAGATCCGGATAGGGATCCTGCCAGAACGCCTGCGGATCGATGTCATAAACTGGCCTTTCCATCGCAGCCCCTCCCCCCGATTGTCAGCTTCAGGGAAGACTGCGCGGCAACTGTTGTCTTGTCAACTCGCCTGACCTAAGCTGCCTGGATGAGCGATTTACCCGACGATCTGTTCCTGATCCTGCCGGATGGCAGTGAGGACAGCCCCGCCGCGCCGACACTGGACTACAGCCGCAACCCGGTGGTCACGGTGACATTCGCAGGCAACCGGCTGACCCGGAACGCTGCGCGCGCCTACCAAAAGGAATTCGGAATCGGTGTCATGGACTGGCGCATGCTGGTCATGCTGACGCGCGATCCGGGCTGTTCCGTCGGTCAGGCTGCGAACCTCACCGGTATCGACAAGGCCGCCGTCAGCCGCGCACTGCAGCGCATGGAAAAGGCCGGTCTCGTCCGGGCCGAGGTACGGGGCGGAGATGAGCGGCGCAAATCCTGGTTCCTAACCGAGGCGGGGCATGCCCTGCACGCCCAGATGTTGCCGCGCGCGCTGGAGCGGCAGCGCGACCTGCTCAAAGGCTTCTCCCCCGAGGAGCTCACCGCCTTCACCGGGTATCTGCAACGGTTTCTCGACAATATGGCGGATCAGGCGGACACGCCCGAATAAAGATCACAACGGCCTTGAGGCAGGCAGCCTGAAACAGGCGCACGCCGCGCCCCGGCGCGGCGCCGCGCCCAACGGCGGCAGCACAGTCCGCAGGCTGTGCCGGAACCGGCGGGAGGGCCACCCCCATCCGTCTTTGCACAGAGGTCGCTCAGTAGATCTTTGGCACGTACAGCTCGTCCGGCAGAACCCTGCGTTCATAGTCGGGATTATATTCCCGGTCCGGCAAGGACACCTTCTCCTGCGGCACCTCTTCATAGGGCACTTTGGTCAGCAGGTGCTCGATGCAGTTCAGACGCTCGCGCTTCTTGTCGTTGCCCTCGACGATATACCAGGGCGCTTCGGGGATATTGGTGCGCTCGAACATATCCTCCTTGGCCTTGGTGTATTGCTCCCAGCGGATACGGCTTTCCAGATCCATCGGCGACAGCTTCCACTGCTTCATCGGATCATGGATCCGCATCATGAACCGCAGCTGCTGTTCCTCATCCGTAATCGAGAACCAGTATTTCAGCAGGATGATCCCCGACCGCACCAGCATCCGTTCAAATTCCGGAACGTCCTGAAAGAACTGTTCGACCTGATCCTCACTGGCAAAGCCCATCACCCGTTCAACCCCGGCGCGGTTGTACCAGGACCGGTCAAACAGCACGATTTCCCCCGCAGCCGGCAGATGCGGCACGTAGCGCTGAAAATACCATTGGCTCTGCTCACGGCGCGACGGTGCGGGCAGAGCCACGACGCGGGCAACACGCGGGTTCAGACGCTGGGTGATCCGCTTGATCACACCGCCCTTGCCAGCGCTGTCGCGCCCTTCGAACAGGATGCATACCTTGGCGCCGCTGTGCTGCACCCAATCCTGAAGCCGGATCAATTCCGCCTGCAGGCGCAACAGATTTCTGAAGTAGACCTTGCGATCCAGCATTTCGGGATGCTGCGAGCGGTAGATCTTGCGCAGCTCCATCGACAGCATTGGCTCGGCAAATTCAATCTCGAAGTCCTCGTCCAGCGTGTCCTGAAGCTCGGCATCCAGCCAGTCAAATGAATCAGGGGTTGTATCGCTGGTCACGGCGCGGCTCCTTGTTGTTACTCGTCTGTTTCGGCCGCTCTAACGCACGGATGTGATTGTTTGATGTCACAGCAGCACCCGCTGCCCGAATGGCCTGAAAAAGGCAGTTCCGATCCGGCCTGACCGGAACTGTCACAAAGGGCGTTAATTCGCCCGGGTCAAAGGCAAACGAAAATCCCGACCGGGTGCAAGCGCAAAAGCACCGGCTTCCGGCTTTCTGCCGAATTCAGCCGCGCGCAGCTGCAAGGATCATGTCAGATGCCTTTTCCGCGATCATGATTGTCGGCGCATTGGTGTTGCCGCTGGTGATCGTGGGCATCACGCTGGCATCCACCACCCGCAGCCCCGATACTCCGCGCAAGCGCAATTCGGGGTCCAGCGGCGCGCGTTCGTCGCTGCCCATATACACGGTGCAGGTGGGGTGGAAGATCGTGGTGCCGATATCCCCGGCCGCCTGCATCAGATCGGCCTCGCTATCAGATGCGATCCCCGGCTTGATCTCCTCGGGGCTGTAGGCCTGCATCTTGGCCTGCCCCATGATCGCCCGCGCCTGCCGGATCGCCGCCACGGCCACCTGACGGTCGCCTTCTGTAGACAGGTAGTTCGGCTGGATACTCGGCGCGGCCATTGGATCGGCCGAGGCGATCTCGACCCGGCCCCGGCTTTCGGGGCGCAGGTTGCAAACGCTGGCAGTCAGCCCCGGGAAATCATGCAGAGGCTTGCCGAACGCCTCCAGCGTCAGCGGCTGCACGTGATACTCCAGATCGGGCGTTTCCAGATCCCGGCGCGAGCGGGAGAAGGCGCCCAGCTGGCTTGGCGCCATCGACATCGGACCAGAGCGCTTCAGCGCGTATTCCAGACCGATTTTGGCCTTGCCGATCACGGAGTTCGCCAGCGTGTTGAGCGTATGCGCCCCCTCCAGCCGCCAGGCGCAGCGCAGTTGCAAATGGTCCTGCAGATTTGCACCGACCTGCGGTATGTCCCGCAGAACCTCGATCCCGTGCTGCTGCAGCAAGGCGCCCGGCCCCAGCCCGGACAGCTGCAGGATCTGTGGGCTGTTGATCGCACCTGCCGACAGGATCACCTCGGCGGCGGCATGGGCGACATGCACCTCGCCGCCCTTTTGATACTCGACGCCCGTCGCGCGGCCCTCTTCGATCAGGATCCGGCGGGTATGGGCCTGGGTTTCCACCTTCAGCCCCTGCCCTGTCGCCGTACGCAGGAATGCCTTGGCGGTGTTCATCCGCCAGCCCGCACGCTGATTGACCCGGAAATAGCCGACGCCTTCGTTGTTGCCGGTGTTGAAATCCGTGACTTTGGGCAGGCCCCAGGCCGCGGCGGCCTCCATCCAGTCATCCAGCACATCCCAATGCAACCGCTGGTTCTCGACCCGCCATTCGCCGCCCGCGCCATGCATCTCGGATGGGCCTTCGACGTAATCTTCGGATTTCTTGAAATAGGGTAGCACATCGTCCCAGCCCCAGCCCGCGAGGCCGCGCTGGCGCCAACCATCATAATCCGCTGCCTGCCCACGCAGATACAGCATGCCGTTGATGGACGAGCAGCCTCCCAGCACCTTGCCGCGCGGATAGATCAGCGCCCGACCATTCAGCCCCGGGTCGGCCTCTGTGCGATACATCCAGTCGGTGCGCGGGTTGTTGATGCAGTAGAGATATCCCATCGGGATATGCACCCAGTGATAATTGTCACGGCCGCCCGCCTCCAGCAGCAGCACCTGCTTGCCCGCCTCGCTCAGCCGCTTGGCCAGAACACAGCCGGCACTCCCGGCGCCCACGATGATGTAGTCGAACTGCATGATCTGCTCCCCCGTCTTTCCCTCGTCCTCCTGTTGAACCAGAAGCAGGACCGAAATGTAAGACAAATAAGTCCTCTATGCGCCGATCTGCATTCACAGCACACAACTGTCCGGCCAAACCAGCCAAGCAAGAGGCCCTCCCGCGCCCGCGGGGGCCCCGACTGCGTCCGCACCCCTTGGCAGCCTTGGGCGCGGCAGCGCGCCCAAGGCTGCCACGCCCAACGGGAGGCGGTCTTTTTCAAAAGACCGCCGACGGGCGGGAGCGCTACGAAGAGAAAGCTCAGACGGGCAGCGCCGTTGTCTTGAACACCGTGCGCAGAGCGAAACTCGATTGCATCTGCGCCACCCCCGGAAGCCGTGTCAGATGCTGGCGATGGATGCGGGCAAAATCATCGGTATTTTCGGCCACGACCTTCAGGATGTAATCCGCCGATCCCGCCATCAGGTGGCACTCCAGCACATCCGGGATCCGCGCCACCGCACGTTCAAAAGCATCCAACAGCTCGTCCGCCTGCCCCTGCAGGGTGATCTCCACGAAGACGGTTGTCGGAACGCTCAGCTTGCGGGCGTCCAGCAGGGCGACGTAGTCCTTGATATAGCCCTCAGCCTCCAGCCGCTGCACCCGGCGATGGCAGGCAGATGCGGAAAGGTTCACCCGCTCACTCAGATCCGCGTTGGAAATACGGCCCTGCCGTTGGAGGACCTCCAGAATACGACGATCCGTCGAATCAAGAGACATAATTGCGTAGTACCTTGCTCATATTCCGCATCTATTCGAATTATCTTCGATCCGCATCTTTTTATTTCGCCCAAAAAAGCAGCACATTTCCCAGCAGCGGATCTAGGGTTTTAGTATAGCAGGGAGGAAGCTACATGAAAATCGGATGCCCGACTGAAATCAAACCGCAGGAATTTCGCGTCGGCATGACCCCCGACGCGGCCCACGAAGCCATCGCACATGGCCATGACGTTTTCATCCAGACCGGCGCCGGGGCCGGTGCCGGATACACCGATGCCGACTATGCCGCCGCCGGTGCGACGCTGCTGGAGACGGCCGAAGAAATTTTTGCTACCGCAGACATGATCGTCAAGGTCAAGGAACCGCAAGCCGGTGAGCGCAAGATGCTGCGCGAAGGGCAGTTGCTGTTCACCTACCTGCACCTGGCCCCCGATCCCGAACAGACCCGCGACCTCCTTGCCTCAGGCTGCACCGCGATTGCTTATGAAACCGTCACCGACAGCTTTGGTGGCCTGCCGCTGCTGGCGCCGATGTCCGAAGTGGCCGGGCGGCTGGCACCGCAGGTCGGTGCATGGACCCTGCAAAAAGCAAATGGCGGCCGCGGCGTCCTGATGGGCGGCGTACCCGGCGTCCCTCCGGCAAAGGTGGTGGTGATCGGCGGCGGTGTGGTCGGCACCCATGCGGCCCGCATCGCCTCGGGCATGGGCGGCGATGTCACCGTTCTGGACCGCTCCCTGCATCGCCTGAAATACCTCGATGATGTATTTGGCCGAGACTTCCGCACCCGCTATTCCACCGCTGCCGCCACCGCCGAACTGGTCCGCGAGGCCGATCTGGTTGTTGGCGCAGTGCTGGTGCCCGGTGCAGCGGCACCGAAACTGGTCTCCCGCGCGCAACTCAGCGAGATGAAGCCGGGGGCTGTCCTGGTCGATGTCGCGATCGATCAGGGGGGCTGTTTCGAAACTTCGAAAGCCACCACCCACGCCGACCCGATCTACGAGGTCGATGGCGTGATGCATTACTGCGTAGCGAACATGCCAGGCGCCGTTGCCCGCACCTCGACCCAGGCTCTGGGCAATGCAACCCTCCCCTTCCTGCTGGCATTGGCGGACAAAGGCTGGAAACAGGCCTGCGCCGATGATCCGCATCTTCTGAACGGGCTGAACGTCCATGCGGGCCAGCTGACCTACTATGCCGTCGGCAAGGCGCTGGGGATCGATGTCGTTTCCCCAGCACTGGCGATCAAATCCTGAGTTCCGGTCCGCGAACCTGACTGATCATTACGGATTACCCTGCCACATCCTCCCCGCCAGCGCCTGCGCACTGGCGGGGATTTTTATCTTCCCCTATTCCGCCACCACCAGCCAGGCGACCCTGTGCCGGGTTGCTAAATGCAAACGTGGCCAAGAAATTCCCTGTCAATTCAAACAATCTTGATAGTAACAATAAGGCTGAGTCGGAGAATCCGATGTCGACCAAAGCAGGTCCGCGCCGGATGACAGGATTGAAAGAGGATCTATTGGTATGGAAGAGATGATTGAACAGGCTGGAGCCCTCTGGCCGCTGGCACTGAGCGCTGCCAAGGCGCTTGTTGTTCTTATCCTTGGCTGGGTGGCAGCGGGAATGATCAGCAACATTGTGCGCCGCCGCATCAACAAGACACCTCAGATCGATCCGACGCTAGGCAATTTTGCCGCCAGCATGATCCGTTGGGCGCTGCTGGCTGTGGTGCTGGTTGCGGTTCTCGGGATCTTCGGCATCGAAGCCACCAGTCTTGTCGCCATGCTGGGCGCTGCTACGCTGGCCATCGGTCTGGCCCTACAAGGCACGCTGAGCGATCTGGCAGCCGGTTTCATGCTGATCCTGTTCCGTCCTTACAAGCTGGGTCAATACGTCGACATCGGCGGCACCGCCGGGACGGTAAAGGATCTGAACCTTTTTGTGACCGAACTGGCCACTGCGGACAACGTGCAGATCATCATCCCTAATGGTCAAGCCTGGGGATCGATCATCACCAACTTCTCGGCCCATGACACCCGTCGGGTAGATCTGGTCTTTGGCATCGATTATGGCGACAGCGCCGACAAGGCCAAGGCAATCATCCTGCGACAGGCTGCCGCCGATGCACGGGTCATGACCGATCCCGAACCCTGGGTTCGCGTGACCAACCTTGGTGACAGCTCGGTCGATTTGACCGCGCGCCTGTGGTGCAAGGCATCGGATTACTGGGAGCTGAAATTCGCCATGACCCAGGCGGTAAAGGAAGCCTTTGACGCCGAAGGCATTTCGATCCCCTACCCGCACAGCGTGGAAATCCAGAAAACGGAGGGGTAAGCCTCCCGCCCGTTATCGGGTCTTGCGACCCTCTGCCCGTTGGGCCTGGCGCCCCGCCTTTGGCGGGGCGTTGTTGTTTCCAGGCCCCCTGTGCGCCCAATCGCAGACGCCGATGAAGGCAGCCGCGCCGCAGATCAGCTGCCGGACCCCCGGACCATCACGACGGTGGGATCGCCCCGATATACCGCCGCCTCTTCGCGCATCTCGTAGCCCAGTTTCCGGGCAACGTTCTGTGACACCAGATGTTCCGGGTCGAACAGGCAGACCGTTTCCGACCAGTCCATGCAGCGATCCGCCCAGTCATGGATAGAGCGCACCGCCTCGGTCGCGATGCCGCGGCCATGGGCATGGGCTGCCAGCACCCAGCCGGCCTCGGGCACACCGTTCAGCGGCGGAACGATGCCGCGCTTGAAGTCGGAAAACCCGACCTCTCCCAGGAACCGGCCATCGGTGCGATCCGTGACCGCCCAATAGCCAAAACCCATCGCCTGCCAGTGCCCCATGTTCCGCAAGAGCCGCGCCCACGAGGCTTCTGGGTCAGAGGGAACGCCGCCGATGTATTTCACCACCTCGGGATCACCCCAAAGCGCGGCCACATCGGGGAAATCCTCAGTCCGGTGCGGACGCAGGATTAGCCGGTCGGTTTCAAGGATGACCTCGCTCACCCGGGCAGCTTGCCCGTCAGCACATAGGTCAGGATTTCCACCACCTGCCGCGGCTCTTCAGCCACCGCCAGCGCGGCGGCGTGCACTTCTTTCAGCGCGTGCTGATGGTCCGGCTGGCTCAGCACGATGATCGATTTGCCCAGCGCCGCCGCATAGCCTGCGTCAAAGGCGGCATTCCACTGCTTGTACTTGTCGCCAAAGCGCACGACGACCACATCGGCATCCTCGATCCCCTTGCGGGTACGGATCGCGTTGACCATGGCCCCTTTGTGATCGTGCCAGTATTTGTTCTCTTCGGCGCCCAAAATGGCCACACCGCAATCATCGCTGGCCCCGTGGTCAGTGACCGGGCTGTTGAAAGCCACGTCCAGATCCGCCGCGCCAGTCACGATCTGCTCGCGCCAGTCCGTGTGGATTTCACCCGAAAGATATACGTTCAAAGTCATCGCACCCTCCATTCGCTGTTCCGCCATGCTTAGACCGGATCGCCCGAACGGACCAGCCCTGCCCCCGACAGATCACTTGCGGCGCGCAACCAGAAACCGGTTGGGCGGATCGGCCGGGTAGTTTCCGGTCTCGATGATCTCGAAACCCGCAGCCTCCAGCCGGGCCTGCCAATCGGCGACCGACAGGAAATGCACCACCGAGGGCGGCGCCTTGCCGACAAGCCGCATCACCGGAATCGCAACCCGCATCATCAGGCGCTGCAGCGCGCTTTTGCTATCGGCCAGGCAGGGCGTTTTCGAGATGAAGGTGCCACCAGGGCGAATGGTCCGGTAGATATGCGCCAAGGCGCCATCCAGATCGCCGATCAGGTGGAACAGGTTGAATGCCATCACCGCATCAAAGGGTCCCTCGGGCGCATTTGCGATGTCAGAAACGACGAACCGCAGATTGGTGACACCTTCCTCATCCTTCTTGCGCTGCGCGATGGCGATCATTGAAGGCGCCAGATCGGTGGCAGTATAACAGGCGACCGCCTTCCTGAGGCGCAGCGCGGTGGTTCCGGTGCCGCAGCCCAGTTCCAGAACCCGGTCGCCCGGATTCAGATAGGCCTGAGTGCGTTCCAACGTATAGTCATAAGCGGCCGGATCCCGGATCTGACTGCGGGCATATTTTTCGGCAATTCCGTCCCAGAACTGAATTGAGGTCTGCATGGTTTTGTCTCCTTTACGAGGAAACTACGAGAAAGCCACACATGCAGGAATTGCCGAAATATGCAGGCACGATATACGGTAATGTATGACCAGCACCCCAAACACCTTCGACTGGAACCACATCCGCGCCTTTCTCGCCACCGCCGAGACGGGCTCTCTCTCTGCGGCGGCCCGGCGTCTGAACCTGACACAACCCACGCTGAGCCGTCAGGTAGCTGCGCTGGAAGAAAGCCTTGGACTGATGCTGTTCGAGCGGATCGGCAAATCTCTGCAGCTGACGCAAGCCGGGGTCGAACTGCTGGAACATACCCGCCCCATGGGTCTGGCAGCGGACCGGATCGCCCTTGCGGCGCTGGGACAATCGGAATCCATCACCGGCACCGTCCGGATTACCGCCAGCGATGTTTATTCTGCTTACCTGCTGCCGGATGTGCTGCGGCGGTTGCGCCAGTTGGCGCCGGATCTGCACATCGACATCATCGCCTCCAACGACATCCGCGATCTGATGCGCCGCGAGGCGGATATCGCCATCCGCCACGTGCGCCCCGAGCAGCCCGAACTGATCGCCCGTCTTATCCACGAGGAAACCGCCCGCTTTTATGCCGCTCCGCAATATCTGGCAAAGGCCGGGCGGCCCGAAGACGTCCGAGATCTGAGCAGCCATGACTTCATCAGCTTCGGCGATGCAGAAGGGATGGTCGGTCATCTCACGCCCTTGGGGTTTCCCCTGACAAAGCGCAATTTTAGATATGAATCGCAAAGCGGGCTGGTCGCGTGGGAACTGGTCAAACGGGGGTTCGGCATCGCCCCCATGTCAGATCGCATCGCCCGGCAAACACCCGAGGTCGAGCGGCTCCTGCCGCAGATGGAGCCGATCCGGTTCCCCGTCTGGCTGACCACCCACCGGGAGCTGCACACCAGCCGCAAGATCCGCCTGGTATTCGATCTGCTGGCAGAGCACTTTTTTAAAAAAAATAAGGCCGCGCCCGGATCGGGCACGGCCTGAAATTCCAACCATTCCGCTCAGAAGATCAGCCCCGCAGAATGCCTCCGGTGGCCTTGCTCACCTTGGCGATGATCTTCTCGCTCACCGCTTCGATGTCTTTTTCCTTCAGCGTCTTGTCGGTCGGCTGCAGGCGCACGGTGATGGCCAGGGATTTTTTGCCCTCACCCAGGCTGCCGCCGATGAATTCGTCAAAGACGCGCACGTCCTCGATCAGCGCCTTGTCGGCACCAGCAGCGGCATTGACCAGGGTCAGCGCCTCGACACTCTCATCCACCACAAAGGCAAAGTCACGCTCGACCGCCTGCAGGTCGCTGATGTCCAGCGCCGCGCGGGTGGCACCGGATTTACGCGGCAGCGGCACCTCGTCCGGCCAGATGGTAAAGGCCACGGCAGGCCCTTTGACGCCCATTTCGCTCAGCGCCTTGGGGTGCAACTCACCAAAGACGCCCAGCACCTTTTTCGGGCCGAGGCAGATCTTACCGTGACGGCCCGGATGCCACCAGGCATCGCCGCCACGCAGCACCTGCACCTTGGCCGGTGCGCCGATGGCAGCCAGAACCGCCTCAACATCGGCCTTTGCATCAAAAGTATCGACCGGGCGCGCCGCGCCATGCACATCCTTGGGACCAGTGCGGCCAACCAACAAACCCGAGATCTGTTCGCGCTGCTCGCCCGGCTCGCCGCCGTGGAACACAGGACCCGCCTCGAACAGGGCTAGATCCATGAAGCCCCGCGCCTGATTGCGCGCGGCGGCCTGCATCAGACCGGCCAGCAGATCCGGACGCATATGGGACATTTCGGAGGAAATCGGATTGGCCAGCATGGTGGCATCGCTGCCGCCGCCAAACAGCGTCGCAGAGGCCTTGTCGATGAAGGTGTAGCTGACGATTTCATTGTAACCGAGGCTGGCCGCCGTGCGGCGTGCCATCTGCTGTCGGCGCTGCTGCGGCGTCATCACCGGCTTGGGGATACCCGGCGTCAGGCGCGCCAGCGGCTTGCCCTGCAGCTTGGTCAGCGAAGCGATACGCGCGACCTCTTCCACCAGATCGGCTTCACCCTGCACGTCGGGGCGCCAGCTTGGCACATGGGCCAGGTTGCCCTCCAGCCGGAAGCCAAGGCGGGTCAGGGTCTGACGCTGATCGCTTTCGGGGATATCCATACCGACCAGCGACTGCACCCGCTCCGGATCCAGCTTGTAGGCGCGCGAATGATCCGGCACATCGCCTGCGATCACAACTTCGGACGGCTCGCCGCCACACAAATCAAGGATCATCTGAGTGGCACGGTGCAGCCCTTCGAGGGTGAATTCCGGGTCAACGCCACGCTCAAAGCGATAGCGCGCGTCCGAATTGATCTTGAGCGCGCGGCCCGTGGTCGCGATCTGCACGTGATCCCAGAAGGCACTTTCGAGGAAGACATCAACCGTCTCGTCGGTACAGCCGGTCTCCTCACCGCCCATGATACCGGCGATGCTTTCGGGGCCATTTTCATCGGAAATCACCATCTGGCCTGCGCCAAGGGTGTATTCCTTTTCATCCAGCGCCAGCAGCGTCTCGCCACCTTTGGCACGATGCACCCGCAGATCGCCCTGCACCTTCGCGACGTCAAAAACGTGCAGCGGACGGTTCTGATCGAAGGTGAAGAAGTTGGTGATATCCACCAGCGCCGAAATCGGGCGCAGACCGATGGCTGTCAGCCGGTCCTGCAGCCATTGCGGGCTGGGGCCGTTCTTGACGCCCTTGATCACCCGGCCGGTGAACAGCGGGCAGCCATCCAGCGTGTCCTCGTCGATGGTCACTTTGACCGGGCTTTCGAAGTCACCCGGGACCGCCTCGTAGTCGTGGGTTTTCAGCGTGCCGATCCCGCGCGCCGCCAGATCGCGGGCAATGCCAAAGATACCCAGCGCATCGGGGCGGTTCGGAGTAATGGCGATCTCGATCACCGGATCAACCTTGGCCGGATCGTTCTCTGCCAGCCAGTCAATGAAGCGGTCGCCGACCGCGCCCGAAGGCAGCTCGATGATGCCGTCGTGCTCATCGGACAGTTCCAGCTCCCGCTCGGAGGCCATCATGCCGAAGGATTCGACACCGCGGATCTTGCCGACGCCGATGGTGATATCCAGACCCGGCACATACATGCCCGGTTTGCAGACCACCACGGTGATGCCCTCCCGAGCATTGGGCGCGCCGCAGACGATCTGCATCTCACCTTCGTCGGTGTCCACCTTGCAGACACGCAGTTTATCCGCATCAGGATGCTTCTCCGCGTGTTTGACATAGCCCAGGGTAAAATCCTTGAGCCGGTCGGCGGGGTTCGAGACCTCTTCGACTTCCAGTCCCAGGTCGGTCAGGGCCTCGGTGATCTCCGCAACGGAGGCATCGGTATCAAGGTGGTCTTTCAGCCAGGAGAGAGTGAATTTCATATCTCAGCGCCCTTTTGGCAAATCGGTTGACTGGCGGCCCGGCACTCCATTTCTGGCAGCGCGCCCGGCCCGGGGTGGGTGCGGAACGCGCCCGCCCATGGGGCGGGTCGGGCGCGTCGCAGGGCTAGGGCCCTGCGGTTCAAGCGTTATCGGCTCAACCCGCCATGCAGTGTTGGAACGTCCAGGCAGCTGAAGCCATAATGGCGCAGCCAGCGCAGATCGCTGTCAAAGAAGGCACGCAGATCGGGGATGCCGTATTTCAGCATCGCCAGACGGTCGATACCGATGCCAAAGGCAAAGCCCTGGTAGACCTCGGGGTCAATGCCACCGGCGGCGATCACCTTGGGGTGGACCATGCCGGAACCAAGGATCTCCATCCAGTCGTCGCCCTCGCCGATCTTCAGCTGACCGTTGTCCCAGGAGCAGCGGATATCCACCTCGGCCGAAGGCTCGGTGAAGGGGAAGTGGGAGGCGCGGAAGCGCAGCTCCACATCGTCCACCTCGAAGAAGGATTTGACGAATTCCTCCAGCACCCACTTGAGGTTCGCCATCGAGATGTCCTTGTCGAGCGCCAGGCCTTCGACCTGGTGGAACATCGGGGTGTGGGTCTGATCGTAGTCGGCACGGTAAACACCGCCCGGGCAGATGACGCGCAGCGGGGCGCCCATCTTCTCCATCGACTGGATCTGTACCGGCGAGGTGTGGGTGCGCAGCACATGCGGCGGGCGGTCGTCGCCTTCGGCCCGGTGCATGTAGAAAGTATCCATCTCGGCGCGGGCGGGGTGGTGGCCCGGAATGTTCAGCGCATCGAAGTTGTACCAGTCGGTTTCAACACGCGAGCCTTCGGCGACCGAGAAGCCAAGTTCGGCAAAGATCGCGGTCAGCTCTTCGCTGGCCTGGCTGATCGGGTGCAGGCTGCCGCGGCGCTGCGGGCGCGTGGGCAGCGTGACGTCCAGCCATTCCGTGCGCAGACGCTCGTCCAGCGCCGCATCGGCCAGCGCGGCCTTCTTGGCGGCCAGGGCAGAGTTGATTTCATCCTTGAGTGCGTTCAGCGCCGGACCCACGGTCTGGCGCTCCTCGGGCGTCATCTTGCCCAATTCCCGCATCTTCAGGGCCACCTCGCCCTTTTTCCCGACGGCGGCGAGGCGGATCGCCTCCAGCGCGTCCTCGTCGTGGGCATCGGCGATCTGCCCCAGATATTTTGCCTTAAGATCGTCCATGACGGTCCCCTGAATTTTGCTTGGCTCGTGCTACCACAGCAGCCGCTGAAAGCAAGGCCCGACGGACCAGCCTCCCCCAGCTTAGGGATCCGTTTACCTGGCCAAAGCGCAAAAAAAGCCGCCCCTGAGGGGCGGCTTTCTTAAATCTCAGCGTGGAACGCTTCAGGCTGCCAGTGCGGACTGTGCCTGCTTGACGATCGCACCGAAGGCTTCGGGCTCGTGCACGGCCAGATCCGCCAGGACCTTACGGTCGACTTCGATACCGGCCAGGTTCAGACCGTTGATGAAGCGCGAGTATGTCAGCGATTCGTCGTGGCTGCGGACGGCAGCGTTGATACGCTGGATCCACAGGGCGCGGAAGTTACGCTTGCGCGCCTTACGGTCACGGGTTGCGTACTGGTTTGCCTTGTCGACGGCCTGACGGGCGACCTTGAAGGTATTCTTGCGGCGGCCATAGTAACCTTTGGCTGCCTTGATGACCTTCTTGTGACGGGCGTGAGTTGTGGTACCACCTTTAACGCGGGACATGTGTCAAATCTCCTCTTAGCGGTCGTAGGGCATGAAGCCCTTGACGATCTTGGCGTCGGGGGCGGACAGGGTCGTGGTGCCGCGGGCATCACGGATGAATTTCTTGTGACGTTTGATCATGCCGTGGCGCTTGCCGGCCTGACCTGCCAACACCTTACCGGTGGCGGTCACCTTGAAGCGCTTTTTGGCGCTCGATTTCGTCTTCATTTTGGGCATTTCCGTCTCCTTCAATGCGAGTTCGGTAGATACGCGACTCGGCATGCCACTCTGGCCGGCCACGTGAACAGGGCCGCCATGTACGAAAACGGGATCACAAGGGCAAGCGGTTTCTTCTAAAAAACCTGGCCAATCACGTTGAAAAACGCATCTGGCACATCGCGCAGACGATAACCGCCCGGCTGCGTCAGAAATGCATAGGCGATCAGGCCCGCACTGCCCAGAAGCAGGAAGACAGAGACCTGTGGCCGCCGCTTGTCGCTATAGGCCGACAACATGGACGGTATCGCCAGCCATGCAAGCAGAAGGCCAAGCACCAGAAACAGGTCACTGTTCATGCAACATCCCTCCAACCGCAGCCCGACGCCGGGCTGGAGGAAAGCTTATTCCGGGTCGGTGCTGTAAATCAAACGTTCATCACAGGGGGCGACGCGGAGGATGTTGGTGGTGCCGGGCACGTTGAACGGCACGCCTGCGGTCACGACGATCTGATCTGTCTCGGAGGCGAACCCGCCGGCGCGGGCGGCGCGGGCGGCGTTGACCACCGCCCCCTTGAACCGGTCCTGTCCGCTGGTCACCACGCAGTGGCAGCCCCAGCTGAGCGCCAGACGCCGGGCGGTGCCTTCCAGCGGGGTCAACGCGATGATCGGAACACCGGGACGTTCCCGCGCGGTCAGCAGCGCAGTTGTGCCGCTCTGTGTGAAGCAGCAGATCGCCTTGATATCCGTCTTCTCGGCAATTTCGCGGGCGGCAGCAACGATGGCATCCGCAATCGTGTTGCCCTTGGAGGAGCGTGAAGAGGCGATGATCTGCGCATAGGTGGGGTCGGTCTCCACCTCGGCGGCGACGTTGTCCATGGTTCGCACCGCTTCGACCGGATACTGCCCGGCAGCGGATTCAGCGCTCAGCATGATGGCATCGGTGCCCTCATAGATCGCGGTCGCCACATCCGAGACCTCGGCGCGCGTGGGCATCGGGCTTTCGATCATGCTTTCCAGCATCTGGGTGGCGACGATCACCGGCTTGGCCGCCGCGCGGCATTTGCGCACCAGCCGTTTCTGGATCGGCGGAACAGCAGACACCGGCAGTTCGACGCCCAGATCGCCGCGCGCCACCATGATCCCGTCCGAGGCATCGAGGATTTCCTCGAACTGCTCCACGGCGGAAGGTTTCTCGATCTTGGACAGCACCGCAGCGCGGCCATCGACCAGGCCTTTGGCCTCAAACACATCCTTGGCCCTCTGCACGAAGGACAGTGCGATCCAGTCCACACCCAGGGTGCAGGCAAACTCCAGATCATCACGGTCCTTGTCCGACAGAGCCGCCAGGGGCAGAACCACATCGGGCACGTTCACGCCCTTGCGGTTGGAGATGGTGCCGCCGGTCACGACGCTGCAATCGGCAAAATCGGCGCCGCAGCGCTCCACCCGGAGGCGGATCTTGCCATCATTCACCAGCAGATGCGCGCCGGGCTCCAGCGCCTGAAAAATCTCGGGATGCGGCAGGCAGACCCGCGTGGCATCACCATCGGTGGGATCCAGATCCAGCCGGAAAGACGCGCCCTCTTCCAGTTCCTCGGAACCATTCGCAAAGACGCCCACGCGCAACTTGGGACCCTGAAGGTCGGCCAGAATACCGATCGAGCTGTCCAGATCCTTTTCCACCTTGCGGATGATCTCGTGCTTTTGGGTGATCTCTGCATGGGTCCCGTGCGACATGTTCAGGCGGAACACGTCGGCGCCGGCCTCGTGCAGGGCGCGGATCGTTTCATAGGTTTCGGACGCCGGTCCCAGGGTGGCAACAATCTTCACACTGCGGGAACGTTTCATGGGGTGGGTCCTTCTGGTGTCAGCTCAGCAATAGGCGGTGTTACCGCAAACATATCTTGCGGTGCTTATCGCGCAATTTCCATTTTGCCGCAACTCCCCTAAAGGTATCGTCAACAATCGATGACAGGCGCATGACATATACTCCCTTCTTTGTTCACGGGGCCGACCGCCCTGCCCGCTGGCTGATCACCTGCGACCATGCCACCAACCGCGTACCTCCCTTCGTCAACGGCGGCGACCTTGGCCTGCCGCACGAGGATATGGAGCGTCATATCGCTTATGATGTGGGGGCCTATGCCGTCGCCCGCCATCTGGGTGAGCTGCTGGACGCGCCGGTTGTGGCCTCCAATTTCTCACGGCTGGTGATCGACCCCAACCGGGGTGAGGACGATCCAACGCTGTTGATGAAACTTTATGACGGGACCATCATTCCCGCCAACCGTCACGCCGGTGCGACAGAGCGCGCGGCGCGGCTTGAGGCCTGCTACCGCCCCTATCACGCAGAAGTGAGCCGCCTTGCCGCGCGCCCGGACACGGTCATCGTCTCGATGCATTCCTTCACCCGACAATTGCGCGGACGTCTCCCACGCCCCTGGCAAATCGGCGTGCTCTTCCCCGAAGGTGAGCGGTTTTCCCCGGTGCTGATCGACACATTGCAGGCCGAGCCTGACCTTTGTGTCGGGATCAACGAGCCCTACACCGGCTACCTGCCCGGCGATGCCATCGACACCCACGGCACAGCCCATGGTCGCCCCAATACGCTGATCGAACTGCGCAACGATCTGATCGCTGATGCGGCAGGACAGCGGCAGTGGGCCGAACGACTCGCCAAGCTCCTGCCCCGGGCCCTTGCGAACTCGGGCCTGTAGCAGCGCTTGCCTCTGGACAGTGGCACCCACATATTACGGAACGCAAGACAACCGGGAGGATCCCCATGGACCAGCAAACCGAGATCGAACTTCAGGCCGCCGCATTCCGCCGCCTGCAAAAGCATCTGATGGAAGACCGCACCGATGTGCAGAACATCGACCTGATGAACATGGCCGGGTTCTGCCGCAACTGCCTCAGCCGCTGGTATCAGGAAGCAGCAAACGAACGCGGCATCGAAATGGACAAGAATGAAGCCCGCGAAATCTACTATGGCATGACCATGGATGAGTGGAAGTCCAAGTACCAGACCGAGGCCAGCCCGGAAAAACAGGCCGAGTTCGAAGTCGCCTTCAAGGAAAACGTCACAGACAAGGCCTGATCCCTGGCGGATTGCCCTCCCCCTGTCGCCATCGGCGCACAGGGGGTGTTCGCCACTGAGTATAACCCCGGCGGCCCGGATCCCTTAACATCTGAACCAACAGTATGTGTGATGGAGGTTCGGATGCGTTCAAGGATGCCAAGCTATTTCATTTCCCACGGCGGCGGACCGTGGCCCTGGATCCCGAACATGCGGGAGGCGCTGGCACCGCTGGCAGATGCGCTTGCCCGTATGCCGCAGGAAATCGGGCGCCGTCCCTCGGCGGTTCTGATGATTTCCGGCCACTGGGAAAAGGACACATTTGCAGTGATGAGTGCTGCAAAACCGCCGATGGTCTATGACTATTACAACTTCCCGCCAGAGACCTACGAAATCCAATACCCGGCGCCCGGCGCGCCAGAGCTGGCCCAGCACACTGCGGATCTGATCGCAGCGGCGGGATTGCCGGTCTCGATGGACGCGGAACAGGGATACGACCATGGCACCTTCGTGCCCATGGCCCTGATGTACCCGGAGGCCGATGTTCCGCTATTTCAGGTCTCCATGCGCCATGGTTACAGTCCAGAAGAGCATTTCGCCCTTGGCCGCGCGCTTGCCCCCCTCCGTGACGAGGACGTGCTGATCGTTGGCTCCGGTCTCAGCTACCACAATCTGCGGGAATTCGGCCCCCGGGCCAAGGTGCCCTCGGAAGAGTTCGACACATGGCTGAATGCGGCGCTGCAACTGCCAGCCGCCGCGCGGACCGAGGCACTGCTCAACTGGGAACAGGCCCCCTATGCCCGCGCCTGCCACGCGCAGGAGGATCACCTTGTGCCGCTCTTTACGGCCCTTGGCGCGGCAGAAGAGGAAGCAGCAACGCAGGTCTACCACCAGAAAGACATCTTTGGCGGCGTCACAGCCTCCAGCTTCCGGTTTGGGTAACGCCTCGTTTGCGGGCAGCCTCAAGACCGCTCGGACAAAGGCAGCTTATGATTGTATTTTGGCAATAATATCACGATAGAGTTGTGATACGTTTACGTTGATGTAATCGAAGGAAGACTTATTCAATGAAAGCCTTGTCTCTGGCCGCACATATTGCGCTCGCCACTGCTATACCGACCATCAGTTTTGGGGCCTCATTCTCGCATGCGGGCCTGCAGGCCGATACTTTGGTCCAGCATGGTGGAGGCTGCCGCAAAAGCTCTCCACCGGGCAAATGCTGCCATATGCAGACCAGCACAGGCAGAGTGCACTGCCACTGAAACAACAAAAGGCCGCCCCGTCAGGAGCGGCCTTAATTGTTGATACGGATACGCGCAGCGCTCAGATCGCGGCCTTCACCGATTCATCCAGATAGATCTCGCGCAGACGCTTGGCGATCGGGCCCGGCGTGCCGTCACCCAGCGCAGTGCCATCAATCTCCACGACCGGCATCACGAATGCGCTGGCCGAGGTGGTAAAGGCCTCATCCGCCTCTTTCGCTTCGTCGATGGTAAAGAGACGCTCTTCGATTTTCAGCTGCGCTTCTTCTGCCATGCGCAACACGGCCTTGCGGGTGATGCCGTGCAGGATGTCATTGGACAGCGGGCGGGTGACGATCACACCATCCTTGACGAAATAGGCGTTGTTCGAAGTGCCCTCGGTCACGTAGCCGTCTTCGACCATCCAGGCATCGTCGGCTCCGGCCTTCTTGGCCATCATCTTGCCCATTGACGGGTACAGCAGCTGCACCGTCTTGATGTCGCGGCGGCCCCAGCGGATGTCCTCAATCGAGATGATCTTGGCACCCTTCTTGGCGGCGGGGCTGTCGGCCAGACCCGGCTTGTTCTGGGTGAACAGCACAATCGACGGTTTGGTGGTCTCGGGATCGGGGAAGACGAAATCGCGGTCACCATCGGACCCGCGGGTGACCTGAAGATAAACCAGACCTTCGTCGATGCCGTTCAGTTCCACCAGCTTGCGGTGGATCTCCAGCAGTTCGTCCTTGGTGCAGGGTTCCTGCATGTCCAGCTCATCCAGCGAGCGTTTCAGGCGCACCGCGTGGCCTTCGAAATCAATCAGCTTGCCGCCCAGAACCGAGGTCACCTCGTATACCGCATCAGCCATCAGGAATCCGCGGTCGAAGATCGAGACCTTCGCTTCGTCTTCCGGCAGGTATTCGCCATTCACATAAACAGTACGGGTCATTGTCATCTCCTCAGCCCCAGAGTTCTGCCTTGGGCGGATGCACACCGGCAGCATCGTATTCCATTGTCGTTTCGCGGTCTTCGGACAGAAGCAGCGGCCCGTCAAGGTCCGTCACCATCGCCCCCTGCGCCAGCAGCACCGCAGGCGCCATCGCAAGTGACGAGCCCATCATGCAGCCAACCATCACGCGGTAACCTTCGGCCAGCGCCGCTTCGCGCAGTTTCAGCGCCTCGGTCAAGCCGCCGGTCTTGTCCAGCTTGATGTTGACCACATCGTATTTGCCTTTGAGTTTCGGCAGGCTGGCGCGGTCATGGCAGCTTTCATCCGCGCACACCGGTACCGGACGCTCCATGCCAATGAGCGCGTCGTCTTCACCGGCGGGCAAGGGTTGTTCGACCAGCGACACGCCCAGACGCACCAAATGCGGCGCAAGCTCGGCATAGACCTCGGCGCTCCAGCCTTCGTTGGCGTCGATAATGATATCCGAGTCCGGTGCCCCGGCGCGCACGGCTTCCAGTCGCGGCATGTCATCGGCGGTGCCCAGCTTGATCTTCAAAAGCGGGCGATGAGCATTCTCGGCGGCCTGCTCCTGCATCACCTCGGGCGTGTCGAGCGACAGGGTATAGGCGGTAATTTCGGGGCCGGGTTTCGGCAGACCGGCCAGTTCCCAGACCCGTTTGCCCGCCAGTTTCGCCTCAAGATCCCAAAGCGCGCAATCCACCGCGTTGCGAGCTGCACCGGCAGGCAGCAGGTCCTGCAGCTCTTCGCGGGTAAAGCTGTCGGGCAGGCCGGTAATTTCGGCGGTCACGCTGTCCAGCGTTTCATCATAGCGGGCATAAGGCACACATTCGCCCCACCCCACAGCCCCGTCTTTTTCGATCCTGACGGTCAGCACCTTCGCCTCGGTCCGCGAGCCGCGGGAGATGGTAAAGGCCCGCGCCAGTTTGAATACATCCGGCGTCACGGTGACTTTCATGTTCGATCCTTTCGGGGTCTTTGTTCGGCTTCTGGGGATGGGTGGGGCCGCACTCCACAGACGCCTGAATTCACATAAAAAGGGCGCCTGCTGCCAGACGCCCCCTTATAACAATCAGATTGCGGCGAGCGCGTCTACCAAGCGGTCGGCGCCATGGCGGTAGGGATCCACCGCGGGCAACCCCATGCGCTTTTCCACTTCCTCAAGGTAGGCAACCGCCTCTTCCTCGTTCAGGTGCTGAGTGTTCACCGAGATACCGACAACCTGACAATTCGGGTTGCCCTTGCGCGCCAGCGGCAGCGCGGTATCGCGCAGCTCTTCGAGGCTGGGCAGGGAATAGCCCGGCAGACCGCGCATATGTTCACGGGTCGGTTCGTGGCACAGGATCAGCGCATCGGGCTGACCGCCATGCACCAGCGCCATGGTCACACCGGAATAGGAAATGTGGAACAGGGAGCCCTGCCCTTCGATCATGTCCCAGTGATCTTCATCATTGTCCGGGGTCAGATATTCGATGGAACCTGCCATGAAGTCGGCGATCACGGCGTCCAGCGGCACACCGTGGCCAGTGATCAGAATGCCGGTCTGGCCGGTGGCGCGGAAGGTGGATTTCATACCGCGTTTTTGCATCTCGGCGTCCATCGCCAACGCAGTGTACATCTTGCCCACCGAGCAGTCGGTGCCAACGGCAAGACAGCGCTTGCCTTTGCGCTTCACGCCATTTGCAATCGGGTAGCCGACCGAAGGCACACGCACGTCATGCAGTGTGCCGCCGTGAGTTTGGGCAGCAGCGACCAGATCGCCTTCGTCGCGCAGCAGGTTGTGCAGGCCGGACGCGATGTCATAACCCATTTCAAGCGCCTTGATCAGCACTTCCTTCCAGGCGGGGGAGATGATCCCGCCGCGGTTGGCGACACCAATCACCAGCGTCTTTGCACCGGCGGCCTTGGCCTCTTCGAGCGACATTTCGGTCAGTCCCAGATCGGCGCCGCAGCCCGGCAGAGAGATCTGCCCGACCGCGTGGTCCGGGCGCCAGTCGCGGATGCCGATGGCAACCTTTGCCGCAAGCATATCGGGCGCATCGCCCAGGAACAGCAGATAGGGTGTCTCGATCATCTCGGGGCCTCCGTTAAACGTGATTCACCGCGAACGATAATCGAGCCGCCTTGCGAAGCGGTCCCATTTTTGCATTTGCAGGAAAGACATGATCGAAGTTTCTTCTACAAAAATACATTTTCATCGAAGAAAATTCCGACAATGGCGCATTACTCGCTCACTATTATGCGGCAACACGGGAATTCATTGCGATTGCAGCATAGTTGATGCTGCGCCTGCAAAGTCCCTCTTGCATGGGGTTGCGCAATTTCATACCACAATGACCAGTCAAATCGTAATTTCCTTTCCCAGCAAGGAGCGCCCTCATGAGCTTCCGCATCCAGCCCGCCGCCCCGGCCCGTCCCAACCGCTGCCAGTTGTTCGGCCCCGGCTCCAACACCAAACTCTTTGCCAAGATGGCCGCCTCGGCTGCGGATGTGATCAATCTGGATCTGGAAGATTCCGTTGCTCCCACCGACAAGGACATTGCCCGCGCCAATGTCATCGAGGCGCTGAACACCGTGGACTGGGGCAACAAATACATGTCGGTCCGCATCAACGGTCTGGACACGCCCTATTGGTACCGCGACGTGGTCGATCTGCTGGAACAGGCCGGCGACCGTCTGGACCAGATCATGATCCCCAAGGTCGGCTGCGCCGCCGATGTCTATGCCGTCGATGCGCTGGTCACCGCCATCGAGAACGCCAAGGGCCGTACCAAACCGATTTCCTTTGAGGTGATCATCGAATCCGCTGCGGGCATCGCACATGTGGAAGAGATCGCCGCCTCCTCTCCGCGCCTGCAGGCGATGAGCCTTGGCGCCGCCGACTTCGCCGCCTCCATGGGCATGCAGACCACCGGCATCGGTGGCACTCAGGAAAACTACTACATGCTGCATGGCGACACGCGGCACTATTCCGATCCGTGGCACTGGGCCCAGACCGCCATCGTCGCCGCTTGCCGCACCCATGGCGTTCTTCCGGTCGATGGTCCCTTCGGTGATTTCTCGGATGACGACGGCTATATCGCACAGGCCAAACGCTCGGCCACGCTGGGCATGGTCGGCAAATGGGCCATCCATCCGAAACAGATCGCCCTGGCAAACGAGGTCTTCACCCCCTCGGAAGAAGCCGTCGCCGAAGCGCGAGAGATCCTGGCCGCCATGGAACAGGCCAAGGCCAACGGCGAAGGCGCCACAGTATACAAGGGCCGCCTGGTCGACATCGCTTCGATTAAACAGGCCGAAGTGATCGTCGCACAGTCAGAGCTGATCGCAAAAGGCTGACCTTTGAACGCAGCTGACCATGGGGCGTCCGGAATCCGGGCGCCCCATTTTTATTCCGCATTCGCCAAACACATTCAATTTTTTTGATACATATCAACTCAAGAACCCTCCAGTGCTGGAATGTTGCCGCAGAACGAAACCGACAGAATCGGCAACCACTGGTGACGACATGAAAAAAGCCCTTCTTTCCGCAGCACTTGTTCTGGCAACTGCAACCGCCCTCCCCGCCCAGCAAGGCAAGAACCGGAGCGAGCTCTCCGCGCCCATCGTGCGCCTGACACCGCTGATCAAACAGAATGCCTCCGTGCTTGGCCTGACGGCAGAGCAACGCGCTGATCTGCAGAACTGGCTGGCGACCAGCCCGCCCAAACGCAAGGCTTTGGAAGCCGAGGCAATCGCGGCCCGCGCCGCCCTGCGCACCGCCATTCTGGACGGTGCCCCGGCAGAGGAGCGCGCCAGCCTTGCAGCCAAGGTCGGGGAGTATGAGGTCAAGCTGGTGACCATGCGCTCCAACTGCGCGGACCACTGGCGCACAGTTCTGACCCCGGAGCAGTTCGCGCAGCTCGTGGCCATGGCGCAGAAACAATAATCCCAGATCATTCTTTGGGTCGGCCCCGTTGCCTTTGGCGCCCTATTCCGCGACTAATTGACAGAAACGCGGGGCCGACATGACAGATCTGACCTTATTCCACACGGCCGACGTGCATGTGGCGACATTCGATGCCCTGGCACCCGAGGCCGATCTGACGCATGTGGTGCGCACCGACTGGCTTGAACGGGCCCAGACCGGCGTCGATGCCGCTCTCCGTCAGGAAATTGCCGAAGCGATCCGCGCGGCAGAGGGGCCCTCCTTGTGCACCTGCACCACCATCGGCGCAGTGGCTGAAGAAGCAGGCGCCACGCGAATTGACTGGCCGATGATGCAACAGGCCGCGGGCGCCGGTGGCCCGGTGATGCTGGTTTATTGTCTGGACAGCACCCGCCTTCCCTCCACCGCCCTGCTGGAACGCGCCTTTGCGACACAGGGCCGCGCGCCCGACATCCGCACCCTGCCTCTGACCGGCCTTTGGCACCATTTCACCAACGGCGACACAGAAGAGTTTCACAAACAAGTCGCCACCTGGGTGAGTACAAGCCTCACACTCACGCCCGGCACCGCTTGCGTGGTTCTCGCGCAAGCCTCAATGGCTGGCGCAGCCGCGCTGATCGACAGCGATGTACCGGTGCTGACCTCGCCCGAGACCGCCATGGCGGCCCTTCTGGGACAGGGTTAGGCGCGCATATCCTTGGGCGACCCCATGACCACATAGGTTGTGATCCCCGTGACATAGGGCGAGGTGCCCAGAATATCGGTGTGAAACCGTTTGTAGCTGGGCAGATCCGCGCATTCGACCCGCAACAGATATTCGATGGTGCCGGTGATATTGTGGCATTCCACCACTTCGGGCGCGGCCTGCATGGCGCGCTCAAACGCCTCTTGCGCCTCCTTCGTGTGTTCGCCCAGGCCGACACCGATATAGGTGACAAAGCCCACCCCCATCGCCTCGCGGTTCAGCACGGCCTTGTAGCCGGTGATGACTCCGGCGCGCTCCAGATCCTGCACCCGGCGCAAACAAGCCGAGGGGGACAGGCCCACACGCTCAGCCAGCTCTAGGTTGCTGATCCGCCCGTCGCGGGACAGCTCCTGCAATATTTGCTGATTTATGCGATCATTTTTAGCCATTAATTGCAACTTTTTGCACCCGGTGCAGCAAAACGCAATTTCATTCGGGCATTGACGCGTCAAATTCTCGCCATGACATACGATCTTCTCCTCGCGCTTGCGCTCTTCGCCTTTGTCTCGTCGATCACGCCGGGACCGAACAACCTGATGCTGATGGCCTCAGGCGCAAATTTCGGCTTTCGCCGCACCATCCCGCATATGCTGGGGGTGGCGTTGGGGTTCGTCTTCATGGTCGTTCTGGTCGGCGCCGGTCTGGTTGGGATCTTCGAAGCCTTCCCAGTCAGCTATACCGTGCTGAAGGTCGCCTCTGTGGCCTATCTTCTGTATCTGGCCTGGAAGATCGCCAACGCGGGGCCTGCAGAAACCGGCGAAGGCAAGGGCAACCCGATGACCTTCCTGCAGGCCGCCGCCTTTCAATGGGTCAACCCAAAGGCCTGGGCGATGGCCCTGACCGCGATCAGCGTTTATGCCCCGGATCAGACCCTTTGGGCGATCCTTCTGGTGGCGGCGCTGTTTGGGGCGGTCAACCTGCCCTCGGTCAGCTCCTGGACCCTGCTGGGGCAGCAAATGGCGCGGGTGCTGACCAATCCACGCCGCCTGATGCTGTTCAACTGGGCTATGGCGGCACTGCTGGTCGCATCGCTTTACCCGGTGATCTGGCCCGCATAACGCCACCGGCCTGCGCCGCCGCGAGCGACCGGGGACAAGACAGATGCGTGTGGCGAGTTGCATCCGGCGCCCGACAAGGCCATATATCGCACAAACCGCGCACCGTAAGGCGCTCAGTGAGGCGACATGACCCAGTATCTGGAATTTGAAAAACCGCTGGCCGAGATCGAAGGCAAAGCAGAAGAACTGCGCGCCCTGGCCCGCACCAACGAAGAGATGGACGTGGCCGATGAGGCCGCCGCGCTGGATGCCAAGGCCGAACAGCTGCTGAAGGATCTCTACAAGGACCTGACGCCCTGGCGCAAATGCCAGGTCGCGCGCCATCCCGAGCGTCCGCATTGCCGCGACTATATCGATGCGCTTTTCACCGAATACACGCCGCTGGCCGGTGATCGGAACTTTGCCGATGATCTGGCGGTGATGGGCGGTCTTGCCCGTTTCAACGATCAGCCGGTGATGGTGATCGGCCACGAAAAGGGCGCAGATACCAAGACCCGCATCGCGCATAACTTTGGCATGGCCCGCCCCGAAGGCTACCGCAAGGCCGTGCGCCTGATGGAGATGGCCGGGCGCTTCGGCCTGCCGGTCATTACGCTGGTGGACACCACAGGCGCCTACCCCGGCAAAGGCGCCGAGGAACGCGGCCAGTCTGAAGCCATCGCCCGTTCCACTGAAATGAGCCTGCAGATCGGCGTGCCGGTTGTGTCGGTCATCATCGGTGAAGGTGGATCCGGCGGCGCCGTCGCCTTTGCCACCGCCAACCGGGTCGCCATGCTGGAACATGCGGTTTATTCGGTGATCAGCCCCGAAGGCTGCGCCTCGATCCTGTGGAAGGACGCCGAGAAGATGCGCGAAGCCGCCGAGGCGCTGCGCCTGACCGCGCAGAACCTTCTGGAACTGGCCGTCATCGACCGGATCATCGCCGAACCGCTGGGCGGTGCCCATCGGGATGCCTCCGGCACCATTGCCTCGGTCGGCGCAGCGATCACAGCGATGCTGGATGAGCTGAAGGACAAGGACGGCGCTGCCCTGATCAAGGACCGCCGCCAGAAATTCCTCGATATCGGCTCCAAGGGCCTCGCGGCCTGATGTGACCTGACCGCGGCGCCGCAACAGCGGCGCCCGGCCCAACGGGCCGCAGGGTTTCGCAGAAACACCAAGGCCGGGCGGGAGCGCCCCTCCCGACCATTCACAATCACACCTGGATTGATTTTCCAGCGCCCTAGCCAGCAAGCAGGCGCAGACCCTGGGTCACATCCGACCGCACCGCCAGCCGCAATCCCGGCTCATCCCCTGCCTTCAATGCCGCGATGACCAGCTTGTGATTATGCGGCGGTTCGGTCCGGCGAAGACGGCCATAAAGCGCCCGCATGGTCGGCCCCAGCTGCAACCAGACCGTTTCCGCCATCGCCAGCATCGCAGGCGCCTGCGCCCGCAGGTACAGCGTGCGGTGAAATTCCAGATTGGCGCGGATGTATCCCACCGCATCGCGTTTCGACACCATTTCGGCCACGGTGACATTGATCGCCTGCAGCCTGTCGATCAGCGCCATGTGAGCCCGCGGCAGCGCCCGGCTCGACAATTCCACCTCCAGCAGCGACCGCAGCGCTGCAAGCTCCTCGATCCGTTCGTTGCTCAGCTCGGGTGTCGACACACGCCCCGAGGAGGACAGGAACAAGGCCCCCTCGGCCACCAGGCGGCGCACCGATTCCCGGGCCGGGGTCATGGAAACATCGAACTCACGTCCAATCCCGCGCAGGGTCAGCGCCTCGCCCGGCGCGATCTCTCCGTGCATGATACGCGTGCGCAGCGCCCGGTAGACGCGATCATGGGCTGACGACAGCCCGTCGGATGTGGAGCGGGTGGACAAGGTCATGGCCTGTTGTGATCACAAATGAAACCAAGGTCAATGCGCCACGCACGCGCAGCCCTGACGAGCCCGCACTTTCAGTCCGTGAACCGGTAGCGGTGCAACTGGCTGCCATTCTCCCTCAACCATCTGCGCGGCGCCTCATGATCGCCGAAAAGATCCTGAACCACGGCCCAGAAATCAGCCGAGTGGTTCATTTCCTGCAAATGCGCCACCTCATGCGCCACCACATAGCGCAGGACCTCTGGCGGGGCGAGGATCAGACGCCAAGAATACATCAGCGCCCCGGCCGAGGAACAGGACCCCCAGCGCGAGCGCGTGTCGCGCAGAACCAGCTTGTGAAACGGGCGGCCCAGCTGCGCCGAATAGGCATCCGACGCCGCGGCCAGCCGATCCCGGGCCAATTCCCGCAGGTAGCGTTCCAGAGACCGGGCCGGCCTGTCGCCAGAGACCGCGATCTCATCCCCGGCGACCCGCACGCCCCGCGCCTGCCCGCGCACGACCCGCAAGTCGCGCCCGGCCACCGGCAGCACCGTTCCAAATGTCACCGCGACCTGTCCGGGATGACGCGCCAAATGCCCGCGGATCCAATCTTCCTTCTCGGCAGCAAATTCCAGGGCGGCGCGTTCAGGCAGAGACTTGGGCAATGTCAGCGTGACCCGACCGTCCAGCGCGGAAATCCGCAGGCTGATCCGACGCGCACGCGCGGAGCGACGCAGAAGCAGTGGCACCGGAGGGTCCCCCGGCAGATGATGGGCGCTCATCGGCTCTCCCTTGCAGGCAAAGGCTTTGACAGTACCATCCTCATATGGCAAGGCACCTGAATCGTCGATACGACTCACCAGTAAATCAAGGGGATCCACATGCCCAAGGAAGAATGGGGTGTAAAGCGCGTTTGCCCGACCACCGGAAAACGCTTTTATGACCTGAACAAGGACCCGATCGTCAGCCCCTACACGGGCGAGGTCGTTGCCCTCGACACCGGCAAGAGCCGCATGATCGAAGCCGACTCGGAAGACGCTGCGTCGATGAAGGCCAAAGAGAACATGGACGGGGACGACGCAGTTCTGGAAGATGACGAAGACGTCGATCTGGATCTGGGCGATGACGTTCTGGACGATGATGACGATGACGACAACGTCTCGCTCGACGAGATTGCCGACGTCGCATCCGAGGACGACGAGTCCTGATCCAAGGCCCGCGTATGGGCCCGGATGCCGCCAAATGGCGGATTGACCGGGGCAGTTTCGGCCCCGTTTTACCCGGGCCCGGATGGGCCACAAAAAAACTCTGAATGATGGTGCATTTTGCACTTGCAGCCTGCTCCATCGTCCCTTAAACGACCACTCACACCGGATGGGGCAACAGCCAAGCCGGATGTGAATGGGGCCTTAGCTCAGTTGGGAGAGCGCTTGCATGGCATGCAAGAGGTCAGGGGTTCGACTCCCCTAGGCTCCACCATTCCCCCCCAGACATTGTAAACTAATCAATCCTCTGGCCATGCATTTTGCGTGTCTCCCGCTTTCGACCTATGGGCAAATCAGGGATGCTCAGCCTGCGTCAATCCAAGGCGGCTCAATCCGGTCACCGTTCACCCGCACCTCATCCTGCTCATTGTCGAGCACGACAGGATTGTCGTAGATCTCCAGCGTCGGGCGCACACCAAAGCGCCCTTCCATCCAGTCCGCCCATCCTTCATTGAACCAGGCTTCGGCATCTGCACGGGTATCGAACTCGTAAATTCCACCACCACCTGCGTCGCTGTTGAGGAAATACTTACGCCTCAAACCCTTGACGTCGTGGAAAATCTTTGTCGCTTCAACGGATTGGCGGGCAACCAGATCCGCATCCCGTTTTGGTCCTTCCAGCGGAATTCTGACGATGGCGATGATCATGACGATGGCCCTCCCCGGCTCGTTCATGGGCACGAGACAAGTCTAGGGCCATCGTCCGTTTCAAGACAATGACCCCTGTCAGCCTTGAGGCAGGGACTGTGTTATCGCCACGTCCAGCTTGTCGACCACCTCGGCGATCTGATCCTCCGAAATGATAAAGGGCGGCGCCAGCAGGATGTGATCACCATTGCGGCCATCACGCGTACCCGACATCGGATAGCAGATCAGCCCGGCCTCAAAAGCCGCCTTCTTGATCTTCGCCGCCAGCCCAAGTGACGGGTCAAAGGGCGTCTTGCTGTCGCGGTCACGGACCAGCTCGATCCCCCGGAACAGACCGCGCCCGCGAATGTCGCCGATATTGGGATGCTGGCCGAACCGCTCCTGCAGGGCGGATTGCAGACGATCGCCCATCGCCGCGCAGCGGGCCACCAGATCCCGCTCCAGCATCTGGCTCACCACCGCCAGCCCAGCCGCTGTGGCCACCGGATGGCCGATATAGGTATGCCCGTGTTGGAAAAAGCCGCTGCCGCCTTCGATGGTCTCGTAGATCTGGCGGGAGCACAGCATCGCCCCGATCGGCTGATAACCGGCGCCCAACCCCTTTGCGATACACAGGATGTCGGGCGCGACACCGTCGGCGTCACAGGCAAACAGGTGACCGGTGCGCCCCATGCCGCACATGACCTCATCCAGGATCAGCAGCACGCCATATTTGTCGCAGATCTCGCGGATGCGTTTGAAATAGCCTTCGACCGCAGGTACCGCCCCGGATGTGGCGCCCACTACTGGTTCGGCCATGAAGGCCATCACGGTTTCGGGGCCAAGACGCAGGATCTCCGCCTCCAGTTCGTTCGCGGCGCGCTGGCCATAGTCAAAACTGCTCTCGCCCTGGGCCCGGTCCACATATTCATAACAAGGCGCGATATGGGACACGCCGATCAGAAGCGGATCGAATTGCTGCCGCCGCCAGGCATTGCCCCCCGCCGCCAAGGCGCCAAGCGTGTTGCCGTGATAGCTTTGCCGCCGGGCAATCAGGTGCCGCCGCTCCGGCTCCCCCTTTTCCAGGAAATACTGGCGTGCCAGCTTGATCGCCGCCTCGGTCGCCTCGGATCCGCCAGAGACAAAATAGACCCGGTCCAGATCGCCCGGCGCATTGGCAATCAGCAGATCGGCGAGCGCCTCGGCCGGTTCCGAGGTCATGAACCCGGTATGGGCAAAGGCCAGCTGTCCCACCTGCTGCTGCACCGCCGCGATGACTGCCGCATCGGAATGGCCAAGGCAGGACACCGCCGCGCCGCCCGATCCGTCGAAATACCGCTTTCCTGTCGAATCAATCAGATAACAGCCATCGCCCCCCACGGCAGTGGGCAGGTTCGCCTTGGTATGACGGGGAAATAAATGAGACATTTTCAGCCCTCCTTGAGGCTGTGACCGGCATCCTGTGCGGCCCTGACCAGCGCCGCTACCGAGGCTGCATTGTCCTGCAGCATCTCGCCCTCCGGCGTTTCAATATTATTCTCAAATCCGATTCGCGCATCCCCTCCGGCAGCAATCGCCGCCAGCAGGCAGGCCCGTTCGTTGCGGCCAAAGGCGCAGGCGGTCCAGTTGAGTCTCAGATCCGCTGCCGCCGACAGAAACCCGGCCAGATCCTCCGGCTGCCCCAACACCGGCGGTGCGTAGCTTCCGAGGACAAAGATCGCATCGCGCATCGAGGGCGGCACCGTGCCATCGCCGTACCATTCCTTCAGCTGCGCGATACAGGACGACCCATACAGGATATGCTGAACCCGCGTTCCGACCTCAGCACTAAATGCATAGGCCCGCGCGGCTACTGCCAGATCCCGCGCCATTTCCCGGACCGAGACCGAGGCCGCCGCCGGGCGCAGCTGCATCAGGCAATGTAACTGGTCCTTGGGAGAGAAGAGACCCGCGCTTTCGGTGGTGATCTGCACCTTCATGCCGGGCGCCGCCTCCTGCACCGCTTCCATCGCCGTGCGATAGCGCCCGGCGTCCAGCGAATGCTGGCCCTCCTCATCCCGCACATGCAGGTGTAGCGCCCCTGCCCCGGCCACATAACAGTCCGCGGCCGTCTGCGCGATTTCCTCTGGTGTCACCGGCAGGTTCAAATGATCCCGCTTGCCACGCCGTGCCCCACTCGGGGCAACCATCACTGTGAACTCCGCCACGCCCATTCTCCGCTGGCCAATGCTGCGCCCGACCATGATGGGAAAAATGCACGCTCTCAATTAACACACGAAAGAACACACGTTCTTTTGATCTGCACCGGATCGCGATATACTGGGAAAACCCGCGTTTATCCCCGGATCACCCGCCCCGGAACACTGCCACGCCCGATTTTCGGGCAACCTGCCGGGCCACATGCGGAAAACCGCTGGAGCATAGCGGCGCACCCAAGGCAAAGAACGTAAGTTCTGCCCTTGAAAACAGGGGCCTGATGCGGGCCGCGCAGGAAACCTGCTGCACTGGCCACAAAGCTCATCACCATCTGGACCTAGTGCAAGCGGCAGATTTGGCGTTTCGTCAAACTCAGAAAAGTCCGGCTTGCTGTTTTGCGCGCCGGACCAGAACACCACTTTTTAGGGAAGGACATGTCATGGACGGCACGTTCAACGAAAACGACCTCAGCCGGGTGATTGACGCCGACAAGGCGCATGTCTGGCACCACCTGATCCAGCACAAACCCTTTGAGACCAGCGACCCCCGGATCATCGTCGAAGGCAAAGGCATGCGGGTGTGGGACCAGAACGGCAAGGAATGGCTGGACGCGGTCTCCGGTGGGGTCTGGACGGTGAACGTCGGCTATGGCCGTGAGGAAATCTGCAAGGCGGTCTATGATCAGCTGATGAAGCTTTGCTATTTCGCGCAGTCCGCAGGTTCTATTCCCGGCTCGCTCTTTGCCGAAAAGCTGATCGAGAAGATGCCCGGCATGAGCCGCGTCTACTACAACAACTCCGGCTCCGAGGCGAACGAGAAAGCCTTCAAGATGGTGCGCCAGATCGCGCACAAGAAATACGGCGGCAAGAAGCACAAGATTCTCTACCGCGACCGCGATTACCACGGCTCCACTCTGGCGGCGATGTCGGCGGGCGGCCAGGATGAGCGCAACGCCCAATACGGTCCCTTTGCCCCCGGTTTCGTACGGGTGCCCCACTGCATGGAATACCGCAAGCACGAGCTGGGTCTTGAGCATCTGTCGGGCGAGGAATTCGGCATCGCGGCCGCCAACCTGATCGAAGAGGTTATCCTGCGCGAAGGCCCCGACACCGTTGGCGCCCTCTGCCTGGAACCAGTGACTGCCGGCGGCGGCGTGATCGAGGCCCCCGAAGGCTATTGGCCGCGGGTGCAGGAGATCTGCAAGAAATACGAAATCCTGCTGCACATCGACGAGGTGGTTTGCGGGATCGGTCGTACCGGCACCTGGTTCGGCTACCAGCACTACGGCATCCAGCCCGATTTCGTCACCATGGCCAAAGGCGTCGCCTCGGGCTATGCTGCGATCGCCTGCATGGTCACCACCGAAGAAATCTTCGAGATGTTCAAGGACGACGCGGACGATCCGATGAACTATTTCCGTGACATCTCCACCTTCGGCGGCTGCACCGCTGGTCCCGCTGCCGCCCTGGCCAACATGCAGATCATCGAAGACGAGGGCCTGCTCGACAACTGCACCGCCATGGGCGAGCGGATGATGAACAACCTCAAGGCACTGCAGGAAAAGCACCCGGTGATCGGCGATGTGCGCGGCAAAGGTCTGTTCCTCGGCGCCGAACTGGTCACCGACCGCGAGAGCAAGGAACCGGTGGACGAGAAACAGGCGCAAGCCGTCGTGGCCGAGGTCGGCGCCCAGGGCGTTATCATCGGCGTCACCAACCGTTCGATCCCCGGCAAGAACAACACCCTCTGCTTCAGCCCGGCGCTGATCGCAACGGCCGAGGACATCGACGCCATCACCGATGCGGTGGACGTGGCCCTGACCAAGGTCTTTGGCTGATCAGGCCAATTGGACTACTTAGATTTTTGAAAGGCGGCCCTTTGCACCAGGCCGCCTTTCGCTTTTTCTGGCGGGGTGACACAGCACAAGGATCCCTGCCATGCCCGCTCCCCTCTGGATGACAGCATCCACCCTGACCTCGGACAATGTGACTCTGGCACCGCTTACGCAGGATCATGCCGCCGATCTGGCAGAGGCGGCGGGCGATGGCGCCCTGCACCGGCTCTGGTACACTGCGGTTCCCGCACCGGACCGGGTCCCGGCAGAGATCAACCGCCGCCTTGCCCTGCAAAAGGCTGGATCCATGGTGCCCTTCGCCATCCTCGACCCACAGGGCCGCGCCGTGGGCATGACTACCTATATGAATATCGACCACGGCAACCGCCGCGTCGAAATCGGCTCCACCTGGTACCGCAAATCGGTACAGCGCACCGGGATCAACACCGCCTGCAAGCTCATGATGCTGCGCCACGCATTCGAAGACCGCGATGCCATCGCGGTGGAATTCCGCACCCACCGCCTCAACCGGCAAAGCCGCGCCGCAATCGAACGGCTCGGCGCCCAGCTCGACGGTATCCTGCGGGCGCACATGATCATGCCCGACGGCAGCCTGCGTGATTCCGCTGTCTACTCCATAACCGCCGCCGATTGGCCCGCGGTCCGCGCAAACCTGGAATTCATGACCCAAAGGTGATCCCCCCGCGGGTCAAGGAGGCCGCAAGGCCCCGCCGTCAGGCGGCTTGTCCTTGACGCGCATTTTCTAAAACAATTGAAAACGGCCCTTACGGGGCAGACCTGCCCCGCAAGGGCCATCTCAGCACGAAAAAGCGCCGCGCGTCAGCGCGGCGCCTGTCCCAACGGGAGAGGGGCAATCTTCGATTGCCACGATCCGGGCGGGAGCGCCCCGCCCGTGGCCCCTCATAGCATCTGGAACAGAATGCCGGACAGGATTGCGCCACTCACACCCAGCCCCAGATAGGCGGCAAAGACCTGCGGCTTCACCAGCGACCAGACCGCAGCCATGGCCGGGATCGAACTCACCGCACCGGCAATCATGAAGGCCATCGCCGCCCCAACGCTCATCCCCTGCTCTATCAGTCCCGCCAGCAGCGGCGGCGCCACGTAGGAGTTGAGGTAGGCCGGCATGCCCACCAGCGCGGCCACGGCAATCGGCACCACGCCTTCACCGCCGACCAGACCCGCAATGACATCCGCCGGGACATAGGACACAAGCAGCGCCTCCAGGACATAGGCCAGCGCCAACCACTTCAGCAGGAACAGACCGTTGGCGACAAATTCGCTGCGGAACCGTTGCCGACGCTCAGGTTCGGACCAGAAGGCCCAGACCGGCTTTGCATCGGCCTTTGGCGCACCGCAGCCGCAACAGCTGGTTTTCTGCACCTGTTTTAGCGGGTTTGCAAAGACACCATGGCCCATCAGTGCCTTGATGGCAAAGCCCCCGAACAACCCCAGGGCCACGGCAGCAACCGCCTTGCCGATGGCAAAGGGCCAGCCCAGCGCCCCTGCGGTGATCAGCAACGTCGGCGGATCGATCAGCGGCGACGACAGCCAGAAGGCCATGACAGCCGACAACGGCGCGCCCAAAGCCAGCAGCCCGGCGATAAAGGGAATGACCTCGCAGGAACAGAAGGGCGCCAGCCCGCCAAACACCGCCGCAAGAAAGATCATCCGCACCTCGCGCCCCTCAAAGGCCCGCGCCACCAGAGCTTCGGCGCCGGTTGCCTTCAGATACGCCAGCAGCAGCACCGCAAACAGAATGTAACGACCGGTATGGGCCAGCGCATTCAGCGCAAAGATCACAATGGTCTGGAAATTTCCCATATCCAGCACCGCAACAGAAACCAGCAGCGCCACGATCACGGCCCAGGGCGTTTTGAGCCAGCGCAGCAGCGCCTGCGAGGCCCCGAGATTTTGAGTGAGATCAGCCATCGTTTGCAGCCTCCTGCATTTGATCCGAGCAGCATTCACAGAGAATGAAGTCCGCCAGCGACCGCAGCCGGTCGAAATCGGCCCGGCTAATCGTCGCGCGTCCCACCTTCTCCTGCACCACGACACCGGCGCCCGAAAGAAATTTCAAATGATGCGCCAGCGTCGAGGGCGCGATGCCCGTACGGGTCTGAATGTCCTGAACCCGCAATCCATCGCGCCCTGCCCGGACCAGACAGCGCAGGACCTTCAGACGCGCCTCTGACCCCATGGCCGCAAAACCACCTGCTGCTTCTTCCCACTGCATGACATGCTCCATTAAAACCATAAAACTAGTTATTTCGATTCGACACTCAAAATCAAGCTCAAAAAATCATCCGGGACGGTAAGTCCAGATTGCGCTCCCCCTAAGGCCAGCCTACTGTCCCGGAATGGCCATTTCCGTCGACACATTCTTTCTCAACCCGGATGCGCAGGGCACGCTTCAGGCGCAGATCCAGGAGATGATCGCCGAAGGCGTTCTGTCAGGCCGTTTTCGGGTTGGAGAGAAGCTGCCATCCTCGCGCAAACTGGCCAGCCACCTTGGCATCAGCCGCATCACCGTGACGCTGGCCTATACGGAACTTCTGGCCAATGACTATCTGACGTCGCGCGGGCGGTCTGGGTATTACGTCTCGGAAAACGCGCCGGTGCCGCCCAGTTACACGCCGCCGCAACGCTCTGATGACGCGGTGGACTGGTCGCAGGCCATTGCCCGCACCTTTACCGGTGGCGATACGCCCCGCAAACCGCGGGACTGGCGCAACTACCGCTATCCTTTCATCTATGGTCAGGTCGATGCCTCGCTGTTTGATCATGCCAACTGGCGGCTTTGCGCGCTCCGGGCGCTGGGGCAGAAAGATTTTGCCGCGCTGACCAACGACTATTTCGATCAGGATGATCCCCTGCTGATCGAATATATCGCCCGCCACACCCTGCCACGCCGTGGTGTCACCGCCCGCCCCGAGCAGATCCTGATCACCCTCGGGGCGCAGAATGCCCTGTGGCTGGTGATCCAGCTTTTGCTGAACCGGGGGCGCAAGGCGGCGATCGAGGATCCGACCTATTACACCCTGCGCGATCAGCTCACCCATGTGCGCTGCCAGATGGATTGCATTCCGGTGGATGCCGACGGTCTGCCGCCGGAGCAGATCGCGGAAGACACCGACGTGATCTTCTGCACCCCGAGCCACCAAAGCCCGACCACCGCCACCATGCCCATGGCCCGGCGCAAGCAACTGCTGGAGCGCGCCCGCGAGATCGATGCGGTGATTGTCGAGGACGACTACGAGTTCGAGATGTCCTTCCTCGGCGCCCCCTCCCCGGCGCTCAAATCCCTGGATACCGACGGGCGCGTGGTCTATGTCGGCAGCTTTTCCAAATCGCTGTTTCCGGGGCTGCGACTGGGCTATCTGGTAGGCTCTGAAAGCTTCATCCGTCAGGCCCGCGCCCTGCGCGCCAGCGTGCTGCGCCACCCGCCTGGGCACATTCAGCGCACTGTCGCCTATTTCCTTTCCCTTGGGCACTACGATTCCCAAATCCGCCGCACCGCCAAGGAGCTGCACAACCGCCGCCTGGTCATCGAAGAGGCCATCGCCGCGCATGGGCTGTCGATCTCGGGTGTTGGCGTCTACGGTGGCTCATCCCTCTGGATGCGCGCGCCGGAGGGCGTCGATACCGCCGCCGCAGCAGAGCGCCTGAGGGAAAAGAGCGTCATCATCGAACCCGGCGCGCCCTTCTTTGCGCCCCAACACCGCAAGCAGAACTATTACCGGCTGGGCTATTCCTCGATCCCGGCAAGCCGTATCGAACCAGGGCTGGCGCTGCTGTCCGAGGCGCTGAAACCGTCCTGAGGTTGCCCCGGCCACAGGCGCGCATGCGTTTTCTGCAACCGCGATACACCCCCATCAGGCCGCGCCATATCTGGCCCTAATCCGGACAGGTATCTGGCCCTAACCCCTCCCCTTCCGACAGCCTAAACCGGATGTAACGCCCGGCGCCGGCCCGGCCCTGTCAGCGTCTCATCAGGAGAACACACCATGAAAATGACCACCGAGGAAGCCTTTGTCAAAACCCTGCAAATGCATGGGATTGAACATGCTTTCGGGATTATCGGCTCGGCGATGATGCCGATTTCGGACCTGTTTCCCAAGGCAGGCATCACCTTCTGGGACTGCGCGCATGAAGGAAGCGCCGGCATGATGGCCGATGGCTACACCCGCGCCACCGGCAAGATGTCGATGATGATCGCCCAGAACGGCCCTGGCATCACCAACTTTGTCACCGCCGTCAAAACCGCCTACTGGAACCACACCCCGCTGCTGCTGGTCACCCCGCAGGCAGCGAACAAGACCATCGGTCAAGGCGGTTTCCAGGAAGTCGAGCAGATGAAACTGTTCGAGGACATGGTCGCCTATCAGGAAGAGGTGCGCGATCCCTCCCGCGTGGCCGAAGTTCTGAACCGGGTGATCATGCAGGCCAAACGCGCCTCGGCCCCGGCGCAACTGAACATTCCGCGCGATATGTGGACCCAGGTCATCGACGTTGCTCTGCCCGCCATCGTCGAATTCGAACGCCCCACCGGGGGCGAAACCGCGCTAGCGCAGGCGGCTGATCTGCTGTCGAACGCCAAGAACCCGGTGATCCTGAACGGTGCCGGTGTGGTGCTGTCCAAGGGTGGCATCGCCGCCTCCAAGGCGCTGGCAGAACGTCTGGATGCCCCCGTCTGCGTTGGCTACCAGCACAATGACGCCTTCCCCGGATCGCATCCGCTGTTCGCAGGTCCGCTTGGCTACAACGGCTCCAAGGCCGGTATGGAACTGATAAAGGAAGCCGATGTGGTGCTCTGCCTTGGCACCCGGCTCAACCCCTTCTCGACCCTGCCGGGCTACGGCATGGAATACTGGCCCACCGAAGCCAAGATCATTCAGGTCGACATCAACCCGGACCGGATCGGCCTGACCAAACCGGTGACGGTTGGCATCGTCGGCGATGCCGCCAAGGTGGCCACGACGATCCTTGACCAGCTGAGCGACAGCGCAGGTGATGAAGGACGCGCAGACCGCAAGGCACGGATCGCCGAAGCCAAATCCCGCTGGGCGCAGCAGCTCAGCTCGATGGATCACGAGGATGACGATCCCGGCACCACCTGGAATGAACGCGCCCGGGCCGACAAACCGGATTGGATGAGCCCCCGCATGGCCTGGCGCGCAATCCAGTCGGCGCTGCCCCGCGAGGCGATCATCTCTTCCGACATCGGTAACAACTGCGCCATCGGCAACGCATATCCGTCCTTTGACGAGGGCCGCAAATATCTGGCGCCGGGACTGTTCGGTCCCTGCGGATACGGTCTGCCTGCCGTGGTCGGCGCCAAGATCGGCTGCCCGGACGTGCCGGTTGTCGGCTTCTCCGGCGACGGTGCCTTTGGCATCGCCGTGAACGAGCTGACCGCGATCGGCCGCGATGAATGGCCCGCTGTCACTCAGGTGGTATTCCGCAACTACCAGTGGGGCGCAGAGAAACGGAACTCGACCCTGTGGTTCGATGACAACTTTGTCGGCACCGAGCTGGATCAGCAGGTCTCTTATGCCGGGATCGCCAATGCCTGCGGCCTGAAAGGCGTCGTCGCCCGCACCATGGACGAGCTGACCGCGGCGTTGGCACAGGCGGTCGAGGACCAGAAGAACGGCATCACCACCCTCATCGAGGCGATGATCAACCAGGAACTGGGTGAACCCTTCCGCCGCGACGCCATGAAGAACCCGGTCGAGGTCGCCGGGATCTCTGCCGACGACATGCGTCCGCAGCAGGTCGGCTGAACGCAATGACGCTGCCCTTTGATCTGCCATTTGATCTGAATGGAGGTCAGGGCGCCTATCTGGCCGCCGCATTGTTTGTGGCGGCCTTTATCCGTGGCTATTCGGGATTTGGCTTCTCGGCGATCTTTATCATTCTGGCAGCGCTGGTGACCAACCCACTGCCGCTGATCCCGGTGGTCTTTGCTTGTGAAATCACGATGACCGCCTTTCAGGCGCGCGGCATCCGGCCTCATATCGACTGGCAGCGGGCACTGTTGCTGCTGGGCGGGGCCGCCATTGCCACGGTTCCCGCCATCGCAATCATGTCCCGCCTGGGCGAAGATCAGGCCCGGCTTGCCATATCGGCACTTGTGCTGATGCTAAGCCTCATCCTGCTCAGCGGCTGGCAGCTGCGCCGCCCCATCGGGGGCAAAGGCAACCTCGGCGTCGGTCTTGTGGCCGGAATTGCCAACAGCGCCGGTGTCGGCGGCCTGCCCGCTGCCGCGTTTCTGACAGCCCAGCCCATCCCCCCGGCCGTATTCCGCGCCACCATGATCGTGTTTCTGACCGGTATCGACATGATGGCCCTGCCGGTGATGGCGGCAAACGGGCTGACCGGGGTCGACACGCTTTACGGGGTGCTGCTTGCCTTTCCCATCCTTGGCGCCGGGATCTGGACCGGCAGCCAGCGCTTTGCCAGCGCCGACCAGAAGAATTTCCGCCGTGGTATCGTGCTGTTGCTGACCGTTCTTTCGGTGCTGAACATCGTGCGGGTGCTCTGATGGCCGATGCACGGGTTCTGATCCTCAATGCCGGATCCTCTTCCATCAAATTCGCTGTCTTCGACAGCGCGTTCGAAGAGCAGGTGCAGGGTCTTGCCGACGGGATCGGCGGCGCCTCGCGGCTGATCGTGGACGGCGCCGAGACCGAAATCCCCTTTATCGACCATAAGGCCGCGCTTTCGGGCATCCTGAACGCGCTGGCGGATCGCGGCATCACGGCAGGCAGCTTGACGGCGATAGGCCACCGGGTGGTGCATGGCGGACGCAACCTGACCGCCCCCACCCGCATCACGCCCGAGGTCCGCGCCGAGATCGCCGATTGCACCCCGCTGGCGCCGCTGCATAATCCGCACAGCCTGGCCGCCATCGACACCATGGGGGAACTCGCCCCGGACCTGCCGCAGTTCGCCAGTTTCGACACTTCGTTTCACGCCACCAATCCCGATGTGGCGACCCGCTATGCCATCCCGCGGATGATCGAGACCAAGGGCATCCGCCGCTATGGCTTCCATGGACTATCCTACGCGGCACTGGTGCGGCGCCTGCCGGACCTGTCCGAGGAAAAACTGCCCGCACGGCTGCTGGCCTTTCATCTGGGCAATGGCGCCTCGCTTTGTGCCATCCGGGGCGGGCAATCCATCGCCACCACCATGGGCTATTCACCGCTGGACGGGCTGACCATGGGTACCCGGTCGGGCGGCATCGATGCCAACGCAGTTCTGCGCCTCGTGGAAGACAACGGGCTGGAACGCACCAAGGCGATCCTCAACCACGAAAGCGGGTTGCTGGGCCTATCGGGTGGCAAATCCGACATGCGCAAGCTGATGCTAGACCCCAGCGCCGACAGCGCCTTTGCCATCGATCACTTCTGCTATTGGACCCTGCGACACGCGGGGAGCCTGATTGCCGCGCTCGAAGGGCTCGACGCCATCGCATTCACCGGCGGTATCGGAGAGAACGCCACCGCCATCCGCGCGCGTATTCTGCGGGGCCTTGAATGGATTGGAGTGCGTATGGCCCCCGATGCCAATGAGGCCCTTCAGATGGCGCTACATTGCCAGTCTTCGGCGGTGAACATCTGGGTGATCCCGGCGGATGAAGAGCGGCAGATCGCGATGGACGCCCTTGCCCTGCTGCCGGAGGCGGCATGAACCGCACCCGGCATATCCCTCAGACCTGCGCGGCAGTCAGCACCGTGGCGGCGACGATGTCGTCAACGCTGGCGCCCCGGCTAAGATCGCAGACCGGGCGGGCAAAGCCCTGCAGGAACGGCCCCAGCGCCTGCGCACCTGCCAGTTCCTGGCACAGCTTGTACCCGATATTGCCCGCATCAAGGTTCGGGAAGATTAGCACGTTGGCATCCAGAGCCTCGATCCCCTTCTTGGCAGCGATGGCACCGTTCAGCGCCGCATCCGCCTGCACCGGCCCAGCAAAGCCTGCAAGCTCGGCTGCTTCGCGCACCCGCGCCACGCTGTCGCCGTCACCCGATGTGCCGGTGGAAAAGGACAGCATCGCCACCCGCGCCGTGCCCAGCAGGGCCTTGGCGGAGGCCGCCGAAGCGCGTGCGATATCGGCAAGTTGCGCCGCATCGGGTGCCACATTTACCGCGCAGTCAGCAAAGACCAGTTCGCGCCCACCCGGAAACACCATCAGGAAGAACGACGAGGGCAAGGACACCCCGTCGGCCAGCCCGATACCGATGCTGGCGGCCTCGATCACCCGGCGGGTGGGAACATCCGCGCCTGCGACCATCGCATCTGCCTCGCCCAGCGCAACCATCGCGGCGGCGCGGTACAAGGGTTTGGAAACCATGCGTTTTGCGATCACCTCTTTCAGACCGCGCGCGGTAACCAAGGCCTCCACATGGGCCTCGGACGGCTCCGCCAGCGGCAAGGGTTCGCACAGGCCTTCGGCCCGCAGGCGCTGCGTGGCCTCTGCCACCCGTGCGTCTTCCATTTCCGGGAAAACCACCCGCGCCCGCCGTGCCTTTGCCGCTTCAAATGCATTTTCCAGAACAGTCATATCATTCTCCCTTGCCACACGAAGGAGCCAGCAATGAGCGAAAACGTCAAGATCAACCGCGGCCTGAAGGGCGTCTACTTTGAACGCTCCGGCGTTTCAGATATTGATGGGGCCAAGGGCGAGCTGAGCTATCGCGGCTATTCCATCCACGATCTGGCTACCCATTCCACCTTTGAAGAGGTCTGTTACCTGCTGATCTACGGCGAGCTGCCAACCGCAGGGCAACTGGCGGATTTCGATGCCGATCTGAAAGCGGCGCGGGTGCTGCCGGATGAGATCCACGCAATCATCCGCGCCTGCAAGGACGGCCACCCGATGGATGTGCTGCGCACCTGTGTGTCGGCCCTTGCAGCGTTAGAGCCTGCCAGCCAGCAGGTCGGCGAGGAGGCCTTCCTCGCCAATGGCGTGCGTCTGACCAGCCAGGTGCCGATGATCATCGCCGCGCATGAAGCAATCCGCAACGGCCGCGATCCCGTGGCGCCCGACATGACCCTTGGCCATGCAGCCAACTGGCTGTGGATGCTGAAGGAAGAGAAACCCAGCGCGGATGCCGCGCGCCTGGCGGATGTGGATTTCATTCTGCACGCCGAACACGGCTCCAACGCCTCCAGCTTTGCTGCCCGCGTCACAGTGGGTACCGAGGCTAATCTTCATGGCGCCATCGTCACGGCGCTGTCGACCCTCGCAGGTCCGGCCCATGGCGGCGCCGCCGAGGACGTGATGAAAATGGTGCATGAGATCGGCACCCCGGACAAGGCCGCCGTCTACGTGAAGGCCAAGCGAGCGGCGAAAGAAGCCGTCACCGGCTTTGGCCACCGGGTCTACCGCAAGGAAGATCCCCGCGCTCGCCACATGCGCGAAGGCGTGCGCAAGCTGGGCGAGGAAATGGGCGCCCCCGAGTGGTATGAAATCCTACAGGCGGTGGTCGAGGCCATGTCTCCCTATGCGCGCCACGGGCTCAATGTGAATGTCGATTTCTATTCCGGCGTGATCTACCAGCTGCACGGCATCCCGATGGACCTATACGTGCCGATCTTTGCCATCGGGCGCATGCCAGGCTGGGTGATCCAATGCATCGAGCAACAGCGCGGCAATATCCTGATCCGACCGCTGACGCTGTACAACGGGCCGGAACTGCGCGGTTATGTGCCGATTGCAGATCGCTGATCCCCACCAATACGATTTCAAAGAACAGATTCCCGGAAGAGCCGGGAAAAACAGAAAACTCTCGCGCAGCAGACTGATCCGACCTAGCCTGCCCCGACGCGACGAACAGGGATGACCCATGGGTTTCAACCAGCCTCAGATCGACACCTCGCCCCCGGTTTCCGAGGAGATCCGCCAGACCACCTGCTACATGTGCGCCTGCCGCTGCGGCATCAACGTTCATATGAAGACCGGCAGCGATGGCAAGAAACAGGTCGCCTATATCGAGGGCAACCGCGACCACCCGGTGAACAAGGGTGTCCTTTGCGCGAAGGGCAGCGCTGGCATCATGCAGCACAACGCGCCCTCGCGGCTGCGTGCGCCGCTGAAACGGGTCGGCCCGCGCGGGTCAGGACAGTTCGAGGAAGTCACCTGGGACGAGGCGCTGGATCTGGCGGCCTCATGGATGGAGCCGCTGCGCAAAACTGCACCAGAAAAGCTGGCGTTTTTCACCGGCCGCGATCAGTCGCAGAGCTTCACCAGTTTCTGGGCGCAGAATTTCGGCACCCCCAACTATGCCGCGCACGGCGGCTTCTGCTCGGTCAATATGGCGACGGCTGGCATCTACACCATGGGCGGTGCCTTCTGGGAGTTCGGCCAGCCCGACTGGGACCACACCAAGCTGTTCATGCTGTTCGGCGTGGCCGAGGATCACGACAGCAACCCGATCAAGATGGGTATCGGCCAGATCAAGGCGCGCGGCGCGCAGGTGATCGGCGTCAACCCGATCCGCACCGGCTATAACGCAGTGGCGGATGACTGGGTCGGCATCACACCGGGCACCGACGGGCTGTTCATCCTCTCCATGGTGCATGTGCTGCTGAAGGCCGGGAAGATCGATCTTGATTATCTCAGCCGCTTTACCAATGCGCCGGTGCTGGTGAATGCCAGTGACGGCCCTGAACAGGGCCTGTTCCTGCGCGATGAGACCGGCAAGGAGTTGTTGATCGACCGCAATACCGGCAAGCTGACGCCCTTTGACCAGCCAGGCGTACGCCCGGACCTGCATGCCACCTATCGCCATGCCGGTGTCACCCACAGGCCGGTGTTCCACCTGATGGCAGAACGGTATCTGTCTGATGACTACGCCCCTGAAACCGTGGCCGAGCAATGCGGTATCCCCGCCAGTCGCATCCGCGCCATCGCCGCTGAAATTGCCCGTGTCGCCTTTGACGAGGCGTTCGAGCTTGATCAGGAGTGGACCGATTTCCGCGGCGAGACTCACAAGACGATGGTGGGGCGCCCAGTGTCCTTCCACTCCATGCGCGGGGTGTCTGCTCATGCCAACGGGTTCCAGACCTGCCGCGCGCTGCACGTCCTGCAGATCCTTCTGGGCACGGTCGAGGTCCCCGGCGGCTTCCGCTTTAAACCGCCCTACCCCAAGCCCGCGACCGCGCATCCCAAACCGCACTGCGGCGTGAAACCCGACTGCGCGCTGGATGGCCCGCATCTGGGGTTTGTGCATGGCCCCGATGATCTGGCCCTGTGCAAAGACGGCAGCCCGGCCCGCATCGACAAGGCTTTCACCTGGGAAAACCCGATGAGCGCCCATGGCCTCATGCATATGGTGATCTCCAACGCCCATGCAGGCGATCCATACAAGATCGACACACTGTTCATGTATATGGCGAATATGTCGTGGAACTCCTCGATGAACACCCGCGGGGTGATCGAGATGCTGACCGACACGGACGAGGACGGCGAGTATGTCATTCCGCGCATCATCTACTCGGACGCCTATTCATCGGAAATGGTGGCCTATGCCGACCTGATCCTGCCTGACACCACCTATCTGGAGCGGCACGATTGCATCTCGCTGCTGGATCGCCCGATCTGCGAGGCGGATGCCGCCGCCGATGCCATCCGCTGGCCGGTGGTGGAACCGGACCGGGATGTGCGCGGGTTCCAGACCGCGCTGGTGCAGCTGGCGAACCGGATGAAACTGCCCGGTTTCACCAATGAGGACGGCAGCGCGAAATATCAGGATTACGCCGATTATATCGTCAACCACGAGCGTAAGCCCGGCATCGGCCCGCTGGCGGGATGGCGCGGCGATGGCGAACAGTCCGGGCGCGGCGCGGTGAACCCTGAACAACTCGACCGCTATATCGAAAATGGCGGATTTCACGTCAGCCACATCCCGGATGCGGCGCTCTATTACAAACCGTGGAACAGCGCCTATCAGGACTGGGCCGTGGGCATGGGGATCTATGACAAGCCCGAACCCTATCTGTTCCAGCTGTATGTGGAGCCGATGCGGAAATTCCAGCTGGCCGCCGAAGGATATGGGGAGCGCCAGCCGCCAGACCATCTGCGCAAGCGGATCAAGGCCACCATGGATCCGCTGCCGATCTGGTACGAAACAGACCAGCAGGGCAACGAAGGGTTCACCGTCAACGCCCTCACCCAGCGTCCGATGGCGATGTATCATTCCTGGGGCAGCCAGAACGCCTGGCTGCGGCAATTGCACGGGCGTAATCCCCTGTATGTGCCAACCAAACTGATGCAGCAAAACGGCTTGTCGGATGGCGACTGGGCGCGGGTCACCTCTCCGCACGGAGAGATCACCGTGCCGGTGATGGAGATGGCTGCGCTCAATGAAAACACGGTCTGGACCTGGAACGCCATCGGCAAGCGCAAAGGCGCCTGGGCGCTGGATGAAAACGCGCCGGAAGCGACAAAGGGCTTCCTGCTCAATCACCTGATCCACGAGCTTTTGCCACCCAAGGGCGATGGTCTTCGCTGGGCAAACTCGGACCCGATCACCGGACAGGCGGCCTGGTTCGATCTGAAGGTGAAGATCGAAAAGGCCGCCCCGCCGGATGGCATCGCAGAAAGCCAACCCGCGCTTGATCCGATTGCATCTCCGGTGGGCACCGGTCCGGACAAACTGACATGGAAGGTAGGCAAATGACCGAGCTTCCCACACAGACAAATCGCAAGATGGGGCTGGTGATCGATCTGGACACCTGCGTCGGCTGCCATGCCTGCGTGATCTCCTGCAAAGGCTGGAACACCGAAAACTACGGCGCGCCGCTGTCGGATCAGGATCCCTATGGCGCCGATCCCTCGGGTACCTTCCTCAACCGGGTGCATTCCTATGAGGTACAGCCACAGGCCACAGGCGCCCAGCCCGCCCCCGCTGCGCAACTGGTGCATTTCCCGAAATCCTGCCTGCATTGCGAAGACGCACCCTGCGTCACCGTCTGCCCCACCGGCGCCAGCTACAAGCGGGTCGAGGATGGCATCGTTCTGGTCAACGAAAGCGATTGTATCGGCTGCGGCCTTTGTGCCTGGTCCTGCCCCTATGGCGCGCGTGAGCTGGATCTGGCTGAGGGGGTGATGAAGAAATGCACCCTTTGCGTGGACCGAATCTATAACGACAACCTGCCCGAAGAGGATCGCGTGCCCTCCTGCGTGCGCACCTGCCCGGCGGGCGCGCGGCATTTCGGGGATCTCGGCGATCCGGACAGCGAGGTTTCTCAAATGGTTGCGGAGCGCGGCGGCATGGACCTGATGCCGGAAATGGGCACCAAGCCTGTGAACAAATACCTGCCGCCCCGCCCCAAGGACCGGATCGAGGATCAGATCGACGTGCTGGCGCCGCTTCTGGCACCGGTCGCGGAGGGAGCCAGCGGTTTCCTCGGCTGGCTCGACAGGGCGCTTGATAAATTGCCCGGAGGAGACAGCTGATGCATCCGGCCCCTTCCGTCATTATCTTCACCACCCTGTCGGGTCTTGGCTTTGGCCTTCTGGCCTTTCTTGGCCTCGGCATGCCCGCCGTCACCGGCTGGGTTGCCTTTGTCTTCTACCTCATCGCCTATGCGCTGGCCGTGGGCGGGCTTCTGGCCTCAACCTTTCACCTTGGTCATCCCGAACGCGCCTGGAAAGCCTTCAGCCAGTGGCGCACAAGCTGGCTCAGCCGCGAAGGCTGCACTGCCGTCGCCGCGCTGCTGGTCATGGGGCTGTATGCGGCTGGGGCTGTTTTCTGGGACGCTGACTGGCGCCTCCTCGGCCTTCTGGGCGCTGTGCTCAGCATCGGCACCGTTTTCACCACCGCGATGATCTATACGCAACTAAAGACAATCCCGCGCTGGCACAGCCCGCTGACGCCGCTGGTCTTCCTCAGCTTCGCGATCGCGGGCGGTGCACTGCTGGCCGGACAAGAGAGCCTCGCGCCGTGGCTGCTAGCACTCGCAGGCGCGATCCAGCTGGCCTATTGGGCCAAGACGGACAAGGCGCTGGCGCACTCCGGCACCGACATTGGCACTGCCACGGGGCTGGGGAATCGCGGCAGCGTGCGCGCATTCGAGCCGCCCCATACGGGCAGCAATTACCTGCTTCGGGAATTCGTCTATGTGGTGGGCCGCAAACACGCGCTGAAGCTGCGCGTCATCGGCTTTGGCCTGGGGTTCGCGCTGCCGATTGCCCTGATGGTGATGCCGTTTGACAGCGTGATGATGAAACACCTGATGGCAGGCGTCGCGGTGCTGCTGCATATCGCAGGGATTGCCTGCCTGCGCTGGCTGTTCTTTGCCCAGGCTGAACATGTCGTCGGCCTCTACTACGGCAAACGCTGAACGCATCTGATTTGAACAACGAAAAAGGCGGCCCCGAAAGGAGCCGCCTTCTTAAATCGGAAAACCGGTTGGCCTTAGATCAGGCCTGCGTGCTTCATGGCCGCGTCGATCGCTGCCTTGGTGCTGTCTTCCAGCGTGGTCAGCGGGCAGCGGACCTCTTCGCTGCACAGGCCCAGTTTCGACAGGCCGTATTTCGCGCCCACAAGGCCGGGTTCGATAAAGATCGCTTCGTGCAGGGGCATAAGGCGATCCTGATAGTCCAGCGCGGTCTTGTAATCGCCCGCCAAAGTCGCCGCCTGGAACTCGGCGCAGAGCTTCGGTGCCACGTTCGCGGTGACCGAGATGCAGCCAACGCCGCCATGGGCATTGAAGCCAAGCGCGGTTGCATCCTCACCCGACAGCTGGATGAAGTCGGGACCACACGAACCGCGCTGCTGGCTGACGCGGGCCAGATCGCCGGTGGCATCCTTGACGCCAACGATACGGGGCAGCTTGGCCAGCTCGCCCATGGTGGCCGGTGTCATGTCGACGACCGAGCGGCCCGGAATGTTGTAGATCACGATCGGAATATCGGCGCAGTCGTGCAGGGCCTCAAAATGCGCCACCATGCCGCGCTGGGTCGGCTTATTGTAATAGGGCGTCACCACCAGCGCCGCATCTGCACCGATACGCGCCGCAAACTCGACAAAACGAATCGCTTCGACGGTATTGTTGGAGCCAGCGCCCGCGATGACCGGCACCCGGCCTGCCGTCGCCTTGACCACCTCGGCGATCACGGTCTCGTGCTCTTCATGGCTCAGCGTCGGGCTTTCGCCAGTGGTGCCAACGGGCACAATACCGGTCGAGCCCTGCTCGATATGCCATTCTACCAAGTGTTTGAGCGTATCCAGATCCAGCTCGCCGTTGCGAAACGGGGTGACGAGGGCTGGCATAGAGCCTTTGAACATGGGCACGCTCCCTTAGTTGCGAATGGTCGGCAGGCAAAGCGCCGCCGGAATAGTGGACTTGACCGGGTTTTGAGTTGATACCGGCGCGTCACGGATTATCGTCACAGCCTCTATCCCCGGTTCACGAGAAAATGCAAGACATGACACGCATTCTGGCCTTCATTCTGCTGCTCCTGCCCCTGCTTACCCCGCAGATAGCGCAGGCGGACAGGCTTGCTGACGCTCTGGACCTGGTCCGGGGGCAGCATTGGGACGCCGCCGGAGAGATGGCAGGCCCCGAAGCCACCGTCGCCCGCGACGTGATCGAATGGCACCGTCTGCGCGCGGGTGAAGGCTCGGCGCGCGATGTCATGGCCTTTTTGGCGCGTCGCCCCGACTGGCCCGGCCTGCCCTATCTGCGGGAAAAAAGCGAAGCGGCACTGGCCACGGCCGACCGCGAGACCATTCTGTCATTCTACTCTGGCAACCGCCCCCAGACAGCCGAAGGCGCGCTGAGCCTTGGCCGCGCGCTGATCGCGGCGGGGCGCCGGGGCGATGGTGAGGCCGAAATCGTCATGGCCTGGCGCACCATGCCGATGACGTCCGAGGTACAGGACGCCTATCTCGCCGATTTCAGCGCCCTGCTGAAACCGCATCATACGGCCCGGCTGAACCGGCTCTTGTGGGACCGCCACCATGTCAGTGCGCCGCGCATGCTGGACCTGGTGTCGGACGGTCCGCGCAAGCTGGCCGAGGCCCGTCTGGCCCTGCAGCAGCGCACCCCGGGCGTCGATGCCAAGATCGCGGCAATCCCAGCGGATTTGCAGGATGATGCCGGTCTGGCCTACGACCGGTTCGACTGGCGCGACAAAAAAGGACGCCGCGAGGACGCCATCCAGATGCTAATGGATCGCAGCACCAGCACCGACAAACTGGGAGCGCCGGAAAAATGGCTGCGCCGCCGCCGCGATCTGGCCCGGCAGGACATGCGGGATGGCAACCACGAACGCGCCTACCAGCTGGCCGCCCATCATTTTTCCACGCCCGAAGCAGGCTATGGCTATTCTGACTGCGAATGGCTGGCCGGCTATATCGCCCTGCGCAAGCTGAACGATCCCGGTCTGGCCGCAAAGCACTTCGAGCGCTTCCTCGCCTCGGTCGAAACCCCGATCTCGGTCGGGCGCGGCGGCTACTGGTTGGGCCGTGCCTATGCCGAGATGGGAGAAGTAAACAGGGCGCATGATGCCTACTCCCGGGCTGCCGCCTATCAAACCTCCTTTTACGGGATCCTCGCCGCCGAGGCGCTTGGCCGCCCCTTCGATCCGGATCTTGCCAATCCGCCTGCGCTGCCGGACTGGCGCAGTGCCCCCTACCTCAATTCCTCGGTCACCGAAGCGGGCCTGCTGCTGCTGCGCGCCGGAGAGGATGTGCTGGCCGAACGGTTCCTCACCCATCTGACCGAAAGCCTGCCGTCCGAGCAGGCCTTTCAGCTCGGTCAAATGGCGGTGGAAATGGACCGGCCGCATCTGGCGGTGATGATCGGAAAACGCGCCGCGCAATCCGGGATCGAGCTGAAGGGCGCCTATTACCCGCTGCACCCGGTGGCGAAAAAGGATCTGCCGATGGCGCCGGAGATGACGCTGGCCATCGCCCGGCGCGAAAGCGAATTCGACCCCGGCGTGATCAGCCACGCAGGCGCGCGCGGGCTGATGCAGGTGATGCCTGCCACGGCAAAACTGGTCGCAAATGAAATGGGCATCCTGTCCGAGCACGAGACCGCCCGCCTGACCGCTGAATGGGACTATAACGCAACCCTTGGCGCGCAGTATCTTGCCCGTCTCGCCGAAGAGTTCGGTGGCAACGTGGTGATGATGGCAGCTGGCTATAACGCAGGCCCGCATCGCCCCGCGGCCTGGATGGAACGCTATGGCGACCCCCGCGACGGCACCCCGAACATCATCGACTGGATCGAGCACATCCCCTTCAACGAGACCCGCAACTACGTAATGCGCGTCACCGAAAGCCTGCCGGTCTATCGCGCACGGCTGGGGCAGACACCGCTGCCGGTGCCGTTTTCGCGGGAGTTGACCGGATCAACGCTGGCGGCGTTCGCGCCATAGGGTGAACAGCCCCGCCGCCACCACGATCCCGGCGCCCAGCGCCACGTTGAACCGGATGGTTTCCGAAAAGATCACAAGCCCCAGCATCGCCGCCCAGGGCAGCTGCAGATAGGCAAAGGGCTGCACCGCGCTTGCCTCTGCCGCCTCATAGCAACGGATCAGCAGATAGTGCCCCAGAGCGCCGGTCAGGCACAATAGCCCCATCCAACCCCAGTCCGGCGCGCTCATTGCCTCCCAGTTCCACAGGCCGATCGGCGTCATAAAGACAACGCCGACAACGCCCACGTAAAAGAAACTGGTGGCCGAATTGTCCTTGCGCGCGGCATAGCGCGTCAGAAGCCCATAAAGAGCGAACATCAGTGCAGCCAGCAGCGGTACCAGTGCAGCCGGTTGGAACACGCCGATCCCCGGCTCCAGGATGATGAGCACCCCAAGGAAACCGATCAGAATGGCGCTCCACCGCCAAATCCCGACCTTCTCCCCCAGGATCGGCCCCGACAGGGCCGCGATCATCAAGGGGTAGGAAACAAAAACCGCATGGCTTTCCACCAGCCCCAACAGAGTAAAGGCCAGAACCATGACACAGATTTCCGCCGCGCAGACAAAGCCGCGAAAGATCTGTAGCCAGATCTGCCGGGTCCGCGCCACCTTTTTCAGACCGCCCGGCTGCCGCAAAGCGATGGAGACCACAAACAGAGACAGGAACCAATAGCGGATCATCACCACCATGTAGACGTTGTATTCCCCGGCCAGATGTCGCGAGATCCCGTCCTGAAGCGCAAACACGATGGTGGCGCCAATCATCAGCATCACGCCCAGCCGCGTGTTATTGCCTGCCTCGTGGACCTCTGCGCTGCTCATACCAGTTCCGCCTTTGTCATATGTCGTTTGCGCCCATAGCCGGGGATGCGTGTGACGGCAAAGCCCGCCGCCTCCAGCCCCCGGCGCACGAAACCCGCCGCCGTATAGCTCGCGGCGCTGCCCCCCTGGGCCGTGTGCCGGGCCACGTCGGCCATCAAATCCTCACCCCACAGCTCCGGATTCTTGGCCGGGGAAAACCCGTCCAGGAACCAGGCATCGGCCCGCCCCGTCCACTCTGGCAGCGACAGGCGCGCGTCGCCAGTGATCATCTCGAAGCAAAGCGTGCCCAGATCGCAGCTGCCCTGCCCCGTCCAGACCGCGAGGAACCTTTCGGCCCAGGGCGCGACCGCAGGAAAGGTCTCCAGCGCCCGGGCCATATCGGCAGGCACCATCGGGAAGGCCTCGAAACTGGTGAATTGCAATGCGCCCACCTGCCCGCTTTCCTCCCAGAGCTTCCAGGCGGCGAGCAGGTTCAGACCGGTCCCGAACCCCAGCTCGGCAATATGGAAACCGGGGCGGAACCGCGCAGGCAGATCATTCCCGGCCAGGAACACATGCCCCGTCTCCGCCAGCCCGTCGTGAATCGAAAAATAGGGGTCATCGAACTGATCGGACACCGGAATGATGCCATCACGCCAACTGAGCCGGGCCTGCTGGTCTGCCATGCTGTTTTCCCCTAAGTGATGTCACGGAACGGCGCGACACTGGCGAAAGGGCGGGCGAATGGCAATGGCAGATATCACGGTGCGCGGCGCGGGCATTTTTGGTCTTTCGATCGCCTGCATCTGCGCCCGGCGCGGCGCAAAGGTTCAGGTGATCGACCCCTTCGGCCCCGGCGCAGGCTCCAGCGGCGGCCTTGTCGGAGCCCTCGCCCCGCATGTGCCGGAAAACTGGAATGCCAAGAAACAATTCCAGTTCGAAAGTCTTTTGATGGCACAAGATTTCTGGCGCGATGTGGAACATGCGGGCGGCGTCTCCCCCGGCTATGGCCGCACCGGCCGTCTGCAGCCCATCAATGACGATCGAGTGCTGGATTTGGCCCGCCAGCGCGAAAGCACCGCTGCCCAGCTTTGGCGCACCGATGCCGGGCAACAGGCCGAATGGCGCATTTGCGCGGCAGAGGAGTTTGGGGGGTGGGCCCCACCCAGTGCCACCGGCCTTGTGATTCACGACACGCTCAGCGCCCGCATGCATCCGCGCCGAGCCTGCGCCGCACTCGTCGCCGCGCTGAAGGCACAGGGTGTGACTGTAGGCGAAGACGGCACCGATCAGGGTCAGGTTGTTCACGCCACCGGCCATGCAGGGCTACTGGACCTGAACCAAACGCTTGGCAAAACCGTGGGGAAAACCATCGGCAACGGCGTCAAAGGACAGGCCGCCCTGCTGCGCCATGATGCCGGAGAGGTTCCCCAGCTGTACGCCGACAGCCTGCACATCATCCCGCATGCGGATGGCACAGTGGCCATCGGCTCCACCAGCGAGCGGGAGTTCGAAAACGGCGCAGAGACGGACGCTCAGCTCGACGACATCCTTGCACGCGCCCGCGCCGCCGTTCCCATTCTCCAAGGCGCCGAGCTCATCGAACGCTGGGCCGGGGTGCGCCCGCGCGCAAGATCCCGGGCGCCAATGCTTGGCCCCTGGCCGGGCCGCAGCCGGCATTTCATCGCCAACGGAGGCTTCAAGATCGGCTTCGGCATGGCCCCCAAGGTCGCCGAGGTCATGGCCGATCTCCTGCTGGACCAGATCGATGCCATCCCTGCAGGCTTCCGCGTCGAAGACAACCTCTGACACCGCCGCCTCTGCCCCACCGTTTCGCTCCGGGTCAAGGGAGGCGCAGCCTGCGCGCATCGCGCGCCTTGCCCTTGAGGCGGAGCGGAACATCCCAAACTGGGACAGGCGCTTTTGAGGGCAGATCTGCCCCTCAAAACGCTTCTCAGCAGATCTTTTCACGCCGCGCAGCGGCGCCGGGCCCAACTGGCAGCGCCCTATTCGCAGAATATGGCCCGGCAGGCGGGAGCCTCCCCCTCATGCGAACTCTGCCGTGGCGCTCATGCATTGTCGTCCATCCGGGCCTCTGACCCACAGATCCTCGCCATTGCGGCAAAACGTAGCCGTTTCAAAATGCATCAATGGCGAGGAAGCGCGAAAGGCAAAGCTGCGCAAGGCCCCCCCCACCTCCTCGGCCAGCAACATCAGGTGTTGCGCCAAAAGCGGACCATGCACCACCAGACCGTCATAGCCTTCGACATCGCGCGCATAGTCGAGATCATAATGGATCCGGTGCCCGTTGAAGGTCAGCGCCGAATAGCGGAACAGCAGCGTCGATGAAAACGCCGCCTCCCGCGCATCACGCTCATCCGTCCGCGCCTCAGGCGGCACCGGTTTTGGCGCCTGTGGGCCCGGATCCTCGCGATAGACAAGATCCTGCCATTCGGTGAGGCACAGCTGTCCTTCCTGCCAGATCTCATGGCGCAGGGTGACAAAGGCCAGCGGCCCGCTGCGCCCGTTTTTATGTTCGGCCTTTTCCAGAACCGAGCGTTTTTCTGCCGGACTGCCGACCCGCAGGGGCGCGTCGAACTGCAACTGCCCCCCAGCCCACATGCGCCGGGGCAGACCCAAATCGGGGATCAGCCCGCCCGTGCCGCCGACCCGCGGATGACCATCGCGGCCCAGTGCCTCGGGCGGCTGCGGGGTCCAGAAGTACAGTTGGTGAAAGAACGGCGGCAGAGCGCTGCCCGCGCTGATATCCGCCTCCTGCCCCAGCGCCACCTGAAACGCTGCAGCGCGGGCCGGATCCATGACATCGGTTTGCCGGACCTCTGGGCTGGTATCGGAGCCAGATTCAGCATGGGGGGCGGGGTTTGTGGGACTGAAATCACTCATCCCGTGACCTTAGCCACGTCTTCGGAAAGGACAAGCCGCCGAAGACCGGGAGGGACGCTGACGCGCCCCAGCCCTTTACGGTTTGATCAGCGCTCGATTTCGCGGCGCAGGTTCTGCATCAGCGTTTCCAGCGTGCCCCGGTAGATCTCGCTTGTCAGCTGGCCGCTTTCGTCGAACTCCTTCGACGAATTGGCCAGATGCACCTCGGGCCCGGACACAAGGCGCGGCTGAAACGGCACCATGAAACCGCGCAGCACCATCTGCGCCCGCTCACCACCCGAGCGGCCACCCGCCGCCGACATGACTGCCACGGGTTTACCCGCCCAGGGCTTGCCCTTGGTGCGGCTGACCCAATCCAGCGCGTTCTTCAGAACCCCAGAGGGGCCTTTGTTATACTCCGGGGTCGAGATCAACACCGCATCCGCCGCAGCGATCTGATCAGCCAAGAGCTGCACCCCGGCAGGCACACCATCGCGATCTTCGTCATCGCCATCGTACAGCGGCAGGTTCAGGTCGCCCTCCACGTGGGAGCAGGCACCGAACAGACGCACCGCCTCCTTCAGCAGCATGCGATTGGTTGCAGCCCCACGCAGGGATCCGGAAAAAGTGAGAAGTAGCGGATCGGACATCAGAACATTCCTTGACTAACACATTGACACTCAAGGCCCTGTCATGGACCTGACTTACCAATAGCTTAAGCAAAGACCGGGATGCCTCATACCCGAGTGACCGCGCAAGTGTTGTGCATCAGCTGGCAAAGCCCGCGCCCGGGGCGCGGAAATGCACAGCCTGCGCGCGTCCTGGCGCAGGTCACCCGGCCTGCCAGGTTCAGCCGCCGGTGGGGATGACGACGATTTCCACCCGCCGGTTCTGCGCCTTGCCAGCTTCGGTCAGATTGCTGGCCACGGGCTGCTCTTCGCCGCGCCCGATGGTGCGGATCCGGTTGTAGGGCACACCGCCAGCCTGGATCTGATCGGCCACGGCATTGGCGCGACGCTCGGACAGGCCCTGATTATAGGCCGCATCCCCGTCACTGTCGGTATGGCCGATAACCTGCACGGTGCTGTTGGGATAGCGCACCAGACTGTCCGCCACTTTCAACAGGTCAGAACGAACCGACGGGCTGATTGCGGAACTGTCGGTGGCAAAGGTCAGATCATTGGGCAGCGATACCACCAGCCTGTCGCCGGTGTTAACGATCGAGATGCCGTCGCTCGAAATCGACTGACGCAACTCGGCTTCCTGCTTGTCCAGTTGGCTGCCGATCAGCCCGCCCGCAATCGCCCCGACCGCAGCGCCGCCCAGAACGGCGCCCGTCTTGTTGCTGGAATTCGAGAGGGCACCGATACCCGCACCCAGAATGCCACCTGCGATCAGGCCCTGCTTCTCCTTGCTGGGCGTACCATCACTGTTCAGCAGTGCCGGATCGGTGCAGGCGCCAAGGCCCAGCGCAACCGTCACTGCCGCAACCGTCGAGAATTTCAAAATCGTCATTTTGCCAACCTTCTTGCCTGTTTCGCGCGCCTCTGTCCGGGCTTGGCTCGTCCTTGCCCGGCGAGGTCTCACGCACCGCTGATTTTATTTGATTATATCATCGCTGCGGCGCTGCTGCTCAAGCGCAGAGTGCAAAACCTAGGCGGTTTGCCGCCCAGTTTCTTCGGCTTCGCCTGTCACAGCTGGAAAGTCCGCTTCTTTCTCCGACGCGCTGTCATCGCGCGCGGCCTCAAAAGCCAGCATCGCGCGTTTGACCGGCACTCCCCAGTGATAGCCGCCGATATCGCCGCCCTTGCGCAGGACCCGGTGGCAGGGAATGAGCCAGCTCATAGGGTTCTTGCCCACAGCCGTCCCCACGGCCCGCACCGCGCGTGGGTTATCAATGGCACGGGCGAGTTCGGAGTATGTGGTGACATGGCCCGACGGGATCCGCAGTAGCGCCTCCCAGACCTTGATCTGCAGCGGCGCGCCCATCATGTGCAGCGCAGCCTCGCCTTTTTGGGCAAAGATCGCCTCGGCCAAGGGGCGCAGCATCATCGGGTCTTCGACATAATCGGCATTTGGCCAGCGCGCGCGCATATCGGCCAGGGTCGGCTCAGCCCCGGTTTCGGCCGCAAAAGCGAGACCACAGATCCCCTTCTCGGTGCCCATGACAAGCGCCAAACCGAATGGACTGTCGAACCACCCCCAACGGATTGTCAGCCCCGCGCCTTTGCGGGCGTATTCACCGGGGCTCATCGCCTCCCAGCGCAGGAACAGATCGTGCAGCCGCCCGGAGCCGGACAGCCCCACCGCGTGGGCCGTTTCAAGGGTTGAAAACCGCTCTTGCAGCAGGCTCTTGGCGTGGCCCAGCCGCAGATACTGCTGATAGCGTTTGGGCGAAACACCAACCCAGGCCGAAAACACCCGCTGGAAATGCGCCGGGCTCATGTTCATGTGAGCGGCCAGCTCTGTAAGACCCAGATCCTCTCCGCCCGCGTCGATCAGCTCAATGGCCCGGCCTATGACGCCATAGTGATAGCTCTGTTCACCCGCTTCGCGCATCTTTCCCTGTTCTCCTGCAAAGGGTCCGGTCACACAGTAGAGCGGACACCGGCGACCGGCGACCCGGAATTTGCGCATTGCGGGGGCCCGAGCGATCTGTTGCAAGCACAACAGCGCCTGCGGCACGATGAAACCATTGGAGTTTTTTCATTTGCGCCCTTCGCCGCAGACCGGCAAAAGGAGCAGCATGGCCAAGCAACTCGACTATCATACACTGCGCGAAATCTTTTCGCGTTTTCAGGCCGCCGAGCCGGAACCCAAGGGCGAATTGGATCACGTCAACGCCTATACGCTGGTGGTGGCCGTCGCCCTGTCGGCGCAGGCGACGGATGCAGGCGTCAACAAGGCAACGCATGAGCTGTTCAAGATCGCCGATACGCCGCAAAAGATGCTCGACCTCGGCGAAGAGGGGCTGATCGAACATATCAAGACGATCGGCCTTTACCGCAACAAAGCCAAGAACGTCATCAAGATGGCCCGCATTCTGGTCGACGACTACGGCGGCGAGGTGCCCAATTCCCGCGCCGCATTGCAATCCCTGCCCGGTGTCGGCCGCAAGACCGCCAATGTGGTTCTGAACATGTGGTGGCATTACCCGGCACAGGCAGTGGATACGCATATCTTTCGGGTCGGCAACCGCTCGGGCATCTGCCCGGGCAAGGATGTGGACGCGGTCGAACGCGCCATCGAAGACAATATTCCGGTCGATTTCCAGCAGCATGCCCATCACTGGCTGATCCTGCACGGCCGCTATCACTGCAAGGCACGCAAGCCGATGTGCGGCACCTGCATCATCCGCGACCTGTGCCAATATGAGGACAAGAATCTATGAAGACCTACCAGATTGTCGGCATCGGCAATGCCGTCGTCGATGTGATCAGCCAATGCGATGACAGCTTTCTCGATCACATGGGGATCGAGAAAGGCATCATGCAGTTGATCGAACGGGATCGCGGCGAAGTGCTTTATGGTGCGATGGAAGGCCGCGTGCAAACCCCCGGTGGCTCGGTCGCCAATACCATTGCCGGTGCAGGTGCGCTTGGCATCGATGCGGCCTTTATCGGGCGCGTGCATGACGATGCTCTGGGCCGGTTCTACGCCGATGCGATGAACGAAGATGGCGTCGATTTCGTCAACCCGCCGGTCCCGGGTGGCGAGCTGCCGACATCGCGCTCGATGATCTTTGTCTCCCCGGACGGTGAGCGATCGATGAACACCTATCTTGGCATCTCCTCCGAACTCAGCTCTGCAGATGTGCCGAACGAGGTGGCCGGTCAGACCCAGATCATGTTCCTTGAGGGCTATCTCTTTGACAAGGACAAGGGCAAGACCGCCTTCATGGAGGCCGCCCGCGATTGCCGCAAGGGTGGCGGCAAGCCCGGTATCGCCATCTCCGATCCTTTCTGCGTCGAACGCCACCGCGCCGATTTCCTGTCGCTGATCGAGAATGAACTGGAATTCGTGATCGGCAACGAAGCCGAAATCCGCTCGCTGTTTGAAACCGAAGATCTGGAGGAGGCCCTGGCCAAGACCGCCGCAATCTGTCCGCTGGTGGTCTGCACCCGCTCCGGCGACGGGGTTTCGGTGATTGCGGGCGAGACCCGCATCGATGTTCCGGTCACCAAGGTCGTGCCCGTCGATGCTACCGGTGCTGGCGATCAGTTCGCGGCCGGGTTCCTCTTCGGTCTGGCAACGGGCCGCGATCTGGAGACCTGCGCCAAGATCGGCAACATCTGCGCCGCCGAGGTGATCAGCCATATCGGCCCGCGTCCCGAAAAGGACATGCGCGCGGTGCTGCAGGCCGAAGGGCTGCTCTAAGTCACAGAGCCAAATCCGTGGGCGGGAAAACTCCCGCCCATCGAATATGCCCCAAGGGGCACTCCCTTTCGTCGGGCTTAGGACGCAAGGGCATTAGCCCGCGCAGGGCCTCAATCGCTTCCGGCCGAGATCAATGCCTTGGACAGCAAGTCTTTGAACTGGTCCAGCTCCTCTGCCTTTAGCCCTTTAAGCAGCCCCGACTGGGTGGCCACATGCGCCTCCAGGGCCTCGTCGATCAGCGCACCGCCCTTTTCGGTTAAGGCAATCAGGAAACTGCGGCTGTCCGCCGGGTTCACCTTGCGGCGCACCAGCCCGTCCGCCTCCAGCCGGTCAATCCGGTTGGTCATCGTGCCCGAAGCCACCATCGTCGCCTTCAAGAGATCCCCTGGAGACAATTCATATGGCGCGCCCGCCCGGCGCAGTGTCGCCAGCACGTCGAATTTGGCGGCGTTGAGACCAAAACGTTGAAACGTCCTCTGCATCTCTGCCTGATAGGCAAGATAAAGGCGCCCCACCCGGCCGATTATTCCCATGGCGGACACATCAAGGTCCGGCCGCTCCCGTTCCCATTGCTGGGTGACAAAATCCACATGATCCATCTTTCCTGTTTTGCGGAGAGACATCTTGACGTCAAGATTAAATATTGTTACTTCGATGTCGAGATAATTTTGGAGAAGACCCCATGCTGTCCCGCGACCTCTTTCTGACCGCGCTGGCCCCTGCCATTTGGGGCAGCAGCTATATCGTGACGACCAACCTCTTGCCCGGTCATTCACCCTTTGTCGTGGCGCTACTGCGCGCCTTGCCGGCGGGGCTGTTGCTGCTCCTCTTCGTGCGCAGGCTGCCACCGCTCAACTGGGTGCCAAAGCTCATGGTGCTTGGCGCGCTGAATTTCTCTCTGTTCTGGAGCTTCCTGTTCCTGTCCGCCTACCGCCTGCCCGGCGGGGTGGCTGCGACCCTGGGCGCGATACAGCCGCTGGTCGTGGTCTTCCTGTCGGCGCTGGTTCTGCAATCGCCCATCAGGCCTGCGTCGCTCCTGGCCGCGGCGCTCAGCATCGCAGGGGTTGCCCTGCTGGTGCTGACGCCCGCGGCAAAGCTGGACATGATCGGAGTTCTGGCAGGCCTTGCTGGCGCCCTGTCGATGGCGGCCGGGGTTGTGCTGACCCGCAAATGGCAGCCGCCGGTGCCGCCCCTAACCTTTACCGCCTGGCAGCTGACTGCAGGGGGTATCCTGCTGATGCCCGTCACACTTTGGGCAGTGCCGGAAATGCCCACATTCACCGCAGAGAACATCCTTGGCCTCGCCTATATGAGCCTGATCGGCGGCGCGCTGACCTATATTCTGTGGTTCCGGGGCTTGTCGCGCATCGAACCCTCAGCCGTATCGCTTCTGGGGGTGCTCAGCCCGCTGACCGCCGTCATCCTGGGCTGGCTCTGGATGCAGGAAACCCTCAGCATCTACCAGCTGACCGGCGCCATCTTCGCCCTGTTCAGCGTCTGGTTGGGTCAGGCTGCAACCAAACCGGCACGCCCGCGCCCCGCGCCTGCGGAGTGACCCCGTCTGCTACTGCGGCGCCAGAGGCACACAGGCCTTGCCGCGGTGGCAGTCCAGCACCTGCTTGCGAAAGCTGTGCACATCGCCGCCAAAGGCAAAGCTGCCGCAGGGATCGAAACGGACGATCAGGTCCCTGCCCCGCTGTTCGGCAAAAATCAGATACTCAACACCGGATTTGGCCTTGCCGCACCACGGCCCCATGCATTGCACCTCGATCACCACATCGGCGCGCACGGCTTGATCGAAATCCCGTGCCCCCAGAAGGTCCCCGTTGAAACTTCCGCGAAACTGGGTGACCGGCGGGGCCGCATTGGGGTTTCCGGCAGGCGGTCGTGGCAGGCGACGTTCATCAAAAGACAGGCGACCCTGCAGGATTGCGTAGGAGCGGTTGGAATTCGCCGCCGCAAGATAGGCCTCCGGAACGCCCCAGGGCACACAGCTGAGCGCGGAAGCAGAGGTGGCAGTGCCGAACGCCACACAGGATACAAACAACGACGCCGCCCGGCGAACCAGCTTGGGAAGTCGTACCATTCTATAAGTACCTTTCGAATTCCTCGACCACCCGCGCATAGACCTCGCGCTTAAAGGGGACGATCTTCTCCACCAGATGCTCTACCGGCTGCCAGCACCAGGCGGAAAATTCCGGATGTTCGGTGTCGATTCTGATCTGATCGTCGCTGCCCAGAAACCGCATCAGGTACCATTTCTGCTCTTGCCCGCGATAACGCCCCCCCCAGAAGCTGGGCACCACGTCATGTGGCAGATCATAGGGCAGCCAGCCTTCCGATTCGGCTACAATCTCGACCAGAGAGGGCAGAACGCCGGTTTCTTCCTCCAGCTCCCGCAGCGCCGCGGTGCGCGGGTCCTCACCCTCGTCGATCCCGCCCTGCGGCATCTGCCAGGCATCCTTGTAGCGATCCGCGCGCTGTCCGACAAAGACCTCCCCGTCGGCGTTTATCATCATCACGCCGACGTTGCGGCGATAGGGCAGCTTGGCGATGTCTTCCGGTGTCATTGGCATTCCCTGGGTCTGTTCCCGGCGATTAGACCTGCTGCCGCCGGGGCACGCAAGGGGGTGACGCCGCGTTGACAGGTGACAAACGCCCGCCGTGGCGCGATCCTGCCCGGCAAACGATAGGGAGAGTGTCATGACTGCGTACCCAAACCTTCTGGCGCCGCTGGATCTTGGCTTTACCACGCTGAAAAACCGCGTGCTGATGGGGTCCATGCATACGGGCCTTGAGGAGACCCGCGACTGGAACCGGGTGGCGGAATTCTACGCCGAACGCGCAAGGGGCGGCGTTGCCCTGATGGTGACCGGCGGCATCGGCCCCAACCTCGAAGGCTCGGTCCTGCCCGGGGCCGCGATGATGACCACCGAAGAGGACGTGAAGAACCACAGCATTGTCACGGACCGCGTGCACACGGCAGGCGGCAAGATCGCCATGCAAATCCTGCACGCCGGGCGCTATGCCTATGGGCCAAAATGCGTGGCGCCCAGCGCCATCAAATCGCCGATCTCGCCCTTCCCGCCGACCGAGCTGGACGAGGACGGGATCGAGAAACAAATCTCGGACATCGTGAATGCAGCCCGGCTGGCAAAAGAGGCTGGCTATGACGGGGTCGAGATCATGGGCTCCGAAGGGTATTTCCTGAACCAGTTCTTGGTCACCCATACCAACAAACGCACCGACCGCTGGGGCGGATCTTATGAAAACCGCATGCGCCTGCCGATCGAGGTGGTGCGCCGCACCCGCGAAGCGGTCGGCAGTGATTTCATCATCATCTATCGCCTGTCGATGATCGATCTGGTGCCCGATGGCTCGACCCATGATGAAGTGGTGCAGCTGGCGCAGAAGATTGAGCAGGCAGGCGCTACGATCATCAACACTGGCATCGGCTGGCACGAGGCCCGCATTCCCACCATCGCCACATCGGTGCCGCGCGCGGCCTTTGCCTGGGTCACCAAGAAACTGATGGGCAAGGTTTCCATCCCCGTCGTCACCTCGAACCGGATCAACACGCCCGAGGTTGCCGAGGATGTTCTGGCAACCGGCTGCGCCGACATGGTGTCGATGGCCCGCCCGCTGCTTGCGGATGCGCATTTCGTGTCCAAGGCCGAAGCCGGGCAAGCCAGCCATATCGCGCCCTGCATCGCCTGCAATCAGGCCTGTCTGGATCACACGTTCGGGGGCAAACTGACCTCCTGCCTGGTGAACCCGCAGGCCTGCCACGAGACCGAACTGGTGATCGAAAAGGCCGCTACGCCCAAAACTGTCGCCATCGTTGGCGCTGGTCCTGCGGGCCTGTCCACGGCCCTTACCGCCGCCCAGCGAGGACACAAGGTGACGCTGTTTGACAAGGCGGATGAAATCGGTGGCCAGCTCAACATGGCCAAGCAAGTGCCCGGAAAAGAAGAGTTCTGGGGGCTGGTGGACTGGTACCGCGCCATGGTCGCAGATGCCGGTATCTCGCTGGAGCTGGGCCGCGAGGCCCAAGCCGAGGATCTGACCGGGTTTGACGAGGTGGTGATCGCAACCGGCGTCATCCCGCGCGATCCGGGTATACCCGGGCAGGACCGCGACAACGTACTGAGCTATATCGATGTGCTGCGGGGCAAGGCCCCGGTGGGTGAGCACGTCGCAGTGATCGGCGCGGGCGGGATTGGTTTTGATGTCTCCGAATACCTGCTGCACGAAGGTACCAGCCCGACCACAGATCTGCCGCTGTGGATGAAGGAATGGGGCGTCACCGATCCGGCCGAGCATCGCTCAGGCCTCGCCCCCGAAGGGCCGCAGCCCGAGGCACCGGCCCGCCACGTCACCCTGCTGCAGCGCAAAGCGGAGCGTCACGGCAAAAGGCTCGGCAAGACCACCGGCTGGATCCACCGCGCTGCGCTGAAGATGAAGGAGGTCGAATTCGTCGGCGGCGTGAACTATGAGCGGATCGACGATGCGGGCCTGTACGTCAGCTTTGGCGAGGCACGGGAAAACCCGACCGTGATCCCGGCCGACACCATCGTGCTTTGCGCGGGTCAGCTTTCGGAACGCACGCTGGCCGATGCGCTGGCGGCGAAAGGCATCACCGCCCATGTGATCGGTGGCGCCGATGTCGCAGCGGAACTCGATGCCAAACGGGCGATCAACCAAGGCACCCGCCTCGCCGCCACCCTATGACGGGTCCGGCAGGTCACGATCAGCAGCGGTGCGCTCCCGCATCCGCTGGCAGCCCGATTGCACCGCCTCCCTTGGCGGCCTTGGGCGTGCACCGCGCGATGCGCGGTGCCACGCCCAACGGGAGCTGGTCTTTTTCAAAAGGCCAGGCGACAGGCGGGAGGAACGCGCCTCTCGTTGCTATGATGGCTCGCCTCTCCAAGCCTCAAGCGGATCGGAAATCCTGTCCTACAGGCGCATTCTACCGCCTGTTCAGCCGTGCACCTCAAGGCTGTCTTCAGGTGCCTGATCGCGCTCTTCCATACCATAGTCCCGGATCACCCCGGCCACGCGCAGGCGATACCCGGCAAAGAGATTGTCGCGTCCCTGTTTCTGTGCGCCCCGATGTTCAGACAGTGCGCGCCAGCGCGCCACCGCCTCTTCATCCTCCCAGAAGGACAGCGACAGCAGCTTTTCGGGGTTTGTCAGGCTCTGAAACCGTTCGACCGAGATGAAGCCCTCCATATCCTCCAGCAGATCCCGCATCCGGGCTGCGACCTGCAGATAAGGCTCCTTCTTACCCGCTGCCGGTGTGACTTCGAAAATTACCGCGATCATGCGCTGTCTCCATGTGGTTCAGAAACCCGTTTGAGCCACGTCCTGTCCTCGCGGACAAGGAATTTCTCCCGCTGGGCAAGTGCGTAGTTCTCCCGCCCCAGAGGATCCTCGGCCAGACGGGCGCGGTAGTTTTCATAGGCGGCAAGACTGTCCACGTTATAGATCCCGTAGGCCAGCGTTGACGACCCTTCGTGCGGTGCGAAATATCCGATCAGGTCAGCGCCACAGCGCGGGATCGCCTGCCCCCAATTGCGGGCGTATTGCGCAAAATTATCATGCTGGGTGGGATCGATGTGATAACGGATGACGCAGGTCAGCATGGGAAACTCCTCTTGAGATCGTGATTGGATGGCAGGGATTTACCGCCCCCTGCCCGACAAAGGCTTCGGTGCGGAGCGAAGCATCGCCTTTTGTCCAGCCCCCGGCCCCTCCCGCGCCTCAGGATTTCGTTTCGCAAGCGTAAACGATGCAGTAAAAACCCCGCAATTATCCCAAGCTCGCCCCGTTCTTGCCCGAATTGCCCGTCAAAACCTGAGGTCAGACAACAGGACGAGGACGGGCAACGATGGATCGACTGACCGAAATGGAGGCCTTCGCAAATGTTGTGGACCAGGGCGGGTTCACCGATGCGGCGCGCAAGATGGGGATCTCCAAATCCGCTGTCTCCAAACACGTTTCCAGCCTCGAAGCCCGGCTTGGCGCACGTCTTCTGAACCGCACAACCCGGCGGGTGTCACCCACCGAAATCGGGCTGGCCTATTACGACCGGGCGCGGCGCGTCCTGAATGATGCTGGCGAAGCCGATGCGCTGGTGACCTCGATGCAATCCGCACCTTCGGGCCTGTTGCGGATCTCGGTCGCCACCGATTTCGGCGTCAATCACCTGTCGCCGGTCCTGTCCGAATTCCTGCGCGATTTCCCCGAGATCACCGTCAACATGGTGCTGAACAACCGCTATGTCGAACTGATCTCGGAAGGTTTTGATATGGCGCTGCGGATCGGCGAGCTGGAAGACAGCTCGCTCAGAGCCCGCAAGCTGACCGAAACCACCAAACGTATGATCGCCTCGCCCGCCTATCTGGAGCAATACGGGCGGCCGCAAAAGATCGACGATCTGAACACCCACAAGCTTCTGCATTATTCCAACCAGTCGAGTGGCAATGTCTGGAAGATCACCGCCCCTTCTGGCGAGAAACGTCAGGTTCGCACGACCGGCTGGCTGTCGGTGAACGACGGGCAATCGCTTCTGAATGCGGCCATCTCTGGCCTCGGCATCGCCTACCTGCCCAGCTACCTCTACTCGGAAGCCATGTCAGAAGGGTTGATCGAAGACGTGATGCCCAACCTGCCGGTCGAAACTCTGGGCATCTATGCCGTCTACCCGCCTGGGAAATTCACCCAGCCCAAGGTGCGCGCCTTCATTGATTTCCTTGTCCATGCCTTTGCCGACCGCGACCCGGTGAAGTGGTGACTGGCCCCTGAAACACACGACCCTCCCTCGTGAAACTGCCCCCCGCACACTGCGGGGGGCTCTTTTGTCTTGGGAACAAGGTCTCAGATCTCGATCACCAGATGCGGCGTCCCGTCCGAGGTCCGCTCCCGCGAGGTGCCCGAGGGACCGACCGTGCCCCGGATCCGTTTGCGGAAGTTCGAGAAACTGTCGAATGTGACCACGTCGACCGCCTCGTCGAAATCCAGTTCCAGCCGGAACCAACCGGGTCGCAGCATCTCGACCGCCAGCACCGTCGCCGCGAAGGGCTGCGACAGATAGGTCCCCTCGATCCGCCCACCGGGGGTGAAACCCTCTGGCGGCCGGTTACCCATCGCGGCGTGGAAAGTATTCCAATCGCGAAACCCATGCTGCCGGGCGACCAGTTCAAGGCTCTGACTGTGGCTGATCTCGCGCCCTTCGGCCTCCAGCCCGGTGCGCAGACGTTTGGCCTGCGCCTTGGCTTCGACCAGTGTCGGAAGTGTTGCGCTCATGACCGCGCCTCCTCTGTTGACGTGAATACCCCCCAGTTCAGCTGGGTGCTGCGCGCGCGGGCCCACAGGACCCAGACCGCCAACAGCAGCAGAAGGACCTCGGCCGACGGCCCCGCCCACCATATCGCCATTTCACCAAACCACAGCGGCAGGGCAAAGGTCAGCGGAATGGCAAATGCGAATGGCTTTGTCAGGCTCAGCACCGCCGCCCGGCGGGCATCGCCGATGGCCTGGAAATGGGCCGCCAGCATCATCAGAGGTCCCGACAGGACAAACAAGGCCAGCATCACCGGCATGATCCCTGCCACCTTTGCAACCACAGCAGGGTCGGTCACAAAGGCCGCTGCGATCTGAGGTGCAAACAGGCTGAACACCGCCTGCACAGACAGGCAGAACCCCAGTGCCACCAGAACGGCGATCTGCAGACTGTTATCACTGCGCTGCCACAGCCCCGCGCCAAAGTTGTTGCCGGTGATCGTCTGCATCGCTTGCGACACCCCCAAGAGCGGCAGGAAGCCAAAGGTGACGACCCGCGTCACGATTCCATAGGCTGTGACCGTAACCTCGTAGTCCGAACTGCCCACCATCTGCAAAGCTGTCAGGATCGCCGAGGAGCCAAGCGCGATACCAATAAAGCCAAGGCTTTGCGGAGCGCCCAGCGCCAGAATGCGCCCGCTGCCCTGTAGGATTACGTTGCGCAGCACCATGACCGGATGCAGCAGGGTGCCACGGCTGTGACGATAGGCAAGGATCACGCCCAGCGCCAAAAGCTGCGCCTCGACCGTGCCATAGGCCGAACCGGCAACGCCAAGATCCAGCACCGCGATCATCAGGTAGTTGAAACCGATATTGCCTATCGACACCAGCAGGCTCATCGCGGCCATCATGCCCACATGCCCCTCGTTGCGCAGGGCGTCAGAATTGACCGCCAGCACAAAGGTCAGCGGCGTGGCAAAGATCAGGATGCCAAGATAGCTGGCCGACAATTCGGCAAGCGCGCTGTCGCCGCCGGTGACCAGCCAGATCAGCTGCCCACCCAGGCCAAGGTAAAGCAGGATCAGTATGCCCCCCACGACTAGGGCCAGCCAATGCGCAGCGGCATAGATACGCTCGGCCTCATCAAAGCGGGAGCCGCCAAGGTGGCGGGCCAGAAGGCTCGACATGCCGGCAGAGACCAGCGTGGCGCAGGCCACGATCAGCATGTAAAACGGAAACACCACGGTGACCGCCGCCAGCGCCTGCGGGCCAACGAAATGCCCCAGAAACAGGGCATCGGCGACCGTCAGAAGGCCGTTCATGCTCATGACGAATATGATGGGTATCGCGGTTTTCGCGAAAATGACCGGCAATCGCCCGGTCAGAAATGTATTGGGAGTCGGATCTTGCATCGCTCTGAAGCCCTCATGCGTCGATCTCGCTCAATGGATGGGACCCGCGTTACCACCCGCGCGAGACGCGGAGAAGGTGACAGAAACAATAGCAATAAACAGAACTTCACCTCGACGAGTACACGTCTGCGGGGGGCGGGCGTCTGCGGCCTGCCCTTGGGGTAGAGCAGGCTTTTGCGCCGGTCAAGCCCTTTTCCGGTGGCCAGTGATGGCCCTGCCTCAGGGTTTTGGCCGTGGCAGCAACACCGCCTCGACCCGGCGGTTTGCCTCCCGCCCTTCGGCCGTGAGGTTCGATGCGACCGGCACCAGATAGCCGACACCGGCCACCTCAATCCGGGTTTCATCCACCCCGGACTTCTCCACAAGATGGGTCTTCACGGCCTCGGCCCGGCGCCGCGACAGGTCGGTATTGTCCTGCAACCCGCCAACCGTATCGGTGTGACCAACCACAACCACGGAATAGTCGGGAAATTCGGCTAGGAATTCGGCAAGTGCTTTCAGGCTTTCATAATTTCCCTGGCCCAGCGCCACATCTCCGGTCCCGAAATCAAGCCCCGGCAGGATCGCCCGGCCCTGCTCCAGCAATGCCTGCGCCAGATCGGTAGGGTCGGCATCTGGCAGGCTTTCGGTGCCTGCTCCGACAGCTTCTGCCGTCTCGGCCTGCTCTGCTGGAATGGATGGGGCCAGTTCCAGCGCCGCGGCTTCGGGCGGTGAGACCTCGATGATCTGAAGATAGGCCGAGGTGCCACTGCGCGAGGCCAGCAGAGTCACGGCGCTCTCCCCCTTCACGGCGGACAGGAAGTGATAATCGCCAATGCTGACGGCCATATCCGGGGCTGGAACCACCTCAATGCCGAATCGGAAATCAAAGCCGCCGCACTGGCGCGCCTCGCATTGAAAGAGCAGCTCGTATCCTGTCTCCAGCAACTGCTCCCGCAATGGCGCCAGAACCTGCAAAACGGTCGCCTCGCCCCGGATCCGATAGGTGCGGCGCAAAATCCGCCCTTCGATCGCGCGGGACGGCACCCCATCGGCGCCCACAGGGCCGGTTGGCAAGGCATAGGTGCCCAGTGGGGTTTCCCGCAGCGCCAGCGCCTGGGCGCCGACCGGTAAGGACATTTCAGCCTGGGCCAAAGGTGCCGAGACAAAAAGCGCGGCCCCGACAAACAGGGCCGCCGCCAATGATATGAAAAACCGCCCAATCACCGGTACTGGGCGTGGTAATCGTCGTTCGGGACCATAGCGGTGCCGCTGGCCACCCGGTTTGTCATGTTGAAGAAGGCTGCCACATTGGCAATGTCCCAGATGTCACGATCGCTGAAACCAACATCACGCAGGGCCTGCCGGTCGGCCTCTTCGACCTCGGCGCTGGCGCGGGTCAGTTGCAGGGCAAAATCAAGCATCGCCCGCTGGCGCGCATCCAGCGGCGCGACCCGGTAGTTCATCACCAGCATCTCGCCCAGCTTGGGATCACCCGACAGCTGACGCACCGCCGCGCCATGTGCCGCAAGGCAGTAGAAACAGCGGTTGTAGGAAGACACCACCACCGCGATCATCTCCCGCTCCAGCTTGCTCAGGTTGCTGTCGCCCAGCATCAGATCGTTATAAAGCGCGGTGAATGTGTTCAGCTTTTCGATGTCAAAGGCATGCGCCCGCAGCACATTGGGCACCATGCCCAGTTTGTCCTGACAGATATCGAAATACTTCTGCGTCGCAGGCGGCAGCGGATCCACCTGCGGCAGGTCAAGCGCTGTTGGGTTTTGCTGATCGGTCATGGTCTTCTTTCTCCTCCCTCAATGTTTGTGCCTGTAGTGGTACTGCCCCCTGCAGGTCATTCCAAGTGAGGCATAAAGACCATTTGCCCCGGCGTTCGCCTTGGTACAGACCAGCGCTAACTCGCGCGCGCCCTGTTCAGCCGCCCAAAAGGCCGCCTGCCGCACCATCCATGCGCCCATCCCCTTGCGCCGCTGATGCGGCAGGATTTCCAGCGCGTGCACCATGGCAACCTCATCGTGGATAGCCACGAACCCCGCCCCGGCGGGTTTGTCGTTGAACCGCCCAAGCAGTGCCGTCTTCGGCCCCGGTGCGCGCTCCATCACCGCCATACGCCCCGGCCCGATGCCACCCGCGATCCAGATCTCGCGCTGGATTTCCAGCGGCTCCCAAACGCAGAAGGTGGTGACCCGCGGGATCGGCACATCGGTCAGCTTTGCCGGTGGGCAGGTCCAGATATTGACCGGATCCTTGATCTCATACTCCAGCGCCGCCAACTGCGCATCCAGCACATCATCGCCATCGCGGATCATGAACAGGGGCTCCTGCCCCATGGCGCGCATGGCCTCTTCGGCAGCGGCAATCTGATCCTTGTTGACCGGACCATTGGTGGTGGCCGCCGATACCCGGCTGCCGCCACCCTGCCCTTCGCGCAGGGTGATTGGGCCAAGATCGCGTTTTGAGGCCGCTGGCCAGGTACCATCAACCACAGCGTAATACAGGGGATCGGTGCTCACAGGTCCAGCTCCCGTGCAAGGCGCGTGACCGCCACGTCGACGCGGGCGCCATCGGCGCCGCGCACAACCACATTGGCCCCAAAAGCCCCGTCCTTCTGAAACGGGTAGCAGCCGATCGACAGATCAGAGAAATCCGCTGCAAGCGCCGAAAGATTGCCTGCGATCTCGCCCTCGCCGCGCATCACGCGCAGGGTCTGTGACAACAGCGGGCTGCCACCGGTCAGGGTGGGCAGGACGCTGGCCACCATCGCCTCGAACACAGACGGGACCCCGGCCATCACATGCACGTTCTTGAGCGTAAAGCCCGGCGCCGCCGACACCGGATTGTCGATCAGCGCAGCGCCATCCGGGATGCGGGCCATGCGCAGGCGTGCTTCGTTCAGCTCGGTTCCCGATTTGTCGTAATGGGCCTGCAGGATCGCGCGGGCGTCATCCCGGACATCCAGATGCGCGCCAAATGCCTTGGCGATGCAATCGGCGGTGATGTCATCATGGGTTGGCCCGATACCGCCACTGGTGAAGACATGGTCATGGGTTTCTGACAGCGCGGTGACACCTGCGATAATCGCCACCTCGTCATCGCTGATCATGCGAACTTCGCGCAGGTCGATGCCGTGTTTGGTCAACTCTCCGGCCAGAAAATGCATGTTCGAATCGCGCGTGCGCCCCGACAGGATTTCGTCCCCGATAACCAGCATTGCAGCGGTTGGATTGCCCATGGCGCCTCTCCTCTTGATCCGGTGTTAAGGCAGGTATAGGCCCAAGAACATGCGCTTTGGAACCCCTCTGATCCCCGCCCGGCTGATCCGCCGCTACAAACGTTTCCTTGCCGACTGTCGGCTGGAGGATGGACGCGAGATCACTGCCCATTGCGCCAACCCCGGATCGATGATGGGGTTGGCTGAACCTGGGATGAAAATCTGGCTGGAGCCGAACGACGATCCGAAGAAGAAACTGAAATACGGCTGGCGCCTGGTCGATCACGAAAACGGCCATTTCACCGGCGTCGATACCTCGGTTCCAAACCGCGCATTGAAAGCCGCGCTGGAGGCCCGCGAGATTGCCGAGCTTGCCGCCTATGAAACCGTGCGGGCCGAGGTGAAATACGGCGAGAAGAGCCGCATCGATTTCCTACTGAGCCAGCCAGGTCTGCCCGATTGCTATGTCGAGGTGAAAAGCGTGACGCTGTCGCGTCAGCCAGGTCTGGCGGAGTTCCCCGACAGCGTTACCGCGCGTGGCACCAAACATCTGGGGGAGCTGGCCAATATGGTGGCCGAGGGGCACCGGGCGGTGATGCTCTACCTCGTGCAGCGCACCGATTGCGACCACTTCCAATTGGCGGCGGATATCGACCCGGCCTACGCCGCGGCCTTTGATGACGCGCAGGCAACCGGGGTCGAACGGCTGGTCTGCACCACGCGGATTTCGCCCGATGGCGTGTGGGTGGAGGCAGCCAAAAGGCTGCACTCCTGAGAAATTGCAAAGGGCTGGGCTCAGCCCATGACGTAAAAGCAGAGCTTGTTGCCGTCCGGATCGCGCACATAGGCACCATAGAAGAAGTCCGGCACACGCTCGCCCGGTTCGCCTTCATCGGTGGCGCCAAGGCTGATCGCCTTGTCATACATCACCTGCACGTTGTCCTTATCCCCGGCCGGGAAGGCCAGCATACCGCCGTTGCCGCTGGTGCAGACATCGCCGTTATGCGGGGTGCAGACGGCCAGCATCGGCGCCGTACGGTCCTTGCCGATAAAGGCGATGCGGCCTGCGTCCATCAGGACCTGGGCGCTTTCAGCCGCGAAGAGTTCAGTGTAGAAATTTTTGGCGTTCTCTATATCCGAGACACCAATCGTGACGTAGCCGATCATTATGTTTTCCTGTCGTTGATTTCAGATTCGGTCGCACGCTCTGGGAAAGCTGTGGCGTATTCAAATCACGAAACCGGCACCAGCAGGTCCGCCTCTGCCTGCCTGATATGCAGGGGATGCAGCGGCCTTGTAGTCACTGCACCGCCCCCTCTGGCCCTTTTGGCCAAGACCGCTTACATAGCAAGACAACAACACCCGAGGGAGCTCCGCCCGATGAGATCGAAAGACGGCCGCACCACCAAGGACGGCATCCGCATTCACGAACCCGCCGATTTTGCGGGCATGCACACGGCAGGCGCTCTGGCCGCACGCATTCTGGATGATATTGCCCCCCATGTCTTTCCCGGCCAGACCACTGGCGAAATTGACCGCATCATCACCCAGATGGTCGAGGATGCAGGCGCGAAATCCGCCACCATCGGCTACAAGGGCTACCAGCACGCCAGCTGCATTTCGGTGAACCACGTGGTCTGCCACGGCATTCCCGGCGACAAGAAGCTCAAGGACGGCGATATCCTCAACATCGATGTGACGGTGATCGTCGATGGCTGGTTTGGCGACACCAGCCGCATGTATGTGGCAGGCAAGCTGTCCCGCAAGGCCGAGCGGCTGATCCAGGTCACCCATGACGCCCTGATGAAGGGAATCGAAGCGGTGAAACCCGGAAACACCTTTGGCGATATCGGTCACACCATTCAGGCCTATGTCGAAGCCCAGCGCATGAGCGTGGTGCGCGATTTCTGCGGTCACGGTCTGGGACAGGTGTTTCACGCGCCGCCGAACGTGCTGCACTATGGCCGCCCGGGCACCGGTCCGGTTCTTGAGGAAGGCATGTTCTTCACCATCGAACCCATGGTGAACCTCGGCCGCGCCGAGACCAAGATCCTCGCCGATGAATGGACTGCCGTCACCCGCGACAAATCCCTGTCGGCGCAGTTTGAGCATTCGATCGGCGTTACCGCAGATGGGTTCGATATCTTCACCCTGTCGCCTGCGGGCAAGTTCCACCCGACCTACGGCTGATCAGGTCAGCCCAATCAGGGCTGGGACCTCCTGCATGCCGGTAAACACCTCTGCCCCCTGATCAGCCAGCGCCGCGCCCTGCCCGTGCGGCGCAAACCCAAGGCAGCGCATTCCGGCGCGGGCTGCGGCCTGCGCACCGGTCGCACTGTCCTCGATCACCAGACAGGAGCGCGCCTCTACCCCGAAATGGCTGGCCGCGGCCAGAAACAACCCCGGTTCAGGTTTCGCAACGCCCAGCGCATGGGCCGAGAACATCGCTTGCGGATGGAACCGCTCCCACAGCCCGTTCTGTCCGAGCGTGATGCGCATCTTCTCTTCGCTGCCGTTGGAGGCAACGCAAGTGGGAATGCTATGCTGATCGAGCCGCGCCAATAGATCCAGGATCCCCGGCACCAGCCCAACGCCTGCACGCAGCCGCGCATAGGTTTCGGCGTAGATTTCCTCGACCCAGTCCTGTGGCAGATCCGCGCCAAGCTTTCGCGCGTTGTCCATCACCCCCATCATGGTGCCGCCGACAAAATGCCCCATGGCCTCTGGCAGGGTCAGCGACAGGCCGTGGCGCGCCAAATTGTCCACCATGGCCTGATTGGACACGGTTTCGCTGTCCACCAGCACCCCGTCGCAGTCAAAGATCACCAATTGCGGCGTGGGAAATGTCTTGGGCATCTGAGGCTCCTTTAATGCAACCTGAACAAATACCGCTAAGCGCTACTGCCTGAACCGTCACATAGCAAATCTAACGCAGGCCGTTTCCTGCCCACCCCATTTCAACCTGAAACACTTCGCCACATCAGGGAGATATGGGTATCGCCGTATTTGCGGCTGTCCTGCGCCTCGTATCCCTCGGGCGGCTTCATCGGAGCATTTTCCTCCCACACGATCAGGGCGCCAGGCGCGATCCAGCCGCCAGCATCGGCTACGGCAAGCGCCTTTTGACCCAGATCCTTGCCATAGGGCGGATCGAGGAAGATCACGTCATAGGGGGCATCGGGGTTCTGCCCCAGCTTCAGGGCGCTGCGGCGGATCAGGGCCGTGCGATCCTCGGCCCGGCAAATACCGACATTCTTGCGGATCAGCCCCTGCGCCACGCGTCCGTCATCGACAAATGTGACCAAAGCAGCGCCGCGCGACAGCGCCTCAAGCCCCAGCGCGCCAGTTCCGGCAAAGAGATCCAGCACCCGGGCGCCGTCGATGGCACCGGTGTGCATCAGCACGTTGAACAGGCTTTCGCGCACCCGGTCGGTCGTCGGGCGCAGATGCGCACCCGCATCGCCCTTGCCCACGGCCGCCAGCGCGCGGCCGCGAAACTCACCTGCGATGATCCTCATGCCCGCAGCAGCGGTTTCAAGTCTGCTTCAGGATCGGCGACCACGGATTTGTCAGCCGTTTTACCCGCATCGATCAACCGTTTGCCGACCATATAGGCGCGCGGATCGTTCATCGCATCGACCGCCACCAGTTGATCACCTTTGTAATACCAGAAGGACACGCTTTGCCCCTCGCCCTGACGGGTGACCACGTTGTCATAGCCGCTGTTGAGGCCCGCGATCTGCAATTTCACATCATATTGGTCGGACCAGAACCAGGGCTGTGCCGCGTAATCCTTGCCTGCACCCAGCATGTTCTGCGCCACGATTTCGGACTGGTCGATGGCATTGGGCACGCTTTCCAGCCGGATACGTTCCCCCTTGTAGGGGAAAGAGGCGCAATCGCCCGCCGCCCAGATCGAAGGGTCCGAGGTCCGCCCCTGCGCATCGACCCGGATGCCGTTTTCAATCGTCAGCCCGGCCTGCTCGGCCAGAGTGGTCGCCGGGGCGATACCCACACCAACCACCACGAAATCCACGTCCAGCGTGCTACCATCGCCCAGCACCGCCCGGGCAACCTTCCCATCTTCGCCTTCCAGCCGCTCCAGCCCCGTGCCTTCGCGGATGTCGACACCGTGCCCCTTGTGCAGGGCGCGGAAATAATCGGAGGTCTCGGGCGCTGCCACCCGTTGCAGGATGCGATCTGCCATCTCGACCAGGGTCACCGACAAGCCACGCTTGGCGCAGACCGCTGCGGCCTCCAGCCCGATATAGCCACCACCCACGATCAGCACCCGCTTGCCTGTCGTCACATGCGGCGCCATGGCGTCCACATCGGACAAGCCACGGACAACGAATACCCCATCAAGATCGCCGCCGATGGCAGCCGGAAGGCGACGCGGATCGGAACCGGTGGTCAGAGCCAGTTGATCATAGGTGATCACCTCATCCCCAAGGCTGACCGTCTTTGCCGCCGGATCAATCCCTGTGACGGTGGCGCCCAGTTTCAGGGTGATGTCATTGTCGGCGTAAAAACTCTCGGGGCGCAGGAACAGGCGTTCTTTCTCCATCTCACCCAGCAGGTAGGCCTTGGACAGGGGTGGCCGCTGGTAAGGCAGCGCGGTTTCGGCTCCGATCAGGGTGATGTCACCGTCAAATCCATCTTTGCGCAATTTGGCCACAAGAGACGATCCCGCCTGCCCTGCTCCGATTACCACGATGTGGCTCATGTCCCCTCTTGCCTCCTGCGCATGTTCTGGTCACGGTCTGACCGGACCCTATATGGGGGACCATAGATAACGCAATCACGACAGAAGAGGAACGCGCGATGATTTCAGTCGGAGACACCCTGCCGGACGCCACCCTGGTGCAAATGGGGGCCGAAGGGCCCGAGCCGGTGCAGATGGCCGAGAGGGTCAAGGGCCGTAAGGTTGCCATCTTTGCCGTTCCGGGCGCCTTTACCCCGACCTGCCATTCCGCCCATGTGCCCAGCTTTATCCGCACCAAGGATCAGTTCGATGCCAAGGGCGTGGATGAGATCATCTGCATATCGGCAAACGATCCCTTCGTGATGAAGGCCTGGGGCGAAGCAACCGGCGCGGACAAAGCAGGTATCACCATGCTGGCCGACGCCCAAAGCGAATTTACCGATGCCATCGGCATGCGCTTTGATGCGCCGCCCGCCGGGCTGATCGGTCGCTCGCTGCGCTATGCGATGCTGGTCGAGGATGGCAAGGTGACGATCCTCAACCGCGAGGAAAACCCCGGCCAGTGCGAACTCTCTGCCGGTGAGGGCCTGCTCGACGCGATGGGCTGAGGCGGCGGCCTCTCCGCGGCACGGATGCGCCAGATCAGGATGGGGATGGCGCTCTTCGCCACCCCGAACTCCGGACCAACCCATCCGCAGAAAACCAATGCAGCCCGTTCATTTCGACCACTGGAACGGGCTGCATTTGTCAGATCGCGGCGCCTGATGGCGCGCCTCTGGAAATCGTTTCACCGGCCCGGCTTGCCCTGAAGCAGCCCGTGACCTTCGAACAAAACATTGTTTTTCAAGAATATATTTTTGTTAAACGTCCGCAAATTCCAAAGCGTCAGGTCCGCATTCCCTACCAAAAGTTCAACGCCTCGTTTGTCTGCGGCTCAGATTTGATGTTACGCTCATCAAGGAGGAGACAGATCAAAAATCACTTTCACCCCAGTGATCGATATGTGATGGGCGGTTTTTCAACCCCGCCGGGGTCGGCTGCGACACATGAGCCGCCGAAATTTTCAAACTGAGAGAAAGGACAACCGAGTGTTCAAGAAAATCATGGCGCCGGTGGACTTGGCGCATCAAGGGCATCTTGAGAAGGCCCTAAAGTGCACGTCAGATCTCGCAAAGCATTACGGGGCAGAAGTCGTGTTTGTTGGGGTGACCGCCTCTACGCCCAGCGCCACTGCGCATAATCCGGCCGAATATGCCGTCAAGCTCGATGAATTCGCCAAGGCACAAGCGGCAGAGCACGGGTTCACCGCATCGGCAGTGCCTGTGGTCAGCCACGATCCGACCACGGATGTCGACGATGCGCTGTTGAAAGCCACCAAGGACACGGGTGCAGACCTGGTAGTGATGGCCAGCCATCTGCCCAATGTGCTCGACTATATCTGGCCCTCGAATGGCGGAAAAATTGCCGAGCATGCGAAATGTTCGGTGTTTGTCGTGCGCGGCTGACCACAGAGCCGCGAACAGCATTTGTAAGATCTGATAAAGGGAGGCCTCCAAAATGGCCGACGAAACGACCAACCAGGGCATACCCGAGCCCGAAGGGACAGCAGAAATCATCGATACCGACTACACGATTGGTCAGGACAATATCGAAACGACAGTTGGACCGTTCGGGCTCGATGTTCACAACCCGGTTTTCCTGATTTCCGGGCTTTCCATCGTAGCCTTCGTTTTCTACGCGCTGGCCCTGCCAGAGCAATCCGCCGACATCTTCGGCAGCTTGCGCCCCTATCTGACCAGCACCTTTGACTGGTTCTTCCTGGGCGCTGCCAACATTTTTGTCCTGTTCTGCCTGTTGCTGATCGTGCTGCCCTTGGGCAAGGTGCGGCTTGGCGGTGCGGATGCGACACCGGATTACAGCTATATCGGCTGGTTCGCGATGCTGTTCGCCGCCGGCATGGGCATTGGCCTGATGTTTTATGGCGTCTCGGAACCGATGAGCCATTATTCGACCTCAATGGGTGGCATTGCCACTGGTGAGGATGGCGCGCGGACCGATTGGGCACCGCTGGGGGCAGCCGCCGGGGATCAGGCGGCTTCGGTCCGCCTGGGCATGGCAGCAACGATCTTCCACTGGGGGCTGCACCCCTGGGCGATCTACGCGGTTGTCGCACTGGCACTGGCGCTGTTTTCCTACAACAAGGGGTTGCCACTCACCATTCGCTCGGCTTTCTACCCGATCCTGGGCGAACGTGTCTGGGGCTGGCCGGGGCACACCATCGACGTGCTGGCGGTTTTCGCCACCCTGTTTGGCCTTGCAACCTCGCTTGGTTTTGGCGCGACACAGGCGAATGCAGGTCTGAATGAGCTGTTCGGCATCCCCGTGGGATCGACGACCGAGGTTGTTTTGATCACCGGCATTACGGCAATCGCACTGATCTCGGTGATCCGCGGCCTCGACGGCGGGGTGAAAGTGCTGTCCGAAATCAACATGGGGCTTGCGGCCCTGCTTTTGCTGTTCGTGTTGATCGCCGGACCCACGATCGCGATCCTGACCGGCTTCGTGGACAGCCTTGCTGCCTACATCCAGTATCTGCCCGCATTGTCCAACCCCATTGGCCGCGAAGACACCAACTTCAGCCAAGGCTGGACCGCCTTCTACTGGGCCTGGTGGATCAGCTGGTCGCCCTTTGTCGGCATGTTCATCGCCCGCGTCAGCCGTGGCCGCACCGTGCGCGAGTTCATCATTTGCGTGCTGCTGATCCCCTCGATGGTCTGCGTTCTGTGGATGAGCGTCTTTGGCGGCACAGCCATCCAGCAGGTCATTCAGGATGGCGTCACCACCGTGACCGAAGCGCCGCTTGAGCTGAAACTGTTCAAGATGCTGGCCGAACTGCCGCTGGCCTCGATCACAAGCTTCCTTGGGATCATCCTGGTGGTTGTGTTCTTCGTCACCTCTTCGGACTCCGGTTCGCTGGTGATCGATACCATCACCGCAGGCGGCAAGGTCGATGCGCCGGTCCCGCAGCGTGTGTTCTGGTGCGTCTTCGAGGGCGCCGTGGCGATTGCGCTGCTCATCGGCGGCGGACTGGCTTCGCTGCAGGCGATGGTCATCTCGACAGGCCTGCCATTTACCGTGGTGCTGCTTCTGATGTGCTGGGCGATCTGGCGCGGTCTGATCGCTGAAACCCGGGCGTAGACAACGCCCACATGTGAAAGAAAGGAAAGGGAGCCCGTATCAGGGCTCCCTTTTGCGTTGCCGTCTCGTTTGCCCTGCGGGCCTGTCATCAGACAGTCAGCGCAGAGTGTCCTGCCCCTGACGCATAGTCCTGCCGCTGTGAATCACGCCGCTCGGCTGCGACGCAGCCTCTTGGCATCGACCTTGAGATGGTAAGCCTGACAGGTTTCCCCTTCGATTTCGAAGCGCAATCCGGCCGGAGTAATGTTGATCCCCGCCTGACGCGTCAGCAAAGCAGCCGAAACAGAGGTCAGGCAAAGGAATGCATCAATGTTCCAGTCCTTGGCCAGCCGGGCAAAGCTCACCCCCAACTGTCCGCGCACACGCATGCGTTCGCGGCTGCTGAGCGTATCATCGACGAAGACCCTACTGACCTCCCAGATCTTCGGGTCCTGTGGCGCGGGCGCATCCAGAATGTCCGCAGGAAGATCCGGCAACAGGCCCAGTTGCGCATCGCGCAACATATAGCTAGCGCTGCCGCATTTTGCGGTGGTGGGCGTCACCCGGAAACCGCCATGGATCGTCATGCCATCATGAATCGCACAATAGATGCTCTCCGGGGTATCATACTGATCAAACTCAAGCCCGCGCACGTTGGGCAGGTCCCAGCCGCGCGCCTCGATAAAATGATGATAACGCGCGCGCAGGAGCTCGGTGAACAAAGCACCGGTCTCTCCTAAGTTGTCGAACGATATTTCTGTCGACTGCATCGGGCTGTCCCGCCGCCTTTTTCCATAGTCTCAATGTGACGCTGAAAACTTTCAGCAAATTTGAATCAACTTTCACAAGAAATCGTAAATTTTAAATTAACCGTGATGAGGGTTACCCCTCTCATCACGCACAACTTTTAGGCAAGTGCGCGTTATACGCGCCTTTTCTCTAAAGGCCGCTCAAGGATGGGCGCAGTTCCGCCGAAGCCGAGGTAACAAACCGGCACAGGTCCGACCGGACAGATCTGTTTCAGAGAATATGAAAGCGCCGTCGGACGCGGGCAGACTTTACCAGCAGGCCTGTATACCGTGGCGGAACGATCAGGCAGCAGGCACGCTCAGTACCGGAACCAGATCATTCCCCATTACATTGTTCAGGATCGGAGCCTCTGACCAACGCCCGGCGCGCCATGGCCAGCGGGGCGCCATCAGGCGGCGCGGATGAACCGTTCGGTTGCAACCCTTCGGATTTCAGATAGCAGCACGGACTTCTTGACCGGTTTTGCCAGATACCCAGCCGCCCCTAGCTTGAGGAACAATTCCTGGTCCTCTGGCGCAGCGTTGGCCGTCAGCATGATCACCGGCGTATTGCCGATCCTACCCCCACGGCGTGCCAGCTCCGCCAGGGTTTCGCGCCCGTCCATCACCGGCATCTTCATGTCGAGCAGCACAAGATCCACCGATTGTTTCTCAAGACAGGCCAGAGCTTCGACACCATTCCCTGCCTCGACAATCTCAACATCGCTGTTTTTCAAGAAGGCACGCACCACCACCCGGTTCGACGCGGTATCATCCACCAGCAAGATCGAGCGAACACCAAGATCGCTTCGGTCTTCAGCCGGAGTTTGCGGCGAAAGGGCCTCGATCTCCGAATTCTCAAGAACCCTGACCGGGCATGTAAAGGTGAAACAGCTTCCGCGGCCAGGGCTGCTCCTGACTGTGATTTCACCCTCCATCATATGCGCAAAACGCCGTGCAATCGATAGACCAAGACCCGTGCCCGGCACGCTGAGGGCGTTCTTGTCCTCTGCCCGGTAGAACTCCGTGAACAGCTGTGCGGTCTGATCCGGCGTCATGCCGCGTCCGGTATCCGACACCTCAACGGTGAGAACCGTCTGACCATCGACCTGTTCGCCGCGCGCCCCGACCAGCACCTGACCCGTCTCGGTGTATTTGACCGCATTGGACACCAAGTTTCCGATAATCTGGCGGACACGCAGCGCGTCGAATTCCGCATAGGCAGGCACGTTGTCTTCGATATCGACGATCAGTTGCAGCCCCTTTTCATCGGCGGGCGCCCGGAACATTTCAACCGCGCTGGAGATTTCGGACCTTGGCTCCGCATTTGTCAGGTTCAGCTCAAACTGTCCGGATTCGATTTTCGCGTGATCCAGAACATCGTCCAGAATACCGGTCAGCGCCTGGGCAGACTTACGCAGCAGATGGGTGCGTTCACGCAGCGTCTGCCGGTCGGTGCGTTCATCCTCGATCAGTTCGGACATGGCGCAAATGGCATTGAGAGGGGTGCGGATCTCATGGCTCATCGCCGCAAGGAACCGGCTCTTGGCACGGCTTCCGGCCTCTGCTTCGCGCAAGGCCTCGCGCAGGCGGCCGGTCAGCCGGTGCTGCACCCACATGGCATGCAGCATATAGGCCGACCCCAGAACCACCACGATGGTTGCGATCACAATCTCCACCGGGCTTGCGAAATTATAGAGGAAGCTACCAATCATATAGCCAAACACGCAGAGGATTGGCACCGCCGTCAGAATGCCAAAGAACATCCAGGCAGAGCGCGCCACCACACTGTGATTGAGCGCGATGATCAACAGCATTGAGCCCATCAGCTTGGGAAAGGGTTCTGACTGAAGAAACAGAAGCAGCGGGATCGCATTGAAGACCCAGACGCCAGCAAAGGCAGATCCGGCAAACAGAAGGACCGAACCGATTGTGACCTCTTTACTCAGCCTCTTGTAGACGTAGACACCGATGATCTCGATCAGCCCATAGACCAGATATATGGTAGCCACCACTGGGATTGGCACGAAGAAAAGGGACAGGAGCGAGACAAGCGTAATCGACGCGAAACGGGATGGCAGATCCGCGCGGACGAGATCGTTCTGGGTAGCTATGGCGCTTTTGACGTCTGGCGGCAAAGCAAACATACGCATCCTCCTTCCATTGCCCGTTCCCTCGTTCCTTGTGATGGCTAACGGACGCCGAAGGTCTTCAATCGCCCATCGGACCACGGGCAACTGAAAAACTCTACGTTGAGATTACGGCCAAATGATGACCAATGTTCAAAATAACTCGCGCATACGGCGAATTATCGCCTATTTGCAGCCAATCAATGCAATCTCAGGCTGCGCACCCCGACGCCAAGCGATGTTCCAAAGCCTCCCTCGCATCCTTTTCCGGGAAAATTGTGACCGGAACCTCTCGCTTCGGATGTAGGGTGCTGGGTGTTGAGCATTGGACTCGAAACGTGTGCCGAGAGGTCACTCTATGGGCCATAAGTCCCTCTTTTGCCCCGCTATCTGTCACGCGGCGCTCCTGTCGTTAGGTACGATGAGAAGTGTGACGGTCAATTCGGAAACCCGGGTGTTTGGACCGGTCGCCGACCAGGAAAGCCGCAACTGCATCCTTGCTGGCTGTCAGGGCCGACCCGCCAATTCCGCAGCCAGAAAATCGTTGAAAGCCATCACCTTAGCATCCGCGCTTAGGCGTGACGCGGCGAGCGTGTAGACCGTGCGTTCTGGCAGGTGCCAGTCTGGCAGAACCCGGACAATCCGGCCCGTCGCCTCAAGCGGGGCTGACAGGAAATTCGGCAAGCTGCCAATCCCCATATCGGCCTTGATCATGTCACGCAGGACAATGCTGCTGCCAAGCCGCAGCTGGGGCGAAATCGGCACCGTAACCCGCCTTTGCGGCCCATTAAATTCCCAAGTCAGCGGAGTTTCAGCAAGGCTATAGGACAGTGTTCTGTGTCTTTTCAGATCCTCCGGAGCCTCAGGCTGGCCGCAATCTGCAAGATATTCGGGGCTGGCGAAAACACCCTGGTGCACGGGCATAATTTTGCGCGCGATCAACCCCGAATCCGGCAGACTTGCACGGATGCGGATCGCCACATCAAAGCCGCCCTGAACCAGATCCAGCACGTTGTCGTCAAACACAAGCGACAGCTGCACGTCAGGATAGCGACTGGCGAACCGGGGCAACAAATCCGCCAGAACCGTCGTGCCAAAGGAATGCGGCGCATTGATCCGCAACTCGCCCCGCATCACCTGCGCCCCAGACCGCACCTGCTGCTCGGCCAGATCAACGGCCTGCAGGATGCGGTCGGCCTGCTCGTAATATAGCCGACCGTGTTCGGTCAGGGACATGCTGCGGGTGGTGCGCGTGATCAGCCTGCAGCCGAGGCTTTCTTCCAGCAGCTTCAGATCGCGGCTGAGCAAGCTGGACGACACGCCCAGATCCTCAGCCGCGCGCGCCATGCTGCCACGGTCGACAATGCGGCAGAAGGCCCGCATGACACCAAACTTGTCCATGGCTCTCTCCGTTGCTTCCCAGAAATAAAACACGATGCGCTTGCTCTGCAAAGCGCTTTGCCCGCGTGCCGCTCCGGGCGTAGCCTGCTCAGAGATGTTCCACTTGCCGCGCGACAACGCGCAGATGCGACCGCAACTCATCGACAGAACCAGTCAGCAACCGCGTGCCCGTTGCAGCGATGATCAGGGTCGGCACGGCCTGCACGCCGTTCACCCGGGCAAAATGCCGATCAGCGTCGACCTGCCGGGCCACCGCCGGATCCTCCATGCGGCACTTGAACTGATCCGGGGTCAGACCCAGTTCCTGCGCCAGATCCACCAGCACCTTCGGGTCGGCGATATTGCGGGCTTCGCTCAGATGAGCCAGCTGGATCCGGTCGAACATCTCCCAGTGCAGCGCCTGACCACCAAAAGTTTCCGCCGCCTTGCACGCGAGCGCCGCGTTCATGCCATGGGGATAATCGAAACGGGCCGCCCGCATCGCGTTGATATTGATGTGTTCCGGCTGATCGCTGGCCGCACGGCAATGGCGCCAATGATCCAGAATGGTACTCCGCGCCGCCTCAGGGCTGCCCCAACGCTGTGCCATTTCCTGGCGGCTGGCCTGCAGCACGAAGGTCCGGTGACGAATGTCGAGGTTGATTTCCTGTGCTACCGTGCGCAGGCGGGATGAAAGATTGAAACACCAAGCGCACACCGTGTCGTGGAAGAATTCGATCTTGATCGGTCTACTCATTTGAACATCCCCCCGATGTGCCAATCAGCGGCGCCCGGACGAATCTGCGACAGCGCGCGGTTGCGGTTCGATTGGGGGAGTAAAATGGCAGGGGAGAAGCGAACATCGCGGGCCTCGCTGACGGTTTCAAAGGGAAGGCAAGACAATCCGCAGATCCCGCCGGAAGATTAACCGGGAAATTCGAAAGACAATCTCTCATCAGCTTCAAGAATGCCCACAGGTCTCCCCATCAGGCAGGAAGCGCACCCCAGTTGCCAAAAGGTCTTGCCGTTCAGGAATTGGTATCCGCAGCCTTTGTCGCAATTGGTTGCGCCCCGGCCCAGGTTCCATCAGCAATCAATTCTGCGGAAACGGTTGTCAGGATTTCACTGACAGCCGATGCCGCGCGGGTCAGCGGCCGCGCGGTAGTGTGGGCTAGGTAAGTCCGGCGCCAAAGACCCGGCGCGTCGAACGGGCTTACCGACAAGCGCCCGGCGGCAGCCTCCTGCGCCACCGCGTGGAACGGCAACACCGAACACCCATAGCCCTGCTCAACCAACCGTTTGATATTGCTGTAACTGTCGACTTCGATATCGGGCGCGACCAAGATGCCTTTCGCGCGCAGCTTTTCCTCCAGCATGGCGCGCAGCCCATGCGCGCCGCTAGGCAGGATCAGCGGAATATCCGCAAGGTGGTCAAGCGGGGTCGGCCTTGCCCCGGCGTGCTCAGGCGGGGCCAGCATCACCAGCTCTTCATCCAGCAGCGGTTCTGACCGCACCCCGGCTTCCCGCAATTCAGCATATAGAACCGCCAGATCGACACCGCCATCCAGCAGCCATTCGCGGACAAAGCCGCTCATCGCTTCGGCGATGACGATCTTAATCTTCGGATAGCGCGCGCGGCACCGCGCGATCAGCGGCACCGACAGAATACCGCTGATGGTCCCCGGCAGCCCCAGACGTACCGTTCCTGTCGGCTCCCGGCCCAGACTGCGCAGATCTTCTTCGGTGCGCTCCAGATCCATCAGAAGCGTTCGGGCGCGACGGGCAAGTAGTTCTCCGGCCTCTGTTGCGGTAACCCCCTGTGGCGCGCGCAGCAACAACGGCGTTCCAAGGGCTTCTTCCATATTGCGCACATGCAGGGACAAGGCAGGTTGCGCCACATTCACCCGCTGCGCTGCCCGAGTAAAAGAACCCTCTTCGACGATAGCCAGAAAGTATCGCAGCTGTCTCAGATCCACGATCCGCGCCCCATATACAGAAACGTTATACCTATAAGCACTAATAGATATTTGATGTATGCAGGGCAAGCCGGGCATATCCAGAGCAATGGCGAAGACTTCGCAAGGCTCAAACCGGAGACCCCAAATGTACCAGCAGCAGACCGACGAATTTCAGGATATCCGCGATGCGGTGCGCGCGCTATGCGCCGAGTTCCCGGATGAATATCACCGCAAAGTCGACGAGGCCCGCGCTTACCCCGAAGAGTTTGTCGATGCCCTGACCCGTGCCGGCTGGATGGCGGCGCTCATCCCCGAAGAATACGGCGGATCCGGCCTTGGCCTGACCGAAGCGGCGATTATCATGGAAGAGATCAACCGCGCCGGCGGCAATTCGGGCGCCTGCCACGGGCAGATGTATAATATGAACACCCTTGTGCGGCATGGGTCCGAGGATCAGAAGCGCCGCATCCTGCCAAAACTGGCCAGCGGCGAATTGCGTCTGCAATCCATGGGCGTCACCGAACCCACCACCGGCACCGACACGACGCAGCTGAAGACCACCGCGGTCAAGAAAGGCGACAAATACGTTGTGAACGGCCAGAAGGTCTGGATCAGCCGGGTCCAGCATTCGGATCTGATGATCCTGCTTGCCCGCACCACGCCGCTGTCCGAGGTAAAGAAGAAATCCGAAGGCCTGTCCATCTTCCTTGTCGACATCAAGGAAGCGATGCAGTCGGGCATGACCGTCCGGCCGATCCCCAACATGGTCAACCACGAAACCAACGAGCTGTTCTTCGACAATCTGGAAATCCCCGAGGAGAACCTGATCGGCGAAGAAGGCAAGGGCTTCAAATACATCCTGACCGGGCTCAATGCCGAACGCACGCTGATCGCCGCCGAATGCATCGGGGACGGCTACTGGTTCACCGACCGTGTGACGCAATACGTCTCTGAACGTACGGTCTTTGGCCGCCCAATCGGCCAGAACCAGGGCGTGCAATTCCCCATTGCCGAAGCCTATGTCGAAATCGAAGCTGCCAACCTGATGCGGCAGAAGGCATGTCGGCTTTATGATGAAGGCCAGCCCTGTGGCGCCGAAGCGAACATGGCGAAATACCTCGCCGCCAAGGCCAGCTGGGAGGCCGCGAACGCCTGCCTGCAATTCCACGGTGGTTTCGGCTTTGCCTGCGAATACGATGTCGAGCGTAAATTCCGCGAAACCCGCCTGTATCAGGTGGCGCCGATTTCGACCAATCTCATCCTCAGCTACGTGGCAGAACACGTGCTGGGCCTGCCGAGGTCGTTCTGATGAGCCGCCCGTTGGAAGGATTGAAGGTGGTGGCCATCGAACAGGCCGTAGCCGCCCCCTTCTGCACTGCGCGCCTTGCGGATGCGGGCGCCGAGGTGATCAAGATCGAACGCCCCGAGGGAGATTTCGCCCGTGGTTATGACGATGTCGCAAAGGGCCAATCGAGCTATTTTGTCTGGCTCAACCGCGGCAAGACCTCGGTAACGCTGAATCTGGCCGCGCCCGAGGGCAAGGCGGTACTGGAGCGGTTGCTGAGCGATGCCGATGTGCTGATCCAGAACCTCAAGACAGGCGCGCTGGAGCGGCTGGGATTTGGCCCTGATCGGCTGGCCGAGAACTTCCCGCGTCTTATCACCTGTTCGATCAGCGGCTATGGGGAAGCTGGACCGATGGCAGAGCGCAAGGCCTACGATCTGCTGATCCAGGCGGAATCCGGACTGTGCTCGATCACCGGCGGGCCATCAGATCCCTCCCGTGTCGGCATTTCCATCGTCGATATTGCCACCGGGGCAACCGCCTATTCCGCCGTTCTCGAAGCGGTCTTGCGGCGTTACAAGACCGGAAAGGGCGCACGGATATCGCTGTCGATGTTCGACGTCATGGCTGATTGGCTGACCGTGCCGCTGCTGAACCACGAAGGCGGCAAACCACCCAAGCGGATCGGGATGGCGCATCCGTCAATCGCGCCCTACGGGGTCTTCACAGCCGGCGACGGCGCGCAGATTCTGCTCTCGATCCAAAGCGACCGGGAATGGAAGAAACTCTGCATCGATTTTCTCGATCAGCCCGATCTGGCCGATGATCCCCGCTTTGCCACCAATGTGGCGCGGGTGGCGAACCGGGATCAGACCGACGCCCTTGTCGCCCGGGGATTCGCCCGCAGAACTGGCGCCGAGGCCATCGAGGCCCTGCGCGTGGCGGATGTCGCCCTCGCTTCGGTCAACGACATGGAAGGCCTCTCAAACCACCCGCACCTGCGCCGTATCTCGGTCGAGACGCCGAACGGCGTAGTGTCCTACCCGGCGCCCGCCCCGATCTGGCATGGCGAGACGCCGCATTATGGTCCGGTGCCCGCACTCCGACCACAGGAGACCTGAAATGAATATCGATCTTGACCACCTGCGCAGTTGGATTGGCCACGAGGAAACCCGCTCCGAAGTGCTGATGCCGACCCTTGTGGAACGCTTCAACGCCACCTTTGACCGCGACGGACCGCTTGATGAAGGCGCCGAAGCCCCCCCTATGATCCACCTCTGCCTGTGTCAGCCGGTGGCCCCATCGGCAACCCTGGGGCTCGACGGGCATCCGGCACGCGGCGGCTTTCTGCCACCCGTGCCCCTGCCCCGGCGCATGTGGGCGGGCGGAGAGATGACATTTCACGCGCCGCTGTGCATCGGCGATACTGTCACCCGCAGTTCAGTGATCGAAGATGTTGCTTTGAAGACAGGCCGCAGCGGAGACCTGTGCTTTGTAACCGTGCGCCATCATTTCAACAGCGATAGCGGCGATCTGATCACGGAACGACAGGATATCGTCTATCGCGGCGCCCCCACCGGCACAACCAAGCCGCCCTCCCCCGCTGCGACGGCCCCGGCAGCACCCCACAATCGCGACATCGCCACCACGCCGACATTGCTGTTCCGTTATTCGGCGCTGACCTTCAACGGCCATCGCATCCATTACGACCGCCCCTATTGCCAGGAGGACGAAGGCTATCCCGGGCTGGTAGTACACGGCCCGATGCAGGCAACCCTGCTGGCACAATTCGCCGCCGACCTGCGCGGCGCCGCGCCCGCCCGCTTCAGCTTCCGCAGCCTGTCGCCTGTCTACGACACGCAAGGGCTTGGCCTGCGCGCCGCCGAGGCTGAGGCTGGGATCAGACTGTGGACCGCCGCGCCCGGTGGCCCTGTCGCGATGGAGGCACAGGCGCAATGGTGATGTCCGACGCAATCCGCGCCCCGTTGTTCGTTCCGGCTGACCGGCCGGACATTTTCGCCAAGGCATCCCGGTCCGGAACCGACGCGATCATACTCGATCTCGAAGATGCGGTATCACGCGACAACAAGGAGGCCGCCCGTGCCGCTCTGACATGCGATTTCACCGAGCTGCCCGTCATTGTACGCATCAATCCCCCCCGCACCCCCTGGCACGCGGCCGATCTCGCAGCCGTCGCATCCTTGCCGGTGGCTGGTCTCATGCTGCCCAAATCCGAAGATCCCGCCTTGATTACCGATCTGGCCGAAACGCTCGGCCCTGATGTGGCGCTGCTGGCCCTGATCGAAAGCGCCGCAGGGCTGGCGGCGGCCCGCGACATCGCGGCGGTGCCCGGCGTGACACATCTGGTGTTCGGCTCGATCGACTTCTGCGCCGACATCGGTGCTGCACATCAGCGCGAGGTGCTGCTGCCCGCCCGCAGCGAGTTGGTTCTTGCCGCCCGTCTGGCCGGGATCTGCGCACCCATTGACGGGGTCACTGCGCAGCTGGACGATCTGACCGAAACCCAGGCGGATGCCGCCCATGCGCGCGCCCTCGGCATGTCTGGTAAACTCTGCATCCATCCGCGGCAGGTCGGTGAGGTCCAGCGCGCCTTTGCCCCCTCCGCGATTGAAATCCACTGGGCAAAACGGGTCCTTGCCTCTGGCGACGGCGCGACGACCGTCGATGGCGCCATGGTCGATGAACCCGTCCGCCTGCGCGCGCGAGCCATTCTTGGGGCGCTCGCAACTGCCTGATCCCACCCCTCCGCCCAAAGCGAAAGGAAGTCTGAACATGAAGGTACTCGTGCCTGTCAAACGCGTGATTGACTATAACGTGAAGGTCCGCGTCAAAGCGGACGGAAGCGGTGTCGATCTCGCCAACGTCAAAATGTCGATGAACCCCTTTGACGAAATCGCCGTCGAAGAGGCCATTCGCCTGAAAGAAGCCGGTAAGGCGGATGAGGTCGTTGCGGTCTCGATCGGCGTAAAACAGGCACAGGAAACCCTGCGCACCGCGCTGGCCATGGGCGCAGACCGCGCCATCATGGTTGTCGCCGCCGATGACGTGCACACCGATATCGAACCGCTGGCCGTGGCCAAGATCCTCGCCAAGGTCGTCGAGGAAGAGCAGCCCGGTCTGGTGCTCGCAGGCAAGCAGGCGATCGACAACGACATGAACGCCACCGGTCAGATGCTGTCCGCACTGCTGGGCTGGTCGCAGGGCACCTTTGCTTCCGAAGTCGACATCGACGGCGACAGCGCCAAGGTCACCCGCGAGGTGGACGGCGGTCTGCAGACCATCTCTGTGAAGATGCCCGCCATCGTCACCGTGGACCTGCGCCTCAACGAGCCGCGCTATGCCTCGCTGCCGAACATCATGAAGGCCAAGAAAAAGCCGCTGGACGAGAAAACCGCTGCCGATTACGGCGTCGATGTCTCGCCGCGTCTCGAGATCGTCTCCACCACCGAACCGCAGGCCCGCTCGGCCGGCATCATGGTCGGTTCGGTTGACGAACTGGTTGCGAAACTCAAAGAAGCGGGGGCTGTGTAATGGCTGTTCTTCTCCTTGCTGAAGTGAATAATGGCGAACTGGCGATGGACGCCACCGCCAAGGCTGTCTCCGCCTCCAAGGCGCTGGGTGATGTGACCGTGCTTTGTGCCGGTGCATCGGCTGCCGCCGCAGGCGACGCTGCTGCCAAGATCGACGGCGTGGCCAAGGTGCTGGTCGCCGAGGACGCCTCGCTGGGTCACCGCCTGGCCGAGCCGACTGCAGCGCTGATCGTGTCGCTGGCTGGTGATTACAGCCACATCGTGGCACCTGCGTCCACCGACGCCAAGAACGTGCTGCCGCGCGTTGCTGCGCTGCTGGACGTGATGGTGATCTCGGATGTGACCGCTGTTGTCGACGCCGACACTTTCGAGCGTCCGATCTACGCCGGTAACGCGATCCAAACCGTGAAGTCGAAAGACGCCAAGAAGGTCATCTCCTTCCGGACCTCGACCTTCGACGCAGCTGGCGAAGGCGGCTCTGCCGCTGTTGAAACCACCGGCGCAGCCGAGAACCCCGGCCTGTCCGAATGGGTCGAAGACAAGGTTGCCGAAAGCGACCGCCCCGAGCTGACCTCGGCTGGCGTTGTTGTCTCCGGTGGTCGCGGTGTCGGCTCCGAAGAGGACTTCAAACTGATCGAAGGTCTGGCGGACAAGCTGGGCGCTGCGGTTGGTGCGTCCCGTGCTGCGGTCGATTCCGGCTATGCTCCGAACGACTGGCAGGTGGGTCAGACCGGTAAGGTCGTCGCCCCCGAGCTCTATGTCGCGGTCGGCATCTCCGGCGCGATCCAGCACCTGGCGGGCATGAAGGACTCCAAGATCATCGTCGCCATCAACAAGGACGAAGAGGCACCGATCTTCCAGGTTGCCGATTATGGCCTCGTGGCAGACCTGTTCCAGGCCGTCCCCGAACTCACCGAAAAACTGGGCTAAAAGCCCTGGCTCCGGCCCGCCCATGGCCCGATTGCAAGGGCGGGCGACCAACTTGCCTGACGGAGGCCACACATGCAGCGCTTTTCGAAAATTCTGATCGCCAACCGCGGCGAGATAGCGATCCGCGTGATGCGGGCTGCGAATGAAATGGGCAAGAAGACCGTTGCGGTCTACGCCGAGGAGGACAAGCTGGGCCTGCACCGGTTCAAGGCGGATGAAGCCTACCGGATCGGCGAAGGCTTGGGGCCTGTGGCGGCCTATCTGTCGATTGACGAGATCATCCGCGTTGCCAAGGAAAGCGGCGCAGATGCGATCCATCCGGGCTATGGTCTGTTGTCCGAAAACCCCGATTTCGTCGATGCCTGCGCCCGCAACGGCATCACCTTCATCGGCCCCAAGGCCGAGACGATGCGCGCCCTTGGCGACAAGGCCTCGGCGCGGCGCGTCGCGATCGAGGCTGGCGTGCCGGTCATTCCCGCGACCGAGGTGCTGGGCGATGACATGGACGCCATCCGCAAGGAAGCGGGTGAGGTCGGCTATCCCTTGATGCTCAAGGCTTCCTGGGGCGGTGGCGGTCGCGGCATGCGGCCGATCCTCTCCGAGGCTGAGCTGGAAGAGAAAGTTCTGGAAGGCCGCCGCGAGGCCGAGGCCGCCTTTGGCAATGGCGAGGGCTATCTCGAAAAGATGATCACCCGCGCCCGCCACGTCGAGGTGCAGATCCTTGGCGACAAGCACGGTGAGATCTATCACCTGTTCGAGCGGGATTGCTCAGTCCAGCGCCGCAACCAGAAAGTCGTGGAGCGCGCCCCGGCGCCTTACCTGAGCGAAGACCAGCGGGCCGAGATCTGTGATCTGGGCCGCAGAATCTGTGCGCATGTGAACTATGAATGCGCCGGCACCGTCGAATTCCTGATGGATATGGAAACCGGCAAGTTCTACTTCATCGAGGTGAACCCGCGGGTGCAGGTGGAGCACACCGTCACCGAGGAAGTCACCGGCATCGATATCGTGCAGGCGCAGATCCTGATCGCCGAGGGCAAGAGCATTGCCGAGGCCACCGGCAAGGCCGATCAGTCCGAGATCCGCCTCAATGGTCATGCGTTGCAGACCCGGGTCACCACCGAGGATCCGCTCAACAACTTCATCCCTGACTATGGCCGCATCACCGCATATCGGTCGGCCACCGGCATGGGCATTCGCCTTGATGGCGGCACCGCTTATGCGGGCGGGGTGATCACCCGCTATTACGACAGCCTCTTGACCAAGGTCACCGCCTGGGCACCCACCCCGGAAAAGGCGATTGCTCGCATGGACCGCGCCTTGCGCGAATTCCGCGTTCGCGGTGTCTCCACCAACATTGCCTTTGTCGAGAACCTGCTGAAGCACCCGACCTTCCTCAGCAATGAATACACCACCAAGTTCATCGACGAGACGCCGGAGCTGTTCAACTTCGCCAAGCGCCAGGACCGCGGCACCAAGGTGCTGACCTATATCGCCGACATCTCGGTGAACGGTCACCCGGAGACCGAGGGCCGCGCCGAGCCGAAAGCGGGTCTGAAGGATCCGCGCCCGCCGAAGGTCGAGACCGGCGCCCTGCCCTATGGCACCCGCAACCTTCTGGAGCAGAAGGGCGCCCAGGCGGTGGCCGACTGGATGAAGGCGCAGCGGCAGCTGCTCTTGACCGATACCACCATGCGCGACGGCCACCAGAGCTTGCTCGCCACCCGCATGCGCTCCATCGACATGATCCGCGTGGCACCCGCCTATGCGCAAAGCCTCAGCCAGCTGTTCTCGGTGGAATGCTGGGGCGGTGCGACCTTTGATGTGGCTTATCGCTTCTTGCAGGAATGCCCCTGGCAGCGGCTGCGGGATCTGCGCGAGGCGATGCCCAACGTGATGACCCAGATGCTGCTGCGCGCCTCCAACGGGGTGGGCTATACCAACTACCCCGACAACGTGGTGCAGGCCTTTGTGAAACAGGCCGCGATCACCGGCGTCGATGTCTTCCGGGTCTTTGACAGCCTCAACTGGGTGGAGAACATGCGCGTCGCGATGGATGCGGTGGTGGAGAGCGGCAAGATCTGCGAAGGCACCATCTGCTATACCGGCGATATCATGGACCCGGACCGGGCCAAGTATGACCTCAAATACTACGTCGGCATGGCCAAGGATCTGGAAGCCGCAGGCGCCCATATTCTGGGCCTCAAGGATATGGCGGGGCTCCTGAAACCCGCCGCCGCGCGTCAGCTGGTGAAGGCGTTGAAGGAAGAGGTCGGCCTGCCGGTCCACTTCCACACCCATGACACCTCCGGCATCGCCGGGGCGACCATTCTGGCCGCCGCCGATGCGGGCGTCGATGCAGTGGATGCAGCGATGGATGCGTTCAGTGGCGGCACCTCGCAGCCCTGTCTGGGGTCGATCGTCGAAGGTCTGCGCAACACCGACCGCGACACCGGGCTGGATATCGCCAAGATCCGCGAGATCAGCGATTACTGGGAACAGGTGCGGGCGCAATACGCGGCCTTTGAGTCTGGCCTTCAGGCTCCGGCCTCGGAAGTTTACCTGCACGAGATGCCGGGTGGCCAGTTCACCAACCTCAAGGCGCAGGCGCGCTCCTTGGGACTGGAAGAGCGCTGGCACGAGGTCGCCCAGACCTATGCGGATGTGAACCAGATGTTCGGCGATATCGTCAAGGTGACACCCTCCTCCAAGGTGGTCGGTGACATGGCGCTGATGATGGTGAGCCAGGGCCTCAGCCGCGAAGAGGTGGAGGATCCGCAGACCGACCTCTCCTTCCCCGATTCCGTTGTCGACATGCTGCGCGGCAACCTCGGCCAGCCGCCGGGCGGCTTTCCGGCGGGTATCGTGGACAAGGTGCTGAAAGGCGAAAAGCCCAACCTTGAGCGCCCCGGCAAACATCTGGAGCCGGTCGATCTGGAAGCCACCCGCGCCGAGCTGTCCCAGCAGCTGGAAGGCAAGGCAGTCGATGATGAGGATCTGAATGGCTACCTGATGTATCCCAAGGTGTTCCTCGATTACATGGGCCGCCATCGCCAGTACGGCCCGGTGCGCAGCCTGCCGACACGGGCGTTCTTTTACGGGATGGAACCGGGCGAGGAAATCTCGGCCGAGATCGACCCCGGCAAGACGCTGGAGATCCGCCTGCAGGCCATCGGCGAGACCGATGAGAACGGCGAGGTGAAGGTGTTCTTCGAACTCAACGGCCAGCCGCGGGTGATCCGGGTACCGAACCGTCTGGTGAAATCCACCACCGCTGCCCGTCCCAAGGCCGAAGCGGGCAACCCCGACCACATCGGCGCGCCGATGCCCGGCGTCGTCGCCTCGGTCGCGGTCCAAGTCGGCCAGCAGGTGCATGAGGGCGATATGCTGCTGACCATCGAAGCGATGAAGATGGAAACCGGCCTGCACGCCGAACGCGACGCGGTGGTCAAGGCCGTGCACGTCCAGCCCGGCGGCCAGATCGATGCAAAGGACCTCCTCATCGAACTGGAATAAGACACAAAGCCCAGACCCAAAAAACCACACTCGGATGCGCAGCGCCCCGGCCCCGTTAAGGCCGGGGCGTTGCCGTTGTGGGGCCGGTTCGCGGCCATACTCACCAGCTCCGGCAAGCTGCCATCGCGTTTTGTTATAACCGCTTGCACCCAATGGGATTGGTACCTGTGACCCCCTGCTGACATTCTGATGACGGCATCTTTTCAAAGGTGCCGCAGGATCCGCATCACGCGCGGGTTACCGGAAAACTCCGACGCAATCGTCGAATAAATTCAGGATGGAACATGGACGACGTCTTGTCACCGCCTGGGGCGCTTTCCAGCGCGCTTCAGGCCAATCCCCGCATTCCCTACCGGCTAGCGCATCAGCAACCCCCTTTGCAGGGGCCGGGCGGTAAACGCCTGATCGTCAACCTGGTGGTAAACGTCGAATACTGGCCGTTTGATCAGGATATGCCGCGCAAGGTGCTGACCGCACCGCATGGGCGGGAGCAGGTCCCGGACGTGCCGAATTTCTGCTGGGCGGATTACGGCATGCGGGCCGGGATGGCGCGCCTTCTGTCATTGCTGACATCGCGCGGGTTGCCGGTGTCCGCCAGCGTCAACGCGACCGTCATCGACGCCTACCCCGATTGCGCCGAAGCGATCCGCGATGCGGGCTGGGAATTCATCGGTCACGGCATGCATCAGACCAGTCTGCAGGGCGGCCGCAGCGAAACGGATGTCATCCGCAGCACATTGCACAAGCTTGAGCAGTTCACCGGACGCCCCGTGCGCGGCTGGCTGAGCCCGGGACTGCGGGAAACCACGGACACCCCGGACATCCTCTCTGCCCATGGTGTGGAATACCTCTGCGACTGGAACGTTGATGACGTACCGCAGCGGATGCAGGCCATGCCGGCCCCGCTGATTGCCATGCCCTACACGCTGGAGATCAACGACTCGGTTGTCTACGCCGTGGAAAAACACAGCTCTGCCGAAATGCTGAAGCGACTGCAGGCGACGCTGGCCTGTTTCGACAGCCCCGAGGAACCCGAAGGGGCGCGGGTGCTTGGGATAGGTCTGCACCCGCATCTGATCGGCGTGCCCCACCGCTTCCCCTATCTGGTGCAGATGATCGACCTGCTGCAGGCCCGCGACGACGTCACCTTCATGACCGGTTCGCAGATTGCCGACTGGTACACAGAGGAGGCAGCCCGATGAACCGAGATGAGCCCGAAATTCTGGACGATTTCGCCGCGCGCTTCGCACCGCATCATACTGCGCTGCTGATCATCGACATGCAGAAGGATTTCTGTCTCGACGGCTATGCCACCAGCCAGGCCGGGCGACCGCTGGATGCCGCGCGGGCCATCATTCCCACCTTGCAAGACCTGCTGAGCGCAGCCCGCGCGGCAGGCGTTCTGGTCTGCCATGTCGGGTTCTGGACGCTGGAGCGGCACCGCAGCGATACCGCCCCCTGGCTGGCCCAGCGCAGGCGCGCCACCTATGCCTCGGACCGGATCGCGATGGAAGGCAGCGAAGGTGCCGAGTTCATCCCGCAACTGGCCCCGAAACCGGGAGAGCCGGTGATCCACAAGCACCGCTACAGCGCCTTCAAGGGCACCAATCTGGACACCGTGCTGCGCGCCCGGGGGATCCGGTCGGTAGTGCCAACCGGCGTTTCGACCAACGTTTGTGTCGAAAGCACGCTGCGCGATGCATTCGAGACCGGACATTACACCGCCCTGCCCCGCGACGGCTGCGCCTCGTGGAATCAGGAACTGCACGAAGCAACCCTCAAAACCGCCAATGCCCGCTTTGGACTGGTCTGCGACAGCGCCGACCTGATCAAGGCCTGGAAAGGAGTCCCCCAATGAAAGACGCAATGACCAAACAGGACAGCCTGACGGCCGAGGCCGCAGGTTTCGCCGCCAGCCTCGCCTATGAGGATATTCCCGCAGAAACGCTGCATATCGCCAAACGCTGCATCATCGACGGGCTTGGCGTCATGCTGGCAGGCACCGAGCAGGAAGCTCTGCAGGTCGCCGACCGTTACCTGCGCAAGGCCGGAGCGCGACCGGTGGCCCGGCCTGTCGGCAATCCGGATCTGCAGCTTTCGGCGCAGCAGGCGGCCTTCTGGAACGGGCTGGCCGGGCATGCGATGGATTGGGACGACACCCAGGTCGCCGAAGGTCCAAACCGGCCCTATGGCTTGCTAACCCATCCGACCGTGCCGCCGCTGGCCGCCGCCCTGGCGCTGGCCGAAACCAATCCTAAGGTCAGTGGCAAGGACCTGATCACTAGTTTTGTTGCCGGGGTCGAGGTCGAGTGCAAGATCGCCGAGGCGATCAATCCCGACCACTATAACCTCGGATTCCACACCAGCGGCACAATCGGTACCTTCGGGTCGGCGGCTGCGGCAGCGCGGATGATCGGCCTGGATGGTGATCGTACCGCGCAGGCCCTGGGCGGCGCGGCCTCGATGGCTGCGGGAATCCGCGCCAACTTTGGCAGCATGGGCAAACCGATGCACGTAGGACGCTCGTCGGAGAACGGCGTCACCAGCGCGCTGCTGGCGCAGGAAGGCTTTACCTTCAACGGTGAGGCGCTCGATGGCAAATGGGGCTATCTGTCGGTGGCAGGGCGCGGCGGCGAGCCGGACCTTGTGATGGGTCGCTTTGGCAACCCGTTCTCGCTGAGCGAACCGGGCGTCAGCATCAAACCCTATCCCTGCGGAGTTCTGACCCATCCGTCGATGGATACCATGAAGGCGCTGATGGAAGAGCACGCGCTGTCCCCAGAGGATATCGAAAGCGTCACGCTCTTTGCTTCAAACAACATCCTGCATCCGATCCGCTTCCGCATTGCCCAGACCGAACTGGAAGGCAAATTCTGCATGGCCTTCCTGCTGTCGGCGATCATCCTGACCGGTCGGGCAGGCAAGGCTGAATTCACCGATGCCTTCGTGCAGAGCCCGGAGTGCCAGGCGATGCAGCAGCGCGTCGAGACGCAGTTCGATCCCGATATCGCGGCGATGGGGCACGAAAAGATCCTGTCGCGGATTGAGGTGGTGACGAAATCGGGCAAGACCATTCAACGCTTCTCGGACGACCGCTATCGCGGCGGGCCGGACAACCCGCTGTCCGATGAGGAACTGGAAGGCAAATTCATGGATTGCGTCTCGGGGATCCTGTCCGACGCACAGACCCGCAAGGTGCTCGATAGCATCTGGTCGCTCGACACATTGCCCAGTGCGCGCGGCCTTCTGGATCTGGTGAACGGCTGATCCCCCCAGTCCGGCGGTTTCGTTTTGTTCCGTGATCTTTCTGGTCTAAACTATGCCTGCCCCGGGCATCAGTCCGGCCGACAGATCGCAATGGACCATCACGAACCGCCGGACTTTTTTCCATGGAAATGCGCCAATTACATTATTTTGTCGCGCTTGCGGACGAGGCAAGCGTGTCACGCGCCGCCGTCAAACTGTCGGTGGCGCAACCTGCGATCAGCCGTCAGCTGAGACTTCTGGAAGAGGAACTGGGCGTGCCCCTGTTCCATCGTACCGGGCGCGGTATGAAACTGACCAGCGCGGGCCGTGTCTTTGATGGCCGCGTGCGCAAGATTCTGGCGGATATCGGAGAGATGGAGCACGATGTCCGTGCCTTGAAAGGCGTTATAGAAGGCAAGGTCACGCTTGGGGTGCCACCGACGGAAAGCCACATCCTGCTGCCGCGCCTGCTCGACACCCTGCGGCATGAACACCCGGGCGTCGATCTGCGCATCGTCGAGGCCTTCAGCGGTGATGTGAGCGAACTTCTGACCACCGGCCATATCGATGTCGCCCTGTTCTACAAGGCACCGCGGACCAAGCATTATATCGCTGATGAGCTGCTGCATGAGAGCCTCTACCTGCTGCAACGCGGAGACACGACCGGCCCGCCAGAGACGCCGATCCAGATCACGGACCTTAAGGATTACCCGATGGTGCTGCCCAGCCGCCGCCACGGCCTGCGCGCGCTGCTTGACCAAGTCTGCAACGATATGGGCGGCTCCTTGACCGTGGAACACGAGGTGGACTCTCTGATGACCATCGTGCGCATGGTGGAAACCGGCAATGTCGCCACCATTCTGCCCTTCAACGCGGTACAGCGCGAGATCGCGGAGGGACGCATAGTCGCCACTCAGATCGATCCCATGCATCTGCGTCGGACATTGGTTCTGGCCACGACCACGCACCACCCGGTGCGGGCGTCGATGCGCATCGTCGCCCAGCTCTGCGGTGATATCGTGCATGATATGGCCGCCAGCGGCGAATGGCAGGGCATCTTGTCAAAGCGGCAGGCCGATTGACCGCGCTAGGTCGCCGGGCACGCCAGCTCCATCAACTGCCGCACGTCCTGAAGCCTGTCGAGATCTGCAATACGGTCTTCCAGCGCCACAATCCGCGCCTCCTCAAGCGGCTGCAGGGCCGCGCGGCAATTGGCACGAAACTTGTCAGAACGTTGCCCGTCCGAAACCGGGTTCGACGGATGGCCCAGCGCCTGGCCAATGGTTTCCTCAGCCCGGGTGCCATCTGCATAGGTGATAGAGACACGGCTGGGGCCAAAGGCACTTGGCTCTGCCATGTCAAAGGTGTCCACTTCGATCCGCGCAGCCAAGGCCAGGACCTGCGGATCGCGCAGGGCCTGCGAGGAGAAATGCGCGCCCGCCACATCACCCGCCAGAAGACAACGCGCAACGCAATATGAGAGGCAAAGGCGTGCGTAATTCGCAGGCATCTCCGATCCGACCGGACGCCCTACCAGAGAATGGGCCACCGGCGATACGGTGACGGTCACGCGGTGCAGATCTTCCTCGCTGCAAGCACGGCGCCGCAACAAACGCAACACCGCCTCGATCGCGCCATGGGTGGCCCGACCGGTTGGAAAAGGCTTCTCGACCACGTCCTCGATCCGGCGGATGCCTGTCATGGCCGCAAGGGCCGTGGGCAGGTCAGCACCATCCTCGAAGAGGTTGAAATAACCGAAACGTCCTTCCAGGGTATCCTGCGTAGCCAGAAGACCGGCGCGGGCCAGATCGACGGATTCGACCGCAGCGCGCGCATTAAAACCGATCTGCAGGGCAAGCAGCATGGTGCCCTCTTCATGGGCCTGCATTGATCCGCAGGATTGCGCATATTGTGCACCAAAGGCGTTGATCAACTGGGCACGATCCAGATCTGCGATCTTTCCCGCCGCCGCCACCGCGCCGAAACCGCCCAGGACGGCGGGCCGGAAAAATTTCATCGGGGCCGTGCCTGCCAGCCCCAGGGTTGCAGCGACATCGACGCCCGCCACCACAGCCTCAATCAAGGCGCGTCCGCTGACGCCGCCGCGTGCCTCGGCGACGGCAAGGGCTGCGGGCAAAACGGCCGTCAGCGCATGCACCACGGCATCCTCGTGCAGGCAGTCGAACTCTGAATTGTGAATGCAGTAAGCGTTATAGAGCGCTGCCAGACCTGCAGGGAAGCGCCCCTCCCGGCCAAAGACATGCGCATCTGCGCCCTGCCCCCACCCGGCGCTCGATGCAAAAAGATCGCTGGTCCACTGCCCGGTGCTGCCGCCAAGCCCGACGCCGACCGTGTCCAGGATCAGCCGCCGCGCCGCCGCGCGCGTTTGCTCGGACAAGACATCATAGCGGGTTGCGATGACGTGATCGGCGAGGGTTGCGATGGCATCCATGAAACTATCCTTCCTGTAAGACGCGGCGTCTGATCAGTTCATCATGTCCGGCAGCCACAATGCGATCTGCGGGAAGGCAACGACCAGACCGATCATCACCAGCAGCATCCCCACGAACGGCAGGGTCCCGGACATCACATCATTCATCGACCCGCCATTGGGACGGGTGCTTTGCACCACGAACAGGTTCAGGCCGATGGGTGGCGTCACCAGCGCAGTCTCCAGTAGCAGCATCAGGATAATGCCGAACCAGACCGGATCGAACCCCAGCGATACCACGATCGGCGTAACGACCGGTACGGTGGCAATCATCATCGACAGGGTCTCCATGAAACAGCCCAGCACAATATAGAAGATCGCGATCACCAGGATCGTCTGATAAGGGCCAAGACCCAGGGTGCTGACGAAATGCTCCATCGCGGCCGCCAGCCCGATTGCCGCAAACACAAGATTCAGAAAATAGGCAGCGATGATGATCAGGATGATCATCGCGGTGGTGCGCATGGTGCCTTCGAATGCGGTCAGCAGAACCGGGCGCGATAGCGCACCAAAACCCGCCGCCAGGATCAGGGCCGCGATCACACCCAGTGCCGCCGCCTCGGTCGGGGTGGCAAAGCCGGCGTAGATCGACCCGACAACCACGGCAAAGATCGCCGCCGGAGGCAGCAGATGTGGCAGGCTCCTGAGACGCGCGCCCCAGCTGGTGGCAATGCGTTTCCCGCCCCATTTTGGGTTCAAGAGACAAGCCACCGCGATCAGCGCCATGAACAGCCCGGCCAGCAACAACCCCGGCAGGATCCCGGCGAGATAGAGGTTCGGCAGCGAGGTATTGGTCATCACCGCATAGATGATCATGTTAATCGAAGGCGGGATCAGGATGCCAAGCGTCCCGCCGGCGGCCAGCGTGCCAAGGAACAGTCGTTCGTTATAGCCATAGTTGGGCACTTCGGGCAGCGCCACGGTGCCGACCGTGGCCGCAGTGGCAACCGAAGACCCCGAGGTTGCCGCGAACATGGCGGAGGTGCCGATATTGGAATGCATCAGCCCCCCGGGAAGCCAGCCCAGCCATTGCGACAATGCCATATACATCCGCGAGGAGACGCCAGTGCGCAGCAGGATCTCGCCCAGCAGAACGAACATCGGGATAGCGACCAGAAGATTATTGGTACTTGTGGACCAAGCAAGATCACCCAGCGTGCGCACCAAGGGCATCGGAGAGTAGATTTCGGCCAAGATCAAGCCAAGGACGCCCATGACTGCGGCCACTGGCAGGCTGAGCAGGATCAGGACGATCAATGTGGTAAGAGCAGTGGCGAGCATAGCCGTTATCCTTGTCTCGCGTGGTTGAGGTCGGTCAGCATGGCATGTTCCTCGACCTCATCATCCACGGGTTTGATGCCTGCAATCCGGTTGATGCCTTCGGTATCACGGCGCCAGAGATATCCGAGCGAGCGCAGACACAAGAGCAGCAACGTCAGAACGAAGAAGACAAGCCCAGCCACCCACAGGGATTGCGGCAACCACAGCGGCACTTGCAGCGCAGAATTGGAACGCGATCCGAAATCAATGCTGTTTTTCAACAGCTGTCCGGCCCAATAGGTCACCAGGAGCATGAAGCCGGTCATTGCGCCGAGACTTAGAAGATCCAGCAGCGCGCGGACACGCCGGTTCGCAATATTGTAAAGAACGTCGATGCGGATATGGGCGTGTTCCAGCAGAGCAAAGGACAGGGTCCAGGAGACCGTGACCGCCAGCACATAGCCGGTGATCTCGTTCATACCGCCAAGGGTCACACCAAAGAACTTGCGCAGGAGCACCTCAACCATGACCAGGAAACAGATCACGACCAGCGCAAGGCCGGAAACCCAGGTGGCAAGGCGGCTGAGCCTGCGGGCGCCGTTCAGCACCCGGTCCAGAGGCGTTCCCGCCTCTGGAGTTTGGGTATCTGTCGTCTCGTGACGCGACATCTCAGTTCACTTCCACGGTCATCCCGACGACCGGACCGATCGTGCGGTTGAACTCGTCCACGCAATCCTTGCCACAGCGTTCGGCCCATTTCGGCAGGATGACGTCCCGGGTAATTTTCTCCAGGAGCTTGTAGTCTTCCTCGGTGACCGAGACGAGCGTCATGTCGGCCTTGGTCCCGACCTCGCAAGGTTCAATGCCCACGTTGCAATTGATGCCGTCCTGGGTTTCCTCGCCCGCACCTTTCCAGATGTCGGCTTCCAGCGTGTTCAGCTCCTCTTGCAAAAAGGACTGGGTCTCCGGGTTAAGCCGGTTCCAGAAACCAAGATTCGCAGTGGTGACCATCGTGCTCCAGCCGACGGGCAGCGCATAAAGATGGGTCGAAACCTCGAACCACTTGGCCGAATTACCCGACAGGGTGCCGGTGATGGCGCAGTCCACCACCCCGGTCTGCAGCGCGGGGATCACATCCGCAAAGGCCATCGTTACCCCGGTGCCGCCCAGCGCCGACACGAATTCCGACAGGGTGCGATTGCCGGTGCGGACCTTCTTGCCGGACAGATCGCTGAGGTCCTTGATCTCGCTGTTGCAGTAAAGAACCTGCGCCGGATAGGGCCAGGTGGCTAGGACCTTCACGCCGTATTTGTCCGCAAAATAGGAATCCAGCACCGGCTCATAGGCTTCGGCGATCGCATGGGCAGTGTGCACAGTCGGGGCCAGACCGGCAAGATCGGCGGCCTCGTTGCGGGCATCATCCGACGCAGTATAGCCAAGCACCGTGGTGCTGACATCCACCACCCCCTGGCCGGTCAGGCGCAAGATTTCGCCGCCCTTCAAACCCATCTGGTCAAAGCCGCGGGCATTGGCGGTGATCCGTCCCCCCGAGGCTTCGGGCAAGTGCTTGTCCCAGAATGCCTGTTCGTAGTTTTCATAGGACGACAAGAAGGAAACAGACCCCAGGACATTCATCTGGACGCTCTGGATTTCGGCCTGGCCTGCGGTTGCTGCGAGCGATGCAACCGCAAGAGCGGCGCCGATCCCGGTCAGCTTGGATTGAGGTTTCATCTCGGATATCTCCCTGATAGCGGTTCGGCGGCGATTTTTGGGTCCGGCACGCAAGGCCAGGCCACCGATCATTGTTGAGCATCACCAATGCTGGCGATGCTTCGAACCTACCGCCGTTTCGCCGAGACGCGAAAATCAACCAGATATGCCGAATTGTTATAGCTGTGCGCCCAAAGGAGCCTCAGGGGGATAACCTCTCCACCAAGTCGCAACCTCAAGAGTCACATTTGAGTGATTGCTCAAATTCCGCATTGAGTGATCACTCAACCTCTTTAGATAGGGTGCCATGCGGCGATCACGGCCGCGCAGAGAGACAGAATCTCCAACCCACCAACAAAGGCACCCACCATGACCAACTTCCAGCTGCACACCGAAGAAACCGCCCCCGCAGACGCCAAGCCCATGCTCGCCAACTCCAAGGCAGCATTCGGCTTTATCCCTGGCCTGCACGCCGTCATGGCCGAAGCGCCCGGCCTGCTGGAAGCCTACCAGCGCGTGCATGAACTGTTCTCCAACTCCAGTTTCGACGCAGATGAGCTGACGGTTGTTTGGCAGACCGTGAATGTCGAAAACGAATGCCACTACTGCGTTCCGGCCCATACCGGGATCGCCAAGAGCATGAGCGTCGATGATGCGATCACCGACGCGCTGCGCAACGGCACGCCGCTGCCCAATGCCCATCTCGAAGCCCTGCGGACCTTCACTCTGCAGGTCGTGCGTCAGCGCGGTGTCCTGAGCCCGGAAGAGGTTCAGGCTTTCCTCGATGCGGGCTTCACCAAGCGTCAGATCCTCGAAGTCGTCCTTGGCTACAGCCAGAAAATCATGTCGAACTATACCAACCACCTGGCCGAAACTCCGGTCGACAGCGTGTTCGAGAAATTCGCATGGTCCGCTGACGAAAAGGCCGCCTGATGACACTGTCCGGGGCGGTCGGGATGCGATCTCCCCGGACATACCGCACAGGGTGACACGCGGCTTGTCCGTGCCTTAGCTATGGCCCCGGCCGATCTTTGGCGTGAAAACCTGACTTGCGGTTCTGATCATCCATGCACTATGCGCCAGGGGCGCTCTGCCCCTGGCCAACAACACGCACAAACACGAAAGACGCAACATGACGGATCAGCCCCTTCGCATCGATATCATTTCAGACGTGATGTGCCCGTGGTGCATTATCGGCTTCAGTCAGCTGGCACAGGCGCTGAAAGAGACCGGAACAAACCACGAGATCCACTGGCATCCCTTCGAGCTGAACCCCGACATGCCTGCCGAAGGGCAGAACATGCGCGAACATATCATCGAAAAATACGGCTCCACGCCTGAGCAATCGGAACAGGCCCGGGCTCAGATGACGGAGCTTGGCAATGACCTTGGCTTTAGCTTCGCCTTTTCCGAAGACACCCGCATGCACAACACCTTCGCCGCGCATCAGCTGCTGCATTGGGCGGTGGAACAGGGGCGCGGGCACGACCTGAAAATGGCGTTTTTCACCGCTCACTTCACCGATGGCCGCAATATGTCGGATCCCGAGGTTCTGGCCGATGTCGCAGGCGAAATCGGGCTCGACCGGGCAGAGGCGCTGGCCGTGCTGCAGGATGAACGTTTCGCTACCACAGTCCGCGAACGCGAAGGGTTCTGGCTGCAACAGGGCGTGCGCGGAGTGCCTGCCATGGTGTTTGACCGTCAGCATCTTGTCACCGGTGCACAAGGCGTTGAAAACTACTCGCGCATTCTGGACCACCTGGCAAAACAAGAGGCCTGATTATGGCGCGTGCTGCCCCCTATGACCGAGACGCGACCCTGGACGCCGCCATGTCCTTGTTCTGGGAACGGGGGTATCACGCGACCTCTCTCAAGGATCTCGAAGCGGCGCTGTCGATGAAACCCGGCAGCATCTATGCCGCCTTCAAGAGCAAGGAGAACCTCTATCTCCTTGCCATGGAGCGCTATACCAACCGCTTCCGGGCGCTGTTCCGGGAGCGGATCGCCAAGGCCTCTTCACCGTTGCAGGGGATGGCAGATTACCTGCATGGTTTTGCAGCCCTGCCCGAGGAGGATGCCGCCCGACAAGCCTGCATGCTGGTCAAGACCATCGTTGCGACACGCTCAACCGAACCGGCCATCGCGGCCCAATCTGAGGTCTACCTGACCTTGATGCGGGACGAGTTCCGGCAGATATTCGAAGCCGCGCGAGCACGCGGGGAGATCCCTGCCGATAGCGATTGCTCTACCCTCGCCCGCCGTTTTCAGGCCTACGTAAATGTCTTGCGCCTCGAGCATCATCAGGGAACGGACGAGCGGGAAATCGAAGCCCTTGCCCGAAGCCTGGCATCAGAGATCGAGGCACTCCGCATAGGAAAAAAATAGCAGGACAAACAAGTCTGTGGGTGCGGGCCTGCAATACTGCAAAGGAGACACTGGGGCCTGTACGAGGTCTGATAGAGCGTGTCGAGGCTTCACCAGAAATGATGTGCTTGCCGATCACTTTGATCGATCTCGGATAGCACCAGCCTTCAATAGGTGGCGGATTGCGGCCAGATGTTTGGTCTTAAGCCTATTTAGCGGCTTGCCTGAGCCATTCGGCGAAGATCTTGACGCCGTGTTTGTTGCGCGACAGCGGATTGAGCACGAGGCAATAGTCAAACCCGTGCAGCTCAGGCCCTTGGATTTGCCGGTAGCGACCGGATTTCAGACCTTCATCGACAAGCACGCTGCTGGACAACAGCAGCCCCAGCCCCTGATCCAGCGCATTGAACGCCGCGCTTTCATCACTGAAACGGGTAATGCGATCGGGCGGGAAGGTTTCCCCGGCTTCCTTGAACCATTCCTCCCAGGTGGGGCCTCCCATGTCGGCATTGCGCCAGCGATACCCCAGCAACCGACTGTTCTGCGCGCCGGTCTCCGGTTGATCGGCCAGGCTGACAGGGATGTAGCGGTCCGAGACCAAAATCTCGGCCTCCTCATTCGCGGCGGACTGGGGGCCATATCGGATCGCCAGGTCCAGCCGACCAGTCCGCAAGTCCAGAACGTCGTCATCGGTTTCGACTTCGACCCGGATGTCGCCATGCTTGTCGAAGAAATCTGAGAGACGCGGAACCAGCCAGCGTTCCGCAAAGGCATACGTTGTCGTGACCCGGACCAGCGACTGCTCGACGTCCTTGTCGAGCATCGCGAAGGCTTCGCCAAGGGTATCAAAGGCAGTCTGCAGCTTGGGAAACAACTCCTGCCCCGCAGGCGTGAGAGCGATCTGGCGGGGGCGGCGTTCCACCAATTGAAACCCAAGATAGGCTTCAAGATGCCTGATCTGGTGGCTGATAGCGGTCGCGGTGACGCCGAGTTCGTCCCCTGCATCGGCAAAGCTCAGCCTCCGGGCAACCGCTTCGAAGGCGCGAATTGCGTTTAACGGCGGTAGTTTACGCATGGTGTTTCTCACCGGCGAAAGGAAATCTCAGCATGGCCTGAAGAATGGTCATTTGTTTTTCGGCCTCCTCTTTCTGAAGCTTGTGGAATGAAAAGGGAGGAACAAATGACACGTAACATTATCACCACCCGGCGCCAGTTGATCAAGGGGGGGCTTGCAGCCGCCGCCGCCATCGCCAGCCCGGCCATCCTGCGTGCGCAGGGCCGTCGCACCCTGTCGATGCTCACCTGGGCGGGCCATGCCGACCCGGATGTGATCGGCGCCTTCGAGGAGGCGCATAACGTTCGCATCCGCGCCAAGGAATATGTCGGCGGCGACCAGATGCTCGCGCAAATCGCGCAGTCTCCGGCCGGAACCTACGATGTAATCCTGTCGGACGCGGAATACGTCGTCCAATTGCAGCAGGCGGGTTTCATTGAACCGCTTACACCCGAGGATTACCCGTTCGACGATTTTTTCCCGGAGTTCCAGAACTTCCGCGGTCACTGGTTCGACGGTCAGCCCTATGCGGTCTTCCTGCGGTTCGGCTTCCTCGGCATGTCCCATAACCGCGCCGCGATGAGCGAGGCGGAAGCCCGCAGCTATCGCAGCATGTGGGGCTCTCAGCATGAGGGGCGGATCGGCCATTTTGACTGGCACCTGCCCAACCTGGGCGCGCTGAGCCTCCTCAATGGCAACGCGTCACCGTTTGACCTTGATGAGGCGCACTGGACGGAACTGACCGAGACGATGATGTCGCTCCGACCTCAAGTGCGCGGTTTCTATGACTACGGCGGGATGCTGTCAGCGCTGCGCTCGGGCGAGGTTTCCGCAATCCCCGGCATCGGGGACTGGATCACCGGCGTGCTGGCGCGCGATGGCGCGGATGTCACCACAACCATCCCCGAGGAAGGCGGCCTGCAATGGACCGAGTCGCTGTCGATTGGCACGCGGTCGGAAAACCAGGATCTGGCCCGAACATTCATCCAGTACATGCTGTCCCCCGAAGGACAGGTGAAGACCGCCACGCTCAAGGCCTATCCGGCGATGATCCCGACACGGGCTGGCTGGTCGCGGCTGAATGATGAACTGCCGGGCGAGGCACAGCGCCAGAACATGGTGCTGAACGGACCCAATGCGCTCGATGAGATCCGCGCCGGGCGCATCCGCCTGCGGGAGCTTCCGGTCCAGCAATCGCTGGAGACCTGGAACGACGCCTGGACGCGTTACAAGAACGCCTGATGTCCGGTCCGGCCCCGGCGTAATCGTCGGGGCCGCAGCCCTATCGGAGATATCGACATGACTTCCCCTGCTTTCCCGGCCCGCACCTCGGGGCGCCGGTTCCACTTCTTCTTCAATCGTGCCTGGCAGGCGCTTTGGGTCCTGCCGCTGCCTGCCTGGTTGCTGCTGTTCTTTGCAGTGCCGCTTGGCTTGCTGGTGGCGATTTCATTCTGGTCCGTGGTGAACTACCGGCTGACGCCGGACGCTACGCTGTCGGCCTGGCGTTATGTTCTGGGCCTCGATTTCCTCTGGGCTAGCTTCTGGCGCAGCTACGGGCTGTCGATGGCCAGCGCTGTCGCGATTTCGCTGCTGGCCTTTCCGGCCTCCTACGCGATGGCCTTTGTCGCAGCACCGCGCCAGCGACTGGTGCTACTGGGGCTTGCGATTGCACCGTTTTTCACAAGCTACCTCGTGCGTATCTATTCCTGGCAGGTTTTCCTGACCGAGGGCGGCGTGATTTCCTCCATCGTGCAGGCGTTGGGCGGCAAGGGGGAGAGCCTTCTCAACACCTATTTCGCGCTGTTCCTCGGCCACGCAACACTGGCGCTGCCGGTCGTACTGATCCTGCAAACCATCGCCCTTGCCAATGTGGACCGGACCGGAATTTCGGCTGCTGCCAACCTTGGCGCGCGTCCCGGAGCCATCCTGTTCCGCGTCATTCTCCCAGCGGCCAGGCCTGGGCTGACGCTGGGGCTGCTGTTCGCCTTCCTGCTGTCTTATGCCGAGTTTGTCAGCGCCTCCTATCTGGGCGGTGGCACCTTCCAGACCCTGCCGATCCTCGTGACCGACCTTGTCCGGGCCGGTCAGCAATGGCCGCGCGCCGCCGTGGTCTCGCTACTGATGATCGCCAGCCTGCTGGTCACCGCCTTTGTAACCGTCCTCTGGGCCTACCGCGAGAAAGGATAAGACATGCCTCCGCATCTGAAACACGCCTTGCCAAAAGCCTTCTGGATTGCCGGACTCGCATTGGTTTTCCTGCTGCTCTACGCACCGATCCTGTCTGCGGTCCTGTTTTCCTTCAGTGCCGACCGTTTCCCAAGCCTCGATATGTCCGGGTTCAGCGCCAAATGGTACGCGCAGGTCCTGACCGATCGTGCCATGCTGGAGGCCCTTTGGAACAGCCTGACGGTTGCCGGGATTACCGCGCTGATCGCCACAACCCTGGGATTTGCCGCAGCCTATGCGGACTATCGTTTCCGGTTCTTTGGACAGAAGGCCGTGCTCGCGCTGGCCTTGCTGCCGCCGACGGTTCCGCTGGTTATCCTTGGCCTCGCCATGCTGGCCTTCTTCTCCCGCATCGGCATAGCCGGCACGCTTGCGGCCGTAGTCGCCGCGCATGTGGTGATCGCCGCGCCCTTTGCGATGGCGGTCTGCCGTCTGCGGCTGGCGCAGCTGGATAAGACGCTGGAAACTGCAGCGCAGAACCTAGGTGCGTTGCCGCATTCCGCGCTCGCCCGCATCGTGCTGCCGCACACGCTGCCCGCCATTCTCGCTGCCTTCCTGATCACCTTTGCCGTGTCATTCGACGAGTATGTGATCTCTTGGTTCACGGGCGGTTTGAACCAGACCATTCCGGTTGCGGTTCTGACCACCCTTCAGGGGCAGGTCGATCCCACCATCCACGTTATCGGCACATTGAGTTTTTCCGTCACGCTGACGCTGGTTCTGATCGCGCTTGCCGTGGTCCTGAGCCAGAGCGGCGGCGCCATGTCCAAGGAGGAGACATCATGACTAACACGCACCTGAAATTGGACGGGCTTGCCAAGTCCTATGGCAACTTCGTCGCCGTCGTAGAGTTTTCGCTGGACATTGCGCAAGGTGAGTTCATCGCAATCATGGGGCCGTCCGGCTGTGGCAAGACAACGAGCCTCCGCATGCTTGCCGGTCTTGAAACCGCAGACCGTGGCCAGATCACCCTTGCGGGCAACCGGATCGACCAACTGCCGGTCTGGGAACGGGAAACCCCCATGGTCTGGCAAAGCCTGGCCTTGTTCCCCTTCATGACCGTGCGGGAAAACGTCGAGTTCGGCCTCAAGATGCGCGGCGTTGCGGGGGCTGAGCGCCGTCGCCGTGCCGATGACTGGCTGGAGCGGCTGGGCATTTCCACCTACGCAGATCGCAATGTCGCGCGGCTGTCAGGTGGTCAGCGCCAACGCGTCGCCCTTGCCCGGAGCCTTGTGCTGGAACCCAAAGTGCTGCTGCTGGACGAGCCACTCTCGGCACTTGATGCCCATATGGCGATCAAGATGCAGGGCGAGCTAAAGAAGCTGCAGCGCGAGCTTGGCATCACCTTTGTCTATGTCACCCACAGCCACTCCGAGGCCTTCTCGCTCGCCGATAGGGTTGTCATCATGAACGGCGGCCGGGTGGAGCAGATCGGCAGCCCGCAGGACATCTTCCTGCGCCCACGCAGCAAGTTCGTCGCGCAATTCGTAGGCGGGATCAGCCTGTTGGAGGGACGGATTTCCGGCAAAGAGGACGGCAAACGCTTCCTGGAAACACGCGACGGAAAGGTCCAGCTTGCCGACAGCAGCGGGCTGACACAAGGCGATAGCGCGGATCTGGCTGTGCGGGCGGACAGGATCTCTGTGACCGTCAACCCAGGCTGGGGTGAGAACGAAATCGCCTGCACGCTGGTGTCCGAGGAGTTCGCCGGTGCGGTCGTCAATCTGCATCTCGAAACCGCATCCGGCCACAGCCTGGTGGCGCAAGTCCAGCAGCGCGAGCTCGAGCAGCTGGACGCAAGCACCGGGGCGCGGGTCTATGCCTCCTGGCACCCCTGCGACGGCTTCATTCTGGAGCGCGCGCAGCAATCGGAAGCAGGCGCCAAGGTGAGGGCCGCATGAGTTCTGTTCTCGACAATACCATGGAGGCTCTGAAAAGGGCCGGACAGGAGGGGGAGGTTTTCCTCTCCCTTCTGCCGGAACGCGCCCGCGCCGAAGCCCGTCAAAGCGATGATCGCACAGAGAAATTAGGCCCCCTCGATGGGGCCACCCTTTCTTGGAAGGACATGATCGCGATCGCGGGCGTCACCGCGCGGGCTGGCTCTGCCCACTGGCGCCCCTCAGCCCCTGCCGCAGCGGATGCAGAGGTGGTGGCGCGCGCCCGCAAGGCCGGTCTGATCAGTATCGGTGTGACCAATCAATCCGAGCTGGCCTTCTCCGGCATCGGCTACAACCCGCATCACGGCACCCCGCTCCTTGACGGGCGGGTGCCGGGCGGATCCTCCTCGGGGGCTGCGGCCTCTGTCGCGCGCGGGGTCACCCGCCTCGCTGTCGGCACCGATACCGCTGGCTCCTGCCGGGTACCTGCGGCGTTTCAGGGTGTGGTGGGCTTTCGCCCCACGCGCGGCCGCTATCCGATCAGCGACGTGATGCCGCTCGCGCCAAGCTATGACACGGTTGGCAGCTTTGCCCGCTCGGTCAGCGATATCATCGAGCTGGATACGATCCTGTCTGGTGACAACGCCCGCCCGGACGCGGCCAGCGGCCTTGCGGTGCTCAGCGACGTGCTCGACGCGGGCGATGTCTCCGCGCCGGTCGCTCAGCGCTGCAGAGAGGCGGTCGCGGCGCTCGCGCAGGCGGGCGTGTCGATGGAACACGTCAGACAGTCGCCGCTCGCCGAGGCGCTGGCGCTGATCCGCGCGGGGGGCTGGCCGGGCGCCGTCGAGGCGGTCGAGACCTACGGGCATCTGCTGGACACCGAGAACGCCCGCCACCTCGACCCCTTTGTCGCGGCGCGGCTGCGCGCCTCCGCCAGTTTGGACCCCGAGAAGATCGCCGGCGTCAAAGAGGGCGCGCAGGCGCTGCGCAAAACCGTGCAGGCCTCGGATGCCGTCTACGTTCTGCCGACGGCTGCGATCGAGGCTCCGCATCTGGCGCCGCTGCTGGAAGATCCCGAGCGTTTAGCCGCAACGAATGCTGCAGCGCTCCGCCTGACCATGCCCGCCAGCCTGCTGGATTTGCCCGCCATTTCCCTGCCCGTCGGCAAGACGGACGCGGGCTGCTGGGTCGGTCTGCAACTGGTCGGTGCGCCGGACAGCGACCGCACCCTGCTCGCCACCGCCGCAATGGTCGAAACGCTGCTGATGCAAAAGGACCCCTGACATGATCCGAAACCCGATAAAATGGCCGAACGGCGCCCGCTGTGCCTGTGCGATCACCTTTGACGTCGATGCCGACAGCCTGATCCACATCGCCCGCCCCGACGACGGGCACCGCCGCCTCTACCCGATCAGCATGGGCCGCTATGGCCCGAATTCCGGCGTGCCACGCATTCTGGACACCTACCGTCGGCTGGGGCTCAAACAGTCCTTCTTCATGCCCGGCTGGGTGATGGAGCAATACCCGGAGACGGTCGAGGCGATCCTTGCGGGCGGCCATGAGATCGGCCACCACGGGTATCTGCACGAAGACCCAGCCGAACAGAGCGCCGAGGAACAGACCTATTGGTTCGAACGGGCGCTCGAGGTGCACCGGAAGATGACCGGCAGCACCCCGCGCGGCTATCGCGCCCCGGTCTATAACGTCACGCCCGAAGTGCTGTCGCTCGCGGTGAAACACGGGCTGACCTATGAAAGCTCGATGATGGCGGACGATCTGCCCTATCAGATCGACACCGCATCCGGCTCTCTCTACGAACTGCCGGTGCATTGGGGCAGCGACGACTGGCCGCCTTTCGCGCATTTCGACGAGATCGGCTACAAGATGCCGGTGATGTCGCCGCGCCGCGGACTGGAGGCCTCGTTTGACGAGTTCGAAGCCCAATACGAGGTCGGCGGCCTCTGGATCGGCATCTGGCACCCGTTCCTGACCGGGCGGCTGGCCCGCTGGCGGGTGGTGGAGCGCTGGCTCGAAGAGGTGCTGTCGCGCGGCGATGTCTGGTTCGCACCGCTGGAAGAGATCGCCGCCTATGCCGCCAGCCAGGAGGCCGAAGGCGTCTGGCAGCCGCATCGTGAGCCCGCCGCCCCCTACCCACATCCCGTCCTGATGGAGAAATGAAGATGGATACCCTCAACACCCCCTTTGATGCCGCACGGCCCGACGGTGAGAACCCGAGCGCGCATCAGACCCTCGCAGAGGATGGCCGCCTCAGTGCCGGTACCACCTACACCATTCCCGCCCGTCAGGGCCGGGCAATGCGCGTGAAAAAGGGCGAGTTGCTGTCGGTCATCAACCGCGACGGCAGCCAGATTGGCGATTTCTGGGCCTTTGCCGAGGGCGACTGCAACGAATACCTGTCGATGGAGCACCTGCGCCCGACGCTGCGGCGCGTGTCGCCGCGCCCCGGCGACGCGCTGGTGACCAACCGCCGCCGCCCGATCCTCACGCTGGTTGAGGACAGCTCGCCCGGCGTGCACGACACGCTGGTTGCCTCCTGCGATATTCACCGCTACGCGCAGCTGGGCCATGAGGGCTATCACGACAATTGCACCGACAACCTGCGCATGGCGCTGGGCGCCATCGGCCTGCGTCCGACATCGGTGCCGTGCCCGCTGAACCTCTGGATGAACACGCCGGTGGTCGAGGGCGGCGCGATGGAATGGCGGGCTCCGGTTTCGAGCAAGGGCGACCACGTGCTGTTCCGCGCGGAAATGGACGCGGTGGTGGTGATTTCCTGCTGCCCGATGGATCTGCTGCCGATCAATGGCGAGGATGCGCAGCCGAGCGCGCTGGAAGTCCAGCTGCATCAGGACACTGAGTGACCTCGGTCGCACAAAACACTGGGGGCGCGGATCGAAATCCGCGCCCCCCGATTTTTCTGTCTCAGACCTTACCGTCGCAGACGGATGTCTCAGGCGGCCTCTGCCGCCGCACCGGCCAGTTTCGCGGCCAGCGCGCGGGTGCGGGTCTCTGCCGCTTCAACCGAGGCCTCGTGACGCGCGTCTTTGAACTCCTGATATTCGATCGCGATGGTATCGATATCCGCCTGCGCGACGCCGAAGTAATGCGCACAGGCCGCCAGCGCCGGGTCAAGCGCGTTGAGATGCGCCCGCACACCGCCCGGGGCAAAGCCGAACTCACCGCGCGAGGACAGCACCACCAGCCGCTTGCCCGACAGGATCGGCTCGATCGGGGTGTCGCCACGCGCCAGATCAAAGGAGAAGGTCCGGCCGATCCGCGCGATATGGTCGATCCAGCCTTTCAGGGCGGTCGGCATGCCGTAGTTGTACATCGGCGCGCCGAGGACGACGATATCCGCCGCGATCACCTCATCGACCAGTTCGTCGGACAGTGCCAGACGCTCACTCATCCACGGCTCGCGCTCTTCGGGCGGGGTGAAGGCCGCGTGAATGAATTTATGGTCAATCGCGGGGATCGGGTTCAAGCCGACATCGCGGGTGATGACTTTCGTCTCCGGTGCCTGAGCCAGAAAGTTCTGCGTGAACAGCCCGGTCAGATGACGCGTGAGGGAGCGTTCTTCAAGCTGGGCGCTTGCATCAATTCGCAACAGAGTGGGCATGGGAAATCTCCTGAGTTTTTCCACTTCGCGCCATGCCTACCAAGTGGCCAACCCACTGGCGAAAGCGAATATCTCAGGGCCTGGATGAATAGGATTCATCCAGGCTGCACCCCAAACGGAAAGGACAAGATCGATGCGGCGCCTGCCTCCGCTCCACGCACTCCGCGCCTTTGAAGCCGCTGCCCGACACCTGCATTTTGCCCGTGCCGCCGCTGAGCTTCACCTGACGCCGACCGCGATCAGCCACCAGATCCGCCAGCTGGAAGAGATCCTCGAGGTGAAACTCTTTCATCGCTATCCGCGCCCGATCCGCCTGTCGGCGGAAGGCGAGGCCCTGTATCCGGTGCTGCGCGAGAGTTTCGACCGAATAGCCGACACCATCGCCGGGATTTCCGAGCGGGATACGGACCGCCCGTTGACGGTTTCCGTCACGGTGGCTTTCGCCAGTCTCTGGCTCATGCGGCGGTTGCCTGCATTGCGCAGCGAGGCCGGGATGAACCTGAAGGTCGAGGCTGACAACCGACCCGTGGACCTGTCCGGCGGGGATGTGGATTTTGCGGTGCGCTATGCCCTCCATCCAGAGCCGGGAGGCCAATGGTTGCCGCTGTTCGAAGACAGCCTGATCCCGCTCTGCGCACCTGACCTGCTGCGCCGCTGTCCGGTCAACGACGATGCCGGTATCCTGCGCCTGCCGCTGATCGAATACCGCTGGAGTGGCGGCGCAGAAGCGGCGCCCAGCTGGCAACGCTGGTGCCGCGCTGCCGGGCTTACGGGGGAGGCACCAGAGGTTACACAGCACTTTTCCGAGGAAATCCATGCCATCGACTCGGCGCTTGCAGGTCAGGGCGTGGTGCTGGCATCCAGCGTCCTCGCCGCCTCTGCTATGGCAACCGGGCAGCTGTTACGCCTATCCGATACGGACTTGCCCGGCAGAACCTTCTGGGCAGTGAGCCGCGCCGATCATCCGCGCTTTGCCGAAGTGGAGCACTTCGCAAACTGGGCGCGGGCTTCCGGGTAGGTTTGGCAGCACGAGACGTCGTGCTTGTAGGTTTGCTGTGTGCTGCCAGCATCCCACTCGCAGCCTTCAGTATAGAAGGCTGCCGCGAGGCTTCATCAGCGGACTGCTGGTTCGATCAGGTGAAGAGGAAATTCTCCGCGAGGTTCAGGTCATCGACCGCTATGTTTTCCACCAGCACAGAGGTCTCGGTGATCCTCCCCCACTGAAGTGGTCCGCCCCTATAGTTAGGAAACGGAGGATCAAACATGGGAATCAAACGACACAAGCCAGAAGAGATTGTCACGAAATTGCGGCAGGTTGAGGTGCTATGCGGTCAAGGAATGCCGCGTGTTGATGCTATCCGCCAATTGCAGATAACCGAGCAAACGTTCTATCGCTGGCGGAAGCAATATGGCGGCATGGGAACCGACCAACTGCGAGAACTCAAACGGCTTCAGAAGGAGAATGAGCGGCTGCGCTGGGCTGTGTCTGACCTGACGCTGGACAAGCTGATCCTGTCGGAGGCCGCACGGGGAGTATGAAGCGGTTCACGCAGTGATGAACGATCCTGTGGATCGTTCAAGCGCCCAAATGGGCGGAGCCCTTGAGCCCTTCGCGTCGTCGTGCCTGCATTAACCATGTGCGAAGCCGGTTCCATATCTCAGAGCGTCGGGCTTGCCGTGTTTTAGGGCAGCACCGATCCACACAGAGACGGCTGCCAGCTGGGCGTGCCGACGAGGATCGTCTGGTGGCCGACATGATCGAGCTGACCCGCCAGTATGGTCGATACGGGTATCGTCGGATTGCCGCCCTGCTAAGGGATGCAGGATGGTTTGTGAACGACAAGCGTGTCGAACGTCTGTGGCGACGTGAAGGGCTCAAAGTGCCGATGAAACAACCCAAAAAGGGGAGGCTCTGGCTCAACGATGGCGCGTGTGTCCGGCTTAGGCTAGAATATCGCAATCACGTATGGTCGTATGATTTTGTGCATCACAGGACGGATGACGAGAAAGCGTTCCGAACGCTCAACATCTTGGATGAACACAGCCGGGAATGCTTGGCGATCCGAGTGAAGCGGAAGCTGAACTCAACAGAAGTGATCGACGCGTTGACGGATCTGTTCATCCTGCGCGGGGGCCCCGCCTACATCCGATCAGACAACGGCCCCGAGTTTATTGCACAGGCCGTCCGGGACTGGATTGCTGCCGTCGGTGCCAAAACCGCCTACATCGAGCCGGGGTTGCCCTGGGAGAACGGATACTGCGAAAGCTTCAACGCCCGCTTCAGGGATGAGCTGCTCAATGGTGAAGTCTTCTACAGCTTACGGGAGGCTCAAATCCTGATCGAACAATGGAGGAAACACTACAATACCAAACGACCACACAGTGCCCTGGGCTACCGCTCACCGACCACGGAATCCATCGTCCCGATGGAACCGAGGCCGATCATGCACTAACATTCAAAATGGACCAATTGGGTGGGGCTGATCACCTTGCCTATGGCTACCGCGTCACACCCGCCGGGGAGGGTCTCAATCGCGAGATTGTTCCGTCAGAGGCCATGATCATCCGGCGCATTTTCAACGAATATGCCAACGGGAAATCGCCTGGCGCCATTGCTGCCTCACTCAACGCTGAAGGCATCCCATCGCCGTCGGGACGGAAGTGGAATGACTCCACGATCCGGGGTAATGCGAAGAAACGCGACGGGATGCTGCGGAACGAAGCCTATGTCGGCGGCATCACTTACGGCCGCAACCGGTTCTCCCGGGACCCGGATACCGGCAACCGGATCTCCCGCCCCGCGGCGGAAGAACATCAGATCGTCTATGGCGATGCCCCCGAACTCGCGATCATTGAAGACGATGTCTGAACACAGTCCAGAACCGTCTCGAGAAGACGCACACCATCTACGCCAGAAAGGCAGCACCTTTGAACGGAAGTCACCGCGCCCGGTATCTGCTGAACGGGATCGTCAAATGCGGCTGCTGCGGCGGCGGTTTCACGATCACCGGCAAGGAGCGTTACGGCTGCTACAACCGCAAGAGCCAAGGCAAGCAGGAATGCGCAAACAGCCGGACGGACCATCACGCGCCATGAACTGGAGAGCCGCGTGCTGGCACGGCTCCGCAAGGGCCTCCTGACACCCGCCTTCGCAGAAGAGGTCACGTGCCTGATGTCTGGCCGCCCTGACCAGAACGCCGCCTCCCATGCTGCGCCTGAGGCGCAGCTCAGGAAAGCGGAAGGTGCAATCGAACGCCTGCTGGACCGGCTCGAAGGAGATGACGCCAGCGCCGCGCTCATGGAGCGCTTAAAGGCGAGGGAGGCGGAGCGCGATGCGCTCCGGGCGGAACTCGCGGAGATTTCCGAAGAGAACAGTCTCAATGTGCCTTCCCGGGAGGATCTGGAGGCGATCGACCGTGCCCAGGTCGCACGTCTGGAAGAGCTGCTGACCGGCAGCGATCATATGGTCGAGGCGAACGCGCTGTTGCGGGAGCTTCTGGGCGAAGTCCGCGTCTAGGGCGACCCGCAGGCACAGGGTGGTGTTGCGATTGAGATCCGGGGCGAGGTGTCCCGGATGTTTCAAGGCACTGGCGTGACACAAAAACGCCGCAGCCCTTTCGGGTGCGGCGTGTTCGCTAAAGTTGGTTGCGGGAGCAGGATTTGAACCTGCGACCTTCAGGTTATGAGCCTGACGAGCTACCGGGCTGCTCCATCCCGCGGAGATTGTTGGTTATGATCGTTAGAGAGATTTTTTTGGTATTTACTAGGTTTGGCGGTGACCTACTCTCCCAGGGCTTAAGCCCAAGTACCATTGGCGCGACGGCACTTAACTTCCGGGTTCGGGATGGGACCGGGTGTTTTGCTCGTGCTATGACCACCAAACCGAGTAAATACCAAAAGCCTCCGGCTTTTGGTATTTGCGGCAGGCAGGATATTTGCGAAGCAAATGCCCGTTGCCGCAGGCCCGTTATGTCACGGGTCGTTTTCCAAAAGCGGAAGGTTTTTAGATCAACGTTTTGTCCAAGTTTCGTTTTGCTTTTTGGTGTTTACGAGACTGTCTGTTACTGGAACAGATCAAGCCTATCGGGCGATTAGTACCGGTCAACTGAATGCATTGCTGCACTTACATCTCCGGCCTATTGACGTGGTGGTCTTCCACGGCCCTCAGGGATACCTTGTTTTGAGGGGGGCTTCCCGCTTAGATGCCTTCAGCGGTTATCCTTTCCGATCATAGCTACCCTGCACTACCGTTGGCACGATAACAGGTCCACCAGTGGATCGTTCACCCCGGTCCTCTCGTACTAGGGGCAACTCCTCTCAAGTATCCTACACCCACGGCAGATAGGGACCGAACTGTCTCACGACGTTCTAAACCCAGCTCACGTACCTCTTTAAACGGCGAACAGCCGTACCCTTGGGACCTGCTCCAGCCCCAGGATGAGATGAGCCGACATCGAGGTGCCAAACACTGCCGTCGATATGGACTCTTGGGCAGTATCAGCCTGTTATCCCCGGCGTACCTTTTATCCGTTGAGCGATGGCCCTTCCACTCGGGACCACCGGATCACTATGGCCGACTTTCGTCTCTGCTCGACTTGTCAGTCTCGCAGTCAGGCTGGCTTCTGCCATTGCACTCAACGAGCGATTTCCGACCGCTCTGAGCCAACCTTCGCGCGCCTCCGTTACGCTTTAGGAGGCGACCGCCCCAGTCAAACTACCCGCCACGCAGGGTCCCGGATCCGGATAACGGACCGCGGTTAGACATCAAGAGTGCGAAGGGTGGTATCTCAAGGGAGGCTCCACCGGAACTAGCGTTCTGGTTTCGATGCCTACCACCTATCCTGCACATCACAATCCTGATGCCAGTGCGAAGCTGTAGTAAAGGTGCACGGGGTCTTTCCGTCTAACCGCGGGAAGCCTGCATCTTGACAGGCAATTCAATTTCGCTGAGTCGATGTTGGAGACAGCGGGGAAGTCGTTACGCCATTCGTGCAGGTCGGAACTTACCCGACAAGGAATTTCGCTACCTTAGGACCGTTATAGTTACGGCCGCCGTTTACCTGGGCTTCAATTCGGAGCTCTCACTCCTCCTTTTAACCTTCAGGCACCGGGCAGGCGTCAGACCCTATACGTCGTCTTGCGACTTCGCAGAGCCCTGTGTTTTTAATAAACAGTCGCCACCCCCTGGTTTGTGCCCCCGGATCCAAGTTGCCTTGAACCCGGGCCTCCTTCTCGCGAACTTACGGAGGTATTTTGCCGAGTTCCTTCAACATCGTTCTCTCAAGCGCCTTGGTATTCTCTACCAGTCCACCTGTGTCGGTTTAGGGTACGGTCTGATGGAGGGCTATTTCCAGGGACTGCTCAGCAGCCCAACCAATCCGATAAGGCTGAACTACAGTCGCAATCCGTCACATCCTCCTGGCCCAGGAATATTAACCTGGTTCCCATCGCCTACGCCTTTCGGCCTCGGCTTAGGGGCCGGCTTACCCTGCTCAGATTAGCTTTAAGCAGGAACCCTTGGACTTTCGGCGAGAGTGTCTCTCACACTCTTTGTCGCTACTCATGTCATCATTCTCGCTAGTGATCTCTCCACCGGATGGCTCACGCCCCGGCTTCATCGAAAGCCTCTTGTCTCCAATCTTCCCGAAGGAAGTAAGGAGACATGAGACTATGTCACACTACGCTCTGCTACCATGCACTATGTGCATCCTCGGCTTCGGCTCATGGCTTGAGCCCCGTTACATCTTCGCCGCAGGACAACTTATTTAGACCAGTGAGCTGTTACGCTATCTTTAAAGGATGGCTGCTTCTAAGCCAACCTCCTGGTTGTTTTGGTCGTCCCACCTGCTTTCCCACTTAGCCATGAATTGGGGGCCTTAGCCGGAGGTCAGGGTTGTTTCCCTCTCCACTACGGACGTTAGCATCCGCAGTGTGTCTGCCATCTAGTACTCCCGGGTATTCGGAGTTTGGTTAGGATCAGTAAGCCTGTGGGGCCCCATTACCCATCCAGTGCTCTACCCCCCGGGGTATTCGGATGACGCTCTACCTAAATAGATTTCGCAGAGAACCAGCTATCTCCGAGTTTGATTGGCCTTTCACCCCTAGGCACAGCTCATCCCGATCTTTTTCAACAGATGTGGGTTCGGTCCTCCAGTGCGTGTTACCGCACCTTCAACCTGGCCATGCCTAGATCACTCGGTTTCGGGTCTGATCCCACGAACTCATTCGCCCTATTAAGACTCGCTTTCGCTGCGCCTTCGCCTAGCGGCTTAAGCTTGCTCGTGAGACCAAGTCGATGACCCATTATACAAAAGGTACGCTGTCAGCCCTCAAGGGGCCTCCAACTGATTGTAGGCGTTCGGTTTCAGGTACTGTTTCACTCCCCTCGTCGGGGT